>NZ_CP039292.1:2100207-2400236 GCF_004798665.1 Actinomyces procaprae
ATGAGGGTGTATGCGGCGAACACCATTGCGGAGCAGCCTGCCGCCAGGCCATCGAGGCCGTCGGTCAGGTTGACCGCATTGGACCAGGCGGTGATCAGGAAGTTGGACCAGATGGTGAACAGGACGATTCCGACGATCGCGCCCGCGAAGGCGAGGTCCAGGCCTGAGTCACGGGCGAAGGAGATCCGTGTGGACGCCGGGGTCAGGCCGTTGCGGTTGGCGAAGTTCAGCGCGGCCACCGAGAAGGTGATGCCGATGAATGCCTGCCCGAGGATCTTCTGCCACGGGCTCAGTCCCAGCGACCGCTGTTTGGAGATCTTCTCGAAGTCGTCCATGAAGCCGATCAGTCCCAGGCCGACTATGAGGAACAGCAGTAGCACACCGCTGGCGTGCGGGGAGCGCAACTCGATCAGGTTCGCCACCGCGTAGCCGAGCACGGTCGCGATGATGATGACCAGTCCCCCCATGGTGGGGGTGCCGCGTTTGGTGAAGTGTCCCTGCGGACCGTCCTGGCGGATGAACTGCCCGTACTCCCGCTTCTGCAGGAAGCGGATGAGCAGAGGCGTGCCTAGTAGCGCCACCAGCAGGGCTACCGCCGCTGACACGAGGATTGCTGTCATTGGGCGTGCTTCTCCTTGAGGCTGTCGCGGAGGTGGTCGGCCAGGCGCCAGGCGCCCGACCCGTTGGATCCCTTGACCAGGACGGCGTCGCCGTCGTGAAGTGGGCCGTCCGGCGAGTCCAGGACCGCCAGGGCCGCGTCGGCGTCCTCCAGTTCAAGCGTGCTCACTCCAGCGGCGCGGGCGGCGGCCGCGGCGGGCGCCGCGCCGGCACCGACGGTCAGCAGCAGACCGACGCCGCACTCGGCGGCGAGCTCACCGGTGCGGGTGTGGTCCGCGACGGAGGATTCGCCCAGTTCCAGCATCTCGGAGATGATGGCGACCCTGCGCCGCTCGCCCGCAAGCGACTTCAGGGCTGCGAGGGCCGCGGTCATGGAGTCGATATTGGCGTTGTAGGAGTCGTCTATCAGCAGCAGGTCCCGCCCCAGAAGGGTGGTGACATCCATGCGGTGAGGGCTCTCCAGGCGGGCGGCGGAGAGCTGGTCGGCGACGTGCTCGGGAGCGACGCCGGCGGCGAGCGCCAGGCCTGCGGCGGCGAGCGCATTGGCGACGTTGTGCGCACCCGGCACCGCCAGCCGCAGTCGCCGGGGCTCGTCCAGCCCGGGCAGGAACAGGTCGAAGACGGCGTGGGCGGAGGCGTCGAGCTCCACGGCGCCGACCCGGATGGCCGCATCCGGTGCGCCCACGGCGGAGAAGGTCAGTACCTGCGGCGCCAGTTCCGCCATGGCGGCGGTGCGGGGGTCGTCGAGGTTGAGCACGGCCGTGCCGGTGGGCAGGAGGCCGCGGACGATCTCGCTCTTGGCGCGGGCCACCCCGTCCACCGATCCGAAGCCCTCCATGTGCGCATGGCCGACCATGAGCACGGCGGCGGCGTCCAGCGGCGCGATCTCCGTCAGGTAGTCGATGTGGCCGGGTCCGGAGGCACCCATCTCCAGCACCAGGTAGCGGGTGTCGCCGCTGGTCTCCAGGACGGTCAGGGGCAGGCCGATCTCGTTGTTGAAGGAGGCGATCGGCGCGACGGTGGAGGCCTGAGAGGCCAGCAGCTGCCGCGTCAGGTCCTTAGTGGTGGTCTTACCCACCGAGCCGGTTACGGCGACGACGGTGAGGCTCCCACCGCCTTCCTCCGCCCGTCGGCGCAGGTCGGCCAGGTGCTCCCGGGCGAGTGCCCCCAGCGCGGCCACGGTGTCCGGCACCACGATCAGCGGCAGCGCGGCTCCCGCGGCACTCAGTGAGGCGCGAGCAGTGGACGCGTCACTGACCAGTGCGGCGGCCGCACCGGCTGCCGCGGCCGTGCCGACGTGGGCGTGCCCGTCGGTGCGTTCGCCCGCCAGGGCGACGAACAGGGCCCCGGGGCCCACCCGGCGGGAGTCCGTCACCACTGCGGAGGCGGTCTGCGCCCCCGGCGCGGGAGCGGCGTCGGCGGGCAGCAGCTCGCCCCCGGTGAAGGCCGCGATCTGGGCCAGAGAGCGCTCAATCATGCGGGCTCCCCCCACTTGGCGATGACGGCCTCGCGCATGACGGGGGCGTCGTTGTAACGGATGAACTCGTCGGCGATCTCCAGGAAGGGCTCGTGCCCCTTGCCGGTGACGATGACCGTGTCCTGCGGGCCGCACAGCTCCACGCCACGACGCACCGCGTCACCCCGCCAGGTGGTGATCTCCTCGACGTCGTTCAGGTCCGGGCGCACGGCGCGCACACCGGCCAGGATCGCGTCCCGGATTGACTGGGGGTCCTCGCTGCGGGGGTTCTCATCGGTGACCACGAGCACGTCTGCCAGGCGGGCGCAGACCTTACCCAGCATGGGACGTTTGCCACGGTCACGATCGCCATCGGATCCGAAGACGACGATGAGGCGCCCGGGAGTGATCTGGCGCACGGCCTTGAGGGTCAGCTCCATGGCGTCGGGGGTGTGGGCGAAGTCGACGATGCAGGTGCCGCGTACGCCGTCGCGCTGGCTGATCCGCTGCATACGTCCGGGGATGTTGTGAGCGGTGGCCAGGGCCGCCACTGCGGTCTGCGCCGGCACGCCGGCACGAATGGCCATGACCAGGGCGAGCGCGGCGTTCTGTACGTTGACGAGTCCGGGCAGCGGGCAGGCGGCGAGGATGCTCTCACCATCGGGCCCGTGCAGGGTGAAGGTGGTGGCCGAGTCCGTCATGGACACGGCGGCGTCACTCACCCACCAGTCGGTGCCGTCGGGGTCGGGGACCGCGGTGGCCGCGTAGGCGCGCACCCGGTCCACCGGGATCAGCCCGGCCGCGGCGATGCGCTCGGCCAGTTGCGCTCCCCACTGGTCGTCGACGCAGACGACGGCGCGGCGGGTGTGCTCGGGCGTGAACAGCTGCGCCTTCGCGTCCAGGTACTCCTGCATGGTCTTGTGGAAGTCGAGGTGGTCACGCTGCAGGTTGGTGAATCCGGCGACGTCCGTCACCAGGCCGTCCAGGCGGTGCAGCACGATGGCGTGGCTGGAGGCCTCCAGGCTGGCGGCGCCCACACCCTGTTCCGCTGCCAGGGCGAGCATGCGTTGCAGCACGGGGGCCTCAACAGTGGTACGGGGGGACTCGACGGACAGCCCGCCCACGCGCAGCTCAACGGTTCCCGCAATCATGCAGGCGCCCCGGTGAGCGGTCATGATCGCATCAAGGAAGTACGAGGTGGTGGTCTTGCCGTTGGTGCCGGTGACGGCGGTGGTCAGTACGTGCTCGGCCGGGTGGTGGTACACGGCGGCCGCCAGTGGGCCGACCACCGCGCGCGGATCGGGGTGGGTCAGCACCGGCGTGCCCGGGCAGCGGTCATGAACCATGTCTGCGCCCGCAGGATCGGTCAGAACGGCCACGGCACCCGCCGCGACGGCCTCGGCGGCGTAGGCCGCGCCGTGAGTCTTGAAACCCGGCAGCGCGGTGAACAGCTCGCCGGCGGCGACGTCACCGGAGTCGACGCTGACACCGCTGATCTCGAGCGCATCCACCGAGTCGGTCCCGCCGTCCTCGCGCCGGGCAGGGGTCAGCGAGAAGGCTCGCGCGAGATCGCTCAAGGGCGTGGGCGCACACTTATGCGGACGCAGCCGGGCGGCCGACTCGTAGGCATGGTTGCTCATGGCTCCCCAATCTATCGTGACAGGACGGTTACGACCGCCGAACGCGAGGCAGCATATGCCAGGACGAGGGTACTCATACTCCCTCATCCGCGCTTTCGGCCTGCGCCGCCTCGACGGCGGCGTCGGCCTCTGCCGCAGCCTGGGCCGCGATGATACTGGGATCCGGGGCGATGCCCAGGGTGTGCATGGCGGCCAGGGCCACCTTGCGGAAGACCGGTGCTGACACGGTACCGCCGTAGGTGCCGTCCGGCCGGTAGACGATGACGGCGACGGCGATGGCGGGGTCGCGGGCCGGGGTGAAGCCGACGAAGGAGGCTACCGTGCCGTCCTCGGTGAGGATCTCCGTGGTCCCGGTCTTCCCCGCCACGAGGTAGCCGTCGATCGAGGCCGCCTCAGCCGTGCCCCCTTCCTGGGTGACGCCGATGAGCATCTCCGTGAGCGTCTGGGCGGTGGCCTCACTGATCACCCGCTGCCCGGCGGGAGTCTCCTGCGGCGTCTCGTTGCCCTCGCCGTCGATCCATGCGTCCACCACCCGCGGAGCAATGCGCACGCCCTTGTTCGCGACGGTGGCCAGCACCTGGACGGCCTGGAGGGCGGTACCCGCAATGCCCTGCCCGAACATGGTGGTGTACCTGGTACGGTCGTCCCAGTCGGCCACGGCACTGACCATGCCGGCGGACTCGGCGGGCATCTCGATGCCGGTGGTCTCCCCGTAGCCGAACCGCCTGAGGTAGTTGTAGCGGACCTCGTCGTCGAGCTGCTCGCCGATCTGGACGGTACCGACGTTCGAGGACTCGGCCAGGACCCCGGCGGAGGTCAGGGTCTGGGTGTCGTGGTAGTGGGAGTCGCGGAAGGTCTGCCCGTTGGCGGCGGTCCAGGTGTAGGGAACCGTCCACGTGTCCTCCGGATCCATGGTGCCCTCCTCGAGGGCGGCTGCGAAGGTGATCACCTTGCCGACGCTGCCGGGCTCGAAGATGGCCTGAACGCTGCGGGCGTTGCGCGAGTCCTCGGGGGTGGCCCCGGGGTCGGACGGGTCTACCGCCCCGGAGTCGGCCAGCACCAGCAGCTTGCCCGTGGCCGGCTCCATGACCACCACGCAGCCCCAGTCGGCGCCCTGGGCCTTGACGACCTCGTCGACGGCCTCCTGGGCGATCACCTGCAGATCGGGGTTGATCGTGGTACGCACAGTCGTGCCGGCCGTGGCCGGCACCTCCTCCTGCCTGCCGGTGGGGATGATGGCGCCGGACTTGCCTATCTCCACGCTGCCGCGTCCGTCAGTACCGGTAAGCGCCTCGTTCTGGGTCAGTTCCAGCCCGGCGGAGCCGATGAGCTCGCGCACCTCGCCCTCGTGGGTGTATCCCAGCACATTGCCCGCGACCGAGCCGGCCGGGTAGATGCGCCGCGTACGCTGGTCCGGTTCGACGCCGGGTATCGCCAGGGCGTTGATGCGCCGCCAGGTGTCCGGGGGGACGGCCTCGGCGATGACCTCGTAGGTGGAGCTCCCGACCATCTTGGCGCCCAGCTCCTGGGCATCCACGCCCAGGATCTCCGCCAGCTGCTCGGCGGCGGCCGCGGCGCCATGGCCGATCACCTCGTTGTCGGCCCGCCCGGACGCGGAGTCGGCGCTGTCCGCGATGCGCTCGTACTGGGCGATCTTGACCTGGTTCACGCCGATGTCGTAGGACACTGCGGAGGAGGCCAGCACCGTACCGTCACGTCCGAGGATGTCGCCCCGAGGGGCGCGGTTGACCCAGGCCACGGTTCGCTCGGCCTGGGCCTTGGCGGCCAGTTTCGGGCCCTCGATCACCTGCCGCCAGGCGGTCGTACCGGCCAGCATGGTGAATCCTGTCAGCCCCATCAGCTGCAGGACGCGCCGTCTGCTCGGATTGACCGGATTCACTTGGTGTCGTCCGCCTCGGCGGCTGCGGCGCCGCCCGCCAGGGTGGAGTCGGACAGGTCGACGACACCCGGCGCCGCGGCGGGGACCATGCCCAGCTCGGCCGCGCGAGCCGCCAGGCTGTCTGCCGAGGACGCCTCCTGCACGTCGGCGCGGACGGTCTCAATGTGGTCGTTGAGCACATTGAGCTCGACCTGTGCCGCCTTCATCTTGTAGGCCGTGTCCGCCATCCGTGCGTTGAGCAGCATGGTGGACACCAGGGCGCAGGCGAGGATACCGATGACCAGCGCCAGGAACGGCAGCGTGCGCGGCGAGGGGACGATGCCCCGTACCACCCGCAGTTCGGGCCTGCCGGCGGCCTCGGAGGCGGGGCGCGCCTGGGGCACCGCCCTGCGGGGCGCCCGCGCGGCGGCGCCGTCGGTGAGCGAGTGCCAGGACGGATTCGCCGTTGCGCTCCGGCGGACCTTGGCTGCGGTGGTCATCGACGGTTCCTTCCTCGTGTCTTTGCGGCTGTGGCTGCTGCGTGGCGGCGCATCGGCGCCGGTGCCCGATCGGCGGGGCGAGTGCGGGTGGCGGCCCGCAGACGCACCGAGGCGCTGCGCGGATTCGCGGCGACCTCCGTCGCGTCCGCCTTCTCGGCGCCGTGGGTCACCAGCTCCAGGTAGGGCTGCAGCTCCTCCGGAATCACCGGGAGGTCGTTGGGGGCGCCCGGCGAGGCGCCGACGGACAGGACCTGTTTGACGATGCGGTCCTCCAGGCTCTGGTAGGACTCGACCACCAGGCGGCCGCCCACGCGCAGGGCGTTGAGCGCCCGCGGCACGGCGCGCTCAAGCAGGTCGAGCTCGCCGTTGACGGCGATTCGCAGTGCCTGGAAGGTGCGCTTGGCGGGATTGCCGCCCCGACGTCGGGCAGCCGCGGGAATGCTCTGGCGCACCAGCTCGGTCAGTTCCACGGTGTTGGTCACGGGGCGCCCCGTGTTCCGGCGGCGTACTACGGCTGCGGCGATGCGCGGGGCGAAGCGCTCTTCGCCGTAGTTGCGCAGTATGCGGGTCAGCTCCTGCTCATCGGCGGTGTCGAGCAGTTCCTGAGCGGTGGTGCCGGCGGACTGGTCCATACGCATGTCCAACGGTGCGGGGTGGGCGTATGAGAAGCCGCGGTCGGCGTCGTCGAGCTGCAGGGAGGAGACACCCAGGTCCATGAGGATGGCATCGACGGCGCGGTCGGGCCGCCGGGAGGCCTCGCGGGCAACGGCGTCGACGGCGTCATAGGTGGCCTGCACGGCACGGAACCGGTCGCCGAAGCGGGCGAGCCTGGCGGTGGCGAGGGCGATCGCCTGCGGATCACGGTCTATTCCCACAAGTGTGAGCTCGGGGAAGCGCTCCAGGGCGCCCTCCGCGTGCCCTCCCATTCCGAGCGTGCAGTCGATCATGACCGGCTCGGCCACGTCGAACGCGGGGGCGAGTAGATCCAGGCAGCGCTCGAGGAGGACGGGGATGTGGCGGTCGGCGGCCTCACCGGCGGGTGCCGGCCGTGCCGGCGGCGTGGTGCTCACGGGTGTCCTCCTTCCGGGCTGGAGCGTTTCGGCCGTATCCCCGTCCTGAGGGGGCGGCGCGCATGTTGGCGATGTTGATCCGTGGGGGCCTACGGCCGGCTCGTTCCGCCAGGACTCCTCCCGCGGTTCCGGCGCCGGGGAAGAGGCGTCGGACGCTGCGGCGGGCGGAGACCTCACGGAGCGAGGACCATTGCCGGTGGCCCCGGCAACAGGGCGGCGGGTGCCGTCCCGGGTGCCTGAGGGGAGATATGCGGTTGTGCTGCCGGATCAGAAGAACCCGGGGATGATCTCCTCGGCGGTGTCGGCGAACACCTGTTCCTGAGCCGCCAGGTAGGTCTCCCAGGCACCTGCGTCCCAGATCTCCACGCGCGCTCCCGCACCAATGACCGCCAGGTCGCGGCCGAGTCCGGCGTAAGCGCGCAGCGGCGCGGGAATGGTGATGCGCCCCTGCTTGTCGGGGATCTGGGAGTCGGCGCCGGAGAGCATGACGCGGACGTAGTCGCGCGCCTGCTTCTGCGCCAGCGGGGCCTCGCGGAGCTGGGCGTACATGCGCTCGAACTCCGCGGAGGTGAAGGCGTAGATGCAGTGCTCCTGGCCGCGGGTGAGGATCACCCCACCGGCGAGTTCGTCACGGAACTTCGCCGGGAGGATGAGCCGTCCCTTCTCGTCGAGTCGGGGAGCGTGGGTGCCCAGGAACAACGGACCTCACTCCTCTCCCCTCGACGATCCGACGCACACCACATTACTCCACTTCCCTCCCCTTTCTTCCACAATGCGGCCGCAAACCGCGGTCACGATCGCGTCGACATGCACGACGAACTCGACTTTTCCGCGGAACTACGCGCTCGTGACGAGGTGGAGGAAGGTGGAGGGAAAAGGCGTCCCGCGGCGGTGCGGGCGTGGCGGTGCGGGGCCGGCGCCCGCGGATGCACGACCGAGCACCGAGGCGGGCGCACCAGTGGCCGTAAGCGGCTCTACCGGTTTACGGGTGCGGTGGGGCGGTTTCCGGTCGGCCGGATCCCGGCGGGTGTGGGGCGTGCGTGCAACCGCGCCCAATACCGACCCCAAAGAACGCCGGATCCCGGCGGGTGTGGGGCGTGCGCGCAGGCGTCCCCGGGGACGGCGCGTCCGAGTTCGGCGCAAGGGCCGTCTGCAACCCCTGGGTCCGGTTGCGTGAGCGCTTGGGTGGCGGTGCGGGGCCGGGTTGTCTGTGTGCGTGGCCGTAAAGCCTGCCGGTTGGACCCCTGTCCCCCCGTTGGACCCCTGTCCCCCCGATGGACCGCCGTAGCCGCCGTTTACAGCGGTCCAACGGGACGCGAGCGGTCCAACGGGAAGTAAGCGGTCCAACGGGGGCGTGAGCGGTCCAACCAGGGCGGCGCAAGACCCCCTCGTCCCCTTCGGCGGGCGACAACCGGGACTCGACACCGCGGAAACGCCGTGGGCCCTGGCTGCGCACAACGATCCTCACCGAGCACACGGGCCAGCCCGCCCGGAGGCACCTACATCGCCAGCACCGCCCCACCACCACAAACGACTCACACAACGCGAGCTAAGGCAGATATGGAAAGCGCATGCTCAGACGTCTTGCCCGCAGTCGTCAGCGCCGGTGGAACCGTTTGTGCCGATCCTGGGCGCTTTGGGCCGCACCGCGGGTGAGTGCGCGGCCGCGGCGAGGAGAGTTATCGGGGCCAGCGCGGTGCGTAAGATCAGGGTTTTGGTTGCTGTAGTACGGGAGAGTCCGGGTGATTGCGGACTGGGAGGTTGATCCGGGCTGGTGCTTGAGATCCGCGGGTAGTTGTGGGGGCAGTGGGAGCACGGCCGCCGCGGGTCGGGCTCTGCCCGCTCCAGCTGATCCCGGTGAAGAGGTTCGGTCGTACAGCGGCGCAGGACGCACCCTAAGTGCCGAGCCGCCTCGGCGTCGGCATGCCCTCCGGGCGGCGAGTCATTCCGAGTCTGGACTGCCTGCGTCAGTTTGGTCCGCCTGGCAGGCGCCACCAGACGGTCCAAACTGCCAAGGCACGCCGCACCTGCCTCCACGACGCACCGGCCTGAAGCACCACGTTCGCGCCTATGACCCGGAGAGGAGCCTGTGGAGGAAAGTGGAGGGGCCCGCCACTACCAGAGGGGTGGGCGGCGATGGAGGGGCGGCGATAGAGGAGCGGCGATGGAGGGGCGGGGCGGGTGGAGTCGGTGAGCTGCTCAGTTCCGGTCCTCGCGACGCCGGTCCCAGCGCTGCGACTGCCGCTCCATGAAGGACGCGCGGCCGGACCCGCGCGGGGCATCAGTGCGCTCCGCAATACTCTCTGCGCCGCCGCGCGTGAGCATCAGGGTCACGCCCCATACCGCGAGCGCGAAGCCGAGCACACCCAGGAGGATGGAGGCGATACCGTTGCCGACGGCCACACCGGCGATGACCACGCTCAGCCCGACCAGCACGAGTGCGACTCCGCCACCGATACGGCGTGGCGACGGCCGTCGCAGCGTCTTTTCGGCATGCTGCATGGTCTCGGCCAACGACGGGTCATCGTCGCTGAGCTGCTCCTCAAGGTCTCGCAGCACCTGCTGCTCGCGTTCCGACAATGGCATGGCACGCCTCCCTTCCGCTTATGGGCTCTCGTGGACTGCCGGGCGGGACGTCTCGGTCAAGCCGCCCGAGCACCGTCAAGAATAGGCGGTTGTCGTCACAGGAAGAAAACCGGAGCGTCCCTACATGAGACAGAACAAGGCGCGCCGCACGGATCTTCCCTCCGTTCTCGCCCCGGCCTGCGCCGCACATGCCACCGGGGACAGCGCGGTGCACCCTGAGGCCTAGGGCGCGGCGTCGTCGGCACCCGCCGCCCGGACCGGGACAGGCTCAGGAGCGGTCGGCGTCGTCGGCCGACTCCCCCGGTACAGGCCGGGACAGCAGAGTCGCCGGGGCCAGAGCGGCGCTTCCCCAGCGCCGCCGCACGGCGTCGGCCGCCCGCTCCGGAGCGCCGCGACGCGGATCATCATCGAGCAGCAGCTGCACACCCTCGTCGCCGCGGGACAGCCCCTCCACCCGTACCCCGAGCAGGCGGAAGCCGCCGCCCGGAGTGGGCAGTGCGCCGAAGAGCGCCTCAACCACGGCGAACAGGTCCCGAGCCAGGTCGGTTGGCGCCGCCATGGTCCGGGAGCGGGTGACGGTGGTGAAGTCGGCGCCCCGGGCCTTCAGGACGACCACCCGCCCACGCAGGCCGCCGGCGCGCAGGCGGGCGGCGCACTGGTGGACCTGGTCGAGCAGCACCCGGCGGGCGTGATCACGGTCGGTGATGTTGTCGAAGAAGGTGGACTCGGTGCCCACGGACTTCTCCTCGTGCTGCGGCGTGACTGGGCGCGGGTCGACGCCGTGGGCGAGGTCGTGCAGGTGACGAGCCGCCGCAGGACCGAGGATGCGCTCCAGCCGACGCACGTCGGTGGCCGCCAGCGCCCGCACATCGGTGATGCCCCAGCGCGCCAGCGCCTGCGCGCTCTTCTCACCCACGCCCCACATGGCACCGACCGGCAGCACGTTGAGGAAGTCCTGGGTCGCGGCGGCGGGCACTAGCAGCAGGCCATCGGGCTTGGCGTGGGCGGAGGCGAGCTTGGCCACGAACTTGGTGGCCGCGATCCCCACCGATGCCGGCACGCCCACGCGAGCATGCACCTCCCGCCTGATCCAGTGCCCGATGGCCACCGGTGAGCCCATGCGACGTCGGGCACCCGACACATTGAGGAAGGCCTCATCGACGCTGACCCGCTCCAGCTCTGGAGTGACCTCGCCAAGGATGCTCATGACGCGGCGGGAAACGGCCGTGTACAGGCCATGCCGCACCGGCAGCACCACGGCCTGCGGGCAGCGGCGCCGCGCCTCGCTCATGGACATGGCCGAGGACACGCCGAAGGCGCGCGCCTCGTAGGAGGCCGCGGAGACGACGCCGCGCCCGTCCCGGCCACCGACGATGACGGGCCGTCCCACCAGCTCGGGGTGCTCGAGCAGCTCGACCGAGGCGAAGAAGGCGTCCATGTCCACATGCAGTATGGGGGTGGCGGAGTCGTCCTCGCCCCAGGAGCGACGTGCGGCCGCCGCTCTCGGTGCCCTGCTCATGCCCGCTCCCTCCCCGTGCGCCGGCCCCGAGCCAGTCCAGGCGCGGTGCGACGGCGTTAGACGCCGCCACGATAACGTGCCCCTGTGACACGCGGTCAAGCATCCTCCCGCATGCGTACTCGACGCGGTGGCTCCGAGCGGGTTCAGTCCCCCGGCGCGCTGCCTACCGAGGCGGTCAAGACCTCCTTCGCGACTGCCCGGCTGCAAATGCGTGACACCGGGGTGCTTCTACTACTTGATGAAACCGAGTCGTCCTGGATCGACTTGCGCGACCCCACGCATCTGGACTTCGAGTACCTCCAGCAGATGGATGCGGTCCTGTCCTGCCTGAGGGGGCGGAGCGCACCGGTTCGGGCGGTGCACCTGGGTGGCGCCGGCTGCGCCCTGGCGCGCGCCTGGGCCGCATCTCGGCCGGGATCGCGGCAGCTGGCGGTGGAGATCGACGCGATTCTGGCTCAGAAGGTGCGTGAGTGGTTCGACCTGCCACGGTCGCCGCAGCTGCGTATACGTGTGGGAGACGCCGCGCAGGTGGTGAGGACCCTGCGGACCGGCGAGTGGGACGTGGTGGTCCGCGACGTCTTCGCCCGCGGCCTGGTTCCGCCCGCTTGCACCGGCCGAGACTTTCTGGCGGAGTGTCGGCGAGCACTCGCCCCGGGAGGGATCTACCTGGCCAATTCCGTGGCGCCCCCGCGCGATGCGGTGGCGGCGGAGCTGGCGCATCTGCGCGAGCTCTTCGGCGCGGCGTTAGTGGTGGCGGATCCGGCCGTGATCCGCGGTCGGCGCCCCGGGAACCTGGTGCTGGTGGCTCGCGCACAGCCTTGGACCGAGGAGGAGCTTGCCGGGATGGAGCGTGCCGTCCGGCGCCTGCCGCTGCCCGTGCGGACCTGGCGGGCCGAGGACCCGGCACTGCCGCAGCCTTCCCGGAGCGGCTGACAGGTGAGCGCTCAGGACGGTTCTCGCGTGGACCGTGACCGGGGACGTCCCTGGGCTCGGGCTACTTCTGCAGGCCGTCGCCGGAGGTGTTCTCGTTCGCCTCCAGGAATGCCTCCAGGCGGGCGCCGATCTCATCTGCGCTCGGCAGGTCGAGCGTCGGGGCGCCCTCGAAGCTCAGGTCCTCGCTCTGCTGCAGCATGGCGTCGTACTGTGCCTCCAGGGCCGAGACGACGGCGCTGACCTCGGGCTGCTGCGCCGCCTCGGCGTCAATCTCCGCCCGGTTGATGTTCGCGGCCGCCTCCAGGTCCCCGAGCGGCAGCGCCAGCCCGGTGTTCTCCGCCACGGAGCGCAGCAGCGCCGCGGCGCCCTGCGGGAAGTCGTCACGGGCGATGTAGTGCGGAATGGAGGCCGACAGCCCACGGGAGTCGATACCGACCTCACCCAGCCGCAGCTCCATGAAGGCGCCCATGGATCCTGGCAGCTCGACGCGGCCGAACACCTCCGTCTGCGAGCTCAGCTTGTCCGGCTGCGAGCCGTGCACGTGCACGTAGGTGGGCCGGGTGTGTGGGATCGCCATGGGAATGCCGCTGATGCCGACGGCCTGGCTCACTCCCATGGATACCGTCAGGTGGGTGACGGCGTCGGTGAACTCCTGCCAGCGGTAGTCGGGCTCCGCGCCGTGCAGGAGCAGCAGGTCCTCACCCTCATCGTCCTGCAGCAGGTCCAGGACCAGCTCGGGCATCGAGACCTCGCTGTAGGTGTTGCGGTCGAAGGTCATTACCGGCCTACGCGCGCGGTAGTCGATCAGGGAGTCGATATCGAAGGTGGCCAGGCGAGTGTGGGGCAGGGTCATGATGAGCTGTTCGACGGCGAGGGAGCCGGCGTGGCCGGCGTCCATGGCCCCCTCGAAGTGGTGCAGGAGCACACGCGGCGAGACGGGCTCCCCCGCAGGGTGCTCCACGGTGTATAGCGGTCGCATCGCTCCTCCTCTCGCGCTCTTGGCGCTCGTGTTCATAATGACGGCGTCGCCGGGGCGGCCGGGGGCCACGCGGGTGGGCCGTGCGTCGGCGTCGGCTGTTGCAACACCGGGGCCGGGACGCGTGTTCCCGGCCGGATACGAGATCCGCGGCTCACCGGCGCATCTTCCCTCCCCGCGAACGAGCCGGAAGCGGTGCGACTGTAGCAACCGACGGGGAGATAATGGACGACCCCGCGGGCGCGGGTCGCCTTTCGCATGGAGGACCCGCGCCTCCCGGAAACCATCTCAACACTCATCTCATGCCACCGTACACGACCCTCATATGAATGCTTCCGACCACCCTCACCAAGTAGCCGCCACCGAAGGATGCTCTCCAAGCGAGGTCATGTGAGCCAGCACCAGTCTCCCGAGTCCGTCCAGTCCCCGCAGCCCGGTCCGGCCGTCCCGGCCGGGCAGCCGCCCCGCCCCTCCGCTCGCGATAGGGAGATCGCCGCGGAGCAGGCGATAGTCGACGTGGCCTACTCCGAGCTTGACCGGCAGCTGGCCCGTGCCCGCCGCTCGCTGGCAGCCACCCAGGCCCGTGGCGCATCCGGCACGCATCAGTCACGCGGGGAGCGGGACGCCTACGCGGCCCACTACTCGGAGCTGGTGTCCTCACTGGAGGGGGTTGAGGACCGGTTGGTCTTCGGCCGCATGGACATGGCGCAGCCCGCCGGCGACGGCGATGCCGACTCCGGGAGTTCCGCCCCGGCGGACGGCCCCGCCGATCCGACCGCGGCGGGGCGGCGACACTACGTCGGGAGGATCGGGCTGCATGACTCCCGCCACCGGGAGGTGGTCCTGGATTGGCGGGCCCCCCTGTCACGCGCCTTCTACCAGGCGACCGCATCCGACCCGATGGGGCTGGTGCGCCGTCGGCACATTGATACGCGGGCCCGCCGCGTGGTTGGGCTCGAGGACGAGCTGATCGACGTGCAGGCGGCGGGTTCCGCGGCATCGGCGGGAAGCACCGGCGACGCCGGCATGAGCGTTGACGGGCTGCAGGGCGAGGGCGCGCTGATCGCAGCGATGTCAGCCGCCCGTGACGGGCGCATGGGCGACATCGTCGCCACCATCCAGGCCGAGCAGGACCGGGTGGTGACCGGTGACGGCAAGGGGGTTCTCGTGGTGCAGGGCGGTCCCGGCACCGGGAAGACGGCGGTGGCCCTGCACCGGGTCGCATACCTCTTCTACGCCGAGCGGGAGCGGCTGGAGCGGTCCGGCGTGCTACTGGTGGGCCCGTCGCGTACCTTCCTGCGCTACGTCGAGCAGGTGCTGCCCTCCCTCGGGGAGACCGGCGTGGTCTCCACCACGCTCGCGGACCTGGTGCCCGGCGTGCACGCCCGCGGCAGCGAGCCCGCCGCCGTCGCCGAGATCAAGTCCCGCCACATCTGGGTGGACATCGCCAGGCGGGCGGTCCGCGATTTGCAACGGGTGCCGGACCGGCCCCGGGACCTCATGGTGCAGGGCACGCGCCTGCAGCTGCTGCCCGCGGACGTGCGAGAGGCCGCATCCCGGGCGCGGCGCAGCGGCAAGCCCCACAACCTTGCCCGCGAGACGTTCGTGCTGTGGCTGCTGGAGCGCCTCACCGACCAGTTCGCCGCGGCCACGCACCAGGATGCCACGGATGCCGACACCCGCGCCTGGATCCGTGAGGACATCCGTACCGCCCGGGACGCCCGCCGGGAGATCAATCTGTGCTGGATGCCGACCACGCCGGCCGGCCTGCTGGAGCGGATGTGGGCACGCCCGGAGCTGCTCGCCCGGCTGGCTCCCGAGCTGCGGCCTCAGGAGCGGCGCCTGCTGGAGCGCCCGGCGGGCAGCGAGTTGACGCCGGCGGACATACCGCTGATCGACGAGTTGGCGGAACTCCTGGGCCCGAGCGAGGACGCCGAGGCGCGCCGCGCCCGCCTGGAGGCTCGGCGGCGCGAGTCCCTGGTCGCCTATGCGGCGCAGGCGATCGAGGCGCAGGAGCTGGGCAATGGCATGGTCACCGCCGAGATGCTCGCAGACCGGGTGGACGAGTCCGGCCCCTCACTGACACTGGCGGAGCGCGCCCGGGCGGACCGCAGCTGGACCTACGGGCACGTCGTCGTCGATGAGGCGCAGGAGCTGGGCGCGATGGCATGGCGGGCGCTGGCACGCCGCTGCCCGGTGCGGTCGTTCACCATCGTCGGTGATCTGGCCCAGTACTCGGGGCCGAGCCGGCCGCGCTCATGGCAGCATGTGCTCGCCGCACTGGGTACTCGCCCCCGCGAGCAGCGCCGCAGGGGCCGAGCGGCACGTGTGCAGCCCGCGTCGACGCCGCTGCGCGAGGAGGCGCTGACCGTCTGCTACCGAACGCCCGCGACGATCATGCGGGCCGCCGAGCGGGTGTCCGCAGGCCTCGGGGCACCGGTCACCTACCCGGTGACTTCGGTGCGGGACCTGCCCGACTGCCTGACCGTCGACGACCTGTCCCACTCCCCCGCGGCAGCCGACTCGGCGAACGCAGCCGCGGCCTGGGCGCAGGCCCTGCGTGACGCCGTGGCGGAGGAGTCCGCGGCGCTGGATGCCGCGGTCGGCACCAATGCCGGCCGGATCGCCGTGATCGCTCCCGATGCACGACGGGCGGCCGCGGCCCTGGCCGAGGATCCGGACCTGGCCGCCGCCATGGAGGCGCCGGGCGGTGACATTCTGCGCAGTCGCCTGGCGGTGATGGATCCGCGCCTGTCAAAGGGATTGGAGTTCGACGTGGTGGTGCTGGTGGACCCCGCCGCGATCGGGCAGACCAGTCCCGGCGACCTGTACGTGGCCATGACGCGTCCGACCCGCCGCCTGCGCGTGGTCTCCCGGCTGCCGCTACCCGCCGGCATGTAGTCGGCTGGCTGGATCCGTACAGGCGCGCCCGGTAGACCGGTACCCGTGAGCGGGTCGGTGACGGGCAGCGCCCGGAGCACGGGAGCAATGAGCGTCACACCACAAGTCACGGTATTCCCGCACACCCACACACCTACGCGACCGTAGGTTACGGTTACGTAGGTAGCCTCATCCCGCCAGTACCGGCGGGAGTACGGGAAAGGGAGAGATGAGCAGCTTCGAACAGGCCGCTGACACCGGTCGCCAGGCGCGAACCCGGATCGACTCAACCGATTTCCAGCGCCCCCATTACGCCCCCGGCATCCCCAGCGTGATCGCACCGGTCACCGAGCCGCTCTCCCGCATGCTCGACGACGCAGCCCGCCGCTTCCCGGACCGCATCGCCCTGGACTTCATGGGGCAGGCGACCACATACCGGCAGCTGAGTGAGCAGGTGGCACGGGCCGCGGAGGCGCTGCGCCGCCTGGGCGTGGGCCGCGGCGACGTCGTCGGGGTGATACTGCCCAACTGTCCCCAGCACGTCGTGATCGCCTACGCCGCCTGGAGGCTCGGGGCGATAGTCGCCGAGCACAACCCGCTGGCGCCCGCCGCCCAGATCCGCGACCAGATTCAGATGCACCACGGCCGGGTGATCATCGCCTGGGAGAAGTCGCTGGCGCGGATCGTGCAGGCCGTCGGCTCGCTGGACGCCGCCGGCATGGCGGGTGCCCGGGTGCTCGCGGTGGACCTCTCCCGCGGACTGCCATGGACCAGCCGCCTGGCGCTGAAGCTCCCGGTGGCGGCCGCGCGCTCCCAGCGCAACGAGCTGCGGGGCAGGGTCCCCGCCGGGGTGGGCTCCTGGGACGCCCTGGTCGCCGCCACCGCGCCACTGCCCGCGGGGCACCCGCTCCCGGGTGTGAACGACGTCGCCGTGCTGCTGTACACCGGAGGTACCACCGGCACCCCCAAGGCGGTCCAGCTGACTCACGCCAATGCGCGCGCCAACGCGGAGATGAGCCTGGCGTGGGCCTCCCAGACCTGCGAGGCCGGGCAGGAGACCTTCTACGCCGTGCTGCCCTTCTTCCACGCCTTCGGCCTGAGCCTGTCACTGCTGTGCGCCGTCGGCCTGGCAGCAACCCAGGTGGTGCTGCCCAAGTTCGGGGCCGACATGGTGCTGGCCGCCTGGAAGCGTCACCCGGCGACCTTCTTCCCGGGTGTGCCGGTCATGTTCGACCGGATCGTCACGCGGGCACGGGACACCGGGGCGGACCTGTCCAGCTGCAAGATCGCCGTCTGCGGGGCGGCGCCGACTCCCAAGGCGGTGGCGGACGCCTGGGAGGAGGCCACCGGCGGGGTCATCATCGAGGGCTACGGCATGACGGAGACGGCACCCATCATCCTGGGCAACCCGATCTCCCCCGAGCGGCGTCCCGGTGCGCTGGGCGTGCCCTACCCCTCCACCGACGTGCGCGTGGTCGACCCCGACCACCCCGAGGTGGAGGTGGAGCCGGGCCAGGTCGGAGAGCTGGTGGTACGCGGGCCGCAGGTGTTCGCCGGCTATTGGGAGAACCCGGAGGAGACGGCCGCCGTCATGCTGGACGGGGGCTGGCTGCGCACCGGCGACCTGGTGCGCCAGGAGGAGGACGGCTTCTACGTGATGGCCGACCGCCGCAAGGAGCTGATCATCTCCGGCGGCTTCAACATCTACCCCAGCGAGGTGGAGGCGGCCGTACGCACCATGCCGCAGGTGGAGGAGGTCGCCGTCGTCGGGCTGCCGGCGGAGGCCGGCAACGAGTCCGTGGTGGCGGCGATCCTGCCCAAGGACGGGCAGACGGTCACACTGGAGCAGGTGCGCGCCTGGGCGGAGAAGACCCTGTCCCACTACGCGCTGCCCCGCCAGGTGGCGATCCTGACGGACATGCCCCGATCCCAGATCGGCAAGGTGCTGCGCCGCGTAGTGCGCGAGGAACTACTGGCCGCACGGGATGCGGCCGCAGGCGCGGCGAATGCGGCCGCATCCGCGTCGCAGTCCGCCGCCACGGCCCTGGTGGGGCGCCTGGGAGAGGTCGGTCGCCCCGAGGCAGACCCGGCCGGTGACGTATCCGAGGAGGGGACCCGATGAGTGCGACCGCGGACGCCGAGCATTACCGCCGCCCGCACTACCAGCCGAATATCCCCGCCGTCATCGACGTGCCGGAGGGGCCCCTGGGCGAGTTGCTGGACACCGCCGCCGAGTTCTACGGCGACCGGGTGGCACTGGACTTCATGGGGGCGACCCTTACCTACCGTGACCTGCTGGAGGCCTCCGAGCGCGCCGCGAGCCTGCTGCGCCGCGCGGGCGTCAAGGCCGGTGATCGGGTGGCCCTGCTCATGCCCAACTGTCCGCAGCACGTGGTGGCGATCTACGGGGCGCTGCGACTGGGGGCGATCGTGGCGGAGCACAACCCGCTCGCCCCCGCGCAGGAGATCCGCGCCCAGCTGGCCCACCACGGTGCGCGGGTGGTGATCGCCTGGGAGAAGGGCGTCGAACTGGTGCTGGATCCGGCTTCGACGGCGGCCGGCGGCACGGATCCGGAGGCCGACCCGCTGGGCGGGCGCACGGTGTTCAGCGTGAACCTGGCCGCCGCCATGCCCGCCCGGCTGCGCGCCGCCCTGCACCTGCCCGTGGCCAGGGCGCGCCAGACTCGCGCCTCCATGCGCGCCGATTCGCTGCCGGCGGGCGTGCGCTCCTGGGACCGGGAGGTGGCCCGCGCGCACCGGCTGGAGGCCTCCTGGCCCCAGCCGGGCGGGGACGACGTCGCCGTGCTGCTGCACACGGGCGGCACCACCGGCATGCCCAAGGCCGCGATGCTCACGCACAAGAACCTGCGCGCCAACGCCAACCAGGCGATCGCCTGGGTGCCGATGCTGCATGAGGGCGGGGAGACCTTCCTGGCGCTGCTGCCCTTCTTCCACGCCTTCGGGCTGACCTTCAACGTGTTCTGCGCGGTACAGAAGGCGGCCACGCAGGTGATGCTGCCGAAGTTCTCGGTCAGCCAGGTGCTGGCGGCCCACCAGCGCCGCCCCTTCACGTTCTTCGTGGGGGTGCCGGTGATGTTCGAACGGATCCTGCGGGGCGCCCAGAAGAAGGGCGTGTCCCTGAAGACGCTGCGCTACGGCGTGTGCGGGGCGGCCCCGATGCCGCCGGCCGTGGGGGCGGAGTGGGAGGCCGCCACCGGCGGCTACTTCGTGGAGGGCTACGGGATGACGGAGACCAGCCCGATCGTCTCGGGCACGCCCATGGGACCCAGCCGCCGCCTGGGGGCGCTGGGGCTGCCCTTCGCCTCCACCGACGTGCGGGTCGTTGACCCCGACGCCCCGGACCCCGAGCGGGAGGTGCCCGACGGGGAGCCTGGCGAGCTGCTGGTGCGCGGGCCGCAGGTCTTCGCCGGCTACTGGGACGACCCGGAGGCGACGGCGGCCGCCATGCTGCCCGGCGGCTGGCTGCGCACCGGGGACATGGTGCGCCGGGAGGACTCCTTCCTGTGGATGGCCGACCGGCGGCGCGAGCTGATCCTCACCGGCGGCTTCAACGTCTACCCCTCCCAGGTGGAGGCGGCCATCCTGAGCCTGGACGGCGTGGCGGACGTCGCCGTCGTCGGGCTGCCGGGCGGGGCAAATGGGGAACTGGTGTGCGCGGCCGTCGTGCTGGAGCCGGGCACGCCGGCCGGGGCGGTCACCCTGGAGACGGTGCGTGCCCACGCCGAGCGGGTGCTCCCCCACTACGCGCTGCCGCGTCACCTGGAGATCATCGAGGAGATGCCGCGCTCCCAGATCGGCAAGATCCTGCGCCGCGTGGTGCGCGAGCAGATCCTCGGCCGGGTCGGCGCCGCGGCCTGAGTTGCACCGACGCCGGACAGCGAGTTTTCGTACGAGTGATTGGCGAAGCTATTTTCCTGCGCTCTTTTCAGCGGCCCCGAATGAGAGGCGCGTGGAGCGCAATATAGTCGCCAAGGCCGTCAGCTGAGGCACCACGAGAGCAGCAGCGGCACTGGCGATCACGAATGACCAGGGTATGGCAGGCGGGACCGTCAAATCGTCGTAATAGGGAACCAGAACGTGAGCCAGCCAGGCCCAAGTCACGGTGATGGCGACGGCCGCTATGGCAAGGCCGAGCAACTGAAGACCGGCAGTCTGAACCAGGGCACTGCGCAGCACGGTTGCACGAGACGCACCGGTACGGCGCAGCAGTCGGCTCTCATAGCGGCGGGAGCGGATCAGAGCGAATACCTGTTGCACCATGACCCCGGCCGCCAATAGGCAAATGCCCCCTGTCGTAGTCGCGTCGTTCGATGCGCCGCGCCTGTTCTCCGCAGCGACGATGCTGTCGGTCCATCCTTGACCAGTAGTTACCGTGGCGGCCGCCGGTGCAACCCGGACGAGAGACTCCAGCAGTTGGTCCTGCTCACCGGAGGTAGCGGTCAAGAACCAGTCCTCGGTGGTCGGCTCCCCCATAGCCGCGGGCAGCACGCTTTCATCCGCCACCAAGGAAGTGTGCAGCGGATAACCGGAATCGAAAAGTGCGGCCACCCGGAGTACCACATCCTGGCCATCCGCACCGAGCAAAGTGATCGAGTCTCCCACCTGATAGATGCCACCGTCTTCACGCGTGCGGCCGGCGCGCAGCGCAATGCCCGTGTCATGGACATCGCCCGTATCGCCTTCCACCATGTGAAGGTCCGCGGCGGCGAGCAAGGTCTCCGGATCGCTCGCGGTGGTCACGGTGACTTGGTAGGTGGCCAGTGTCGTAAGAGGAAACGACTCTAGACGCGCCCGGTCGATGACCTGGGCGGGCGTCTGCCCGACTGGCGCAACCATCCATGCGCTCGAACTGGTTCTTGCACGCACCGCGCTGGCGACCTGAGGAGCCGTCGAGATGCTGCCCCAGGCGACCTCGAGATCGGGGTCAAGCTGATCCGACTCCTGGTGGAGAGCGGCATCGACCTGACCGGACAGGGCGTAATCCTCTCGCCAGTCACGGCCGGAACCGAGGTTGGACGCCATTATTGGTATCGTCGCCAGGGTCACGACGGCAACCACGGGCACGACGACAGCTCCGGCCCGGTGAGCGGCCATCCGGGTATGCGCCCACGCGGTCAAGCTCGCGCCCGGATCCAGCAACTGTAACGGTAGACAGAAAACCCGCATCACTACGTCCACTAGAGCTGGTGCCAGAGCACACAGCCCCACGGCCACGGCAACACCAATCCACAGGCCGACGCCGTCGTCGGCCTCCCAAGGCAAGTGCGCAGGCCCGACCACCCAAATCCAGATCACCAGCGCGGCACAAGCGGCGGACACGATCCAACGAGCACGCCCGACCCTCCGCACGGCTGCTGACGACTCGCGCACTGCCTCCACAGCAGGAGTGCGCGCCGCGCTCCGCGCACCGATCAGGGCGCCGGCGGTCGTCACCACGGTCATTGCCGCCACCGTGAGCAGCAGACCCGACGACGTGACCTTCGGAACGTAACCGTCGGCCCAGTTGTCCTGTGAGGCGAGCAGGCGGGCCAGGGCGCGTAGTCCGAAGACAGAGACCAGGGCGCCCAAGGTCGAGCATGCCATCCCCAGGATGAAGGCCTCCCGGGCGATCATGCGGCGAATCCGACCCGGGGTGGCTCCGGCCAGACGAAGCAGTGCCAACTCTCGGCGGCGCCCCTGCACGGCCACGCTCATGGCCTGAGCCACCAGCACCAATCCCGCCAGCCCTCCCACGGCGAGTTGGAGTATTGCGGTCATATGGCCGGAGTAGACCCGTCCCAAGAAGAAGATCGCTCGTGCCGGCTCCATGGCGGAGACATCGACCACGGACAAGCGCGACGCCTGAAACAGCAACGCCTCCGAGCCGACCAGCACCGAAGTGGCCAACACAACGGCGCCTACACCGACGTAGGGAAGCCTGTGCTCTCGCAGCATCGCGAAGGCCATGCGCCAGCGGGCTCGCGAGCGCAGGAGTCGGGCACGTACACCTGCTCGACTCATGGCTGGCCCTCGTCGGCGAGCAGCGTTGCACCATCGCGCTCGGCTTGTTCTTGGAGCTCGGCCAGTTGCTGGGCGATCTGGGTGGCGTCGGCGCCAATCACCTGGCCGCTGACTTGCCCGTCCACGAGCCACACAACCCGATCGGCCCAGGCCGCCACCCGCGGATCATGGGTCACTACCAACAACCCCGCGCCAGCATCGACCAGTAGATCCAGTTGGTCCAACACTGCTCGGCCCGCGCGCATATCAAGCGCGCCGGTCGGTTCATCAGCGAACACCATCGCTGGATGTGATGCCAGCGCCCGTGCTACCGCCACTCGTTGACGTTGACCACCCGACAGCCGCCCCGGGAGTCGCTTTTCCAGGCCGGTCAACCCCACGCTTCCCAAGGCTTCAACAACTTCCGCATCATCACGGGGACGTCCACCGAGTAAGCCTGGTAGCGCTACATTCTGTGCCGCGGTCAGCGACTCCACCAGATTCAGATCCTGGAACACGAACGCCACTCGGTCTCGGCGCAACATCGTCAATTCCTTCTCCGAGGCGGCCATAACATCCACCCCGTCCAAGGAAACCTGACCTGCCTCTGCCCGCAGCAAACCCGCAGCGCAGAGCAGCAGCGTCGACTTGCCCGAGCCCGACGGCCCCATCACCGCCACCCGTTCACCCGCACGTACGCTCAGATCCACCCCGCCAAGCACCCACGGTCCTGACGACGCGTATCGATACTTCACCCCGACGGCCCTCAACACATCCGGCAGCGGCCCGGTGTGCTCAACCGATGACGCAGAGGAAACGGGAGACATGAACGACATGGCTGTACCCCATTGATCAGATGACGGGAAACGTAGCAGGGCACACCGATCGGTGGCGTTGGTCACCGCGACGTGGGCTGCAGCTCACAAATACATTATCCGCTTCGACCACAGGTCACCCCCTCGTTATCCAGGACGACAACAGCTCCTCCTTGAGGAGGAGATTGCCCTGTTCGAAAGTCTGGCCATCGTTGTGACACCAGTGCATCACCTACCGAATCGGAAGGCGACATCTACGCCTACGCCGTCCGCGGGGCATCAGCGTTGACAGAAACAGTCGACATACCGGCTCAGAGCAGCCCGGCGGCCTGGAGGCTGTCGCGCAGGGCGGCGACCTCGGCGGCGGTGGCGCGCACCAGGGGCAGGCGCACGGTGGCGCTGGGGAGGCGCCCCTGCAGGGCCAGCGCCTCCTTGGCCATCACCGCGCCCTGGCCGCCACCCATGATGGCACGCACCAACGGGCGCATGCGCTGGGCCACGGCGCGGGCGCCGGGCAGGTCACCGGCGTCGACCTCGCGGATCATCTCCCGCCAGGAGTGGGCGTCGGCGTGGGCGACCACGGAGACGACGCCGCTGGCGCCATGGGTGAGCCAGGCGAAGTTCAGCCCGTCGTCGCCGGAGTAGTACTCCAGGCCGGTGGCCTCCATGCGCTCGAAGCCCTGCTCGACGTCGCCGGTGGCGTCCTTGACCGCCAGCACCCGCTCATGCTCAGCCAGGCGGGCGAGGGTGTCGCCGGTGATCTTCACGCCGGTGCGGCCGGGGATGTCGTAGACCATGACCGGCAGGTCGGTGGCCTCGACCACCGCCATGATGTGCCGGTAGACACCCTCCTGGCTGGGGCGGTTGTAGTAGGGGGCGTTGATGAGCAGCCCCTGCGCGCCGGCCTCCTGGGAGCCCACCCCGATGCGCACCGCGTGGGCGGTGTCGTTGGAGCCGGCGCCGGCCACGAGCATGGCCCGCCCCGCCAGCGCGTCCTTCACCTCGCGCAGCAGCGTCTGCTTCTCCGGCAGGTGGGTGGTGGGGGCCTCACCCGTGGTGCCGGCCAGCAGGATCATGTCGGCCCCGTCATCGACCAGGGAGACGGCCAGCTTCTGGGCGGCCTCGACGTCGATCTCCCCCTCCGGGGTGAAGGGGGTGACCATGGCGACGCCGACGGAGCCGAAGGACCGGCTGGGGAGAGTGCTCATAGTGAGCAGCGTAACGGTATTGCCGCTCCGGCGGCGGGGGCGGTCGCGCAGTGAGCAGCCGGAGGCGGGGCATTTGCGGATGCGACGGGCGAGCATGCGGGGTGAAGGCGGCTTCGGCCCGCACGGGCGCATAGGCTCGGCGGCATGACTGATACGCGCCTCCCCGACGGATCGCCCCGCCCGCCGTCATCTTCCCCATCCGCCGTCGGCTTCGTGCGTGAGGCCACCGCCGCGGACCTGGACGCGATCGGGCGGGTGCATGCCGCCGCCATGCTGGCCTCGCTGCGCGCCGCGCATGCGGCCGCCCACGAGGTGCCGCTGCCGGCGGGAGTCGAGGCGATGGTGGCGGCGCCGGTGATCGCCGCCGGCTGGGAGCAGGCGGTGGTGGCTCCGCCGTCGCCGGCGCACCGCGTGTTCGTGGCGGTGGGTGAGGGCGGCGAGGTGGCGGGCCTGATCGGCGTCGCGCCCTCCCCTGACGGCGCGGATGCGACGAGGGCCGCGGGCAAGACGAGCCGAGTCGACGACGACGCGGCGGCAAACCCGGCCCTCACGAGCGAACGGGGCCTGGAGATCACTGCGCTCGGCGTCGCCCCGGGCCAGCAGCGCCGCGGGCACGGCTCCCGGCTGCTGGCCGCCGCCACGGATCAGGCGCGCGCCCAGGGCGCCGACGTGCTGCTGGTGTGGGCTGTGCGTGGGGACGATTCGCTGGCCGGGTTCCTGCGCGGCGCCGGGCTGACCCGCACGGGCTCGTTCCGGGAGCTGCCCGTCGGGCAGGGGGTCACCGAGGACTGCTGGGCCGCCGTCCTGTAAGCGCCTGCGGCCGTCCGAGCCGCCACGCGCCCGGCGCCGGCTGCCGCATGCCACGCAACCGGCGGATCCGGAGCCGGGCACCGCGCGGGGTCAGAGGTCCAGCAGCTGGTCCAGGCCGATGGTCAGGCCCTCGCGCCCGCCGACCTCGCGCACGGCCAGCACCACGCCCGGCATGAAGCTGGCGCGGTCGAAGGAGTCGGTGCGGATGGTCAGCTGCTCGCCGGGGTTGCCGAGCACGACCTCCTCGTGGGCGGTCAGTCCGCGCAGACGCACGGCGTGTACGTGCACGCCATCGACGACGGCGCCGCGGGCGCCGTCCGGGTCGGTCTCGGTGGCGTCGGGCACCGGGCCCAGCCCGGCCTCGGCGCGGGCGGCGGCAATGCCGCGGGCGGTGGCGATGGCGGTGCCGGAGGGGGCGTCCACCTTGTTCGGGTGGTGCAGCTCGATGACCTCGGCGGACTCGAAGTAGCGGGCGGCCTTCGCGGCGAAGGACATGGTCAGCACCGCGGACAGGGCGAAGTTCGGGGCGATGATGACGCTGCGACCGGCCGCCTCGGGCCGGGCGAGGTGCTCGCGCACGCGCCCGTAGGCCTCGTCCGTCCAGCCGGTGGTGCCCACCACCACGTCCACGCCGGCGTCGATGAGGGCGTGGACGTTGGCCTCAGTGACGGCCGGGACCGTGAAGTCGACGGCTACGTGGGCGCCGTTCAGGGTGTCGGCGCTGATGGTGTCGCCGACGTCGAGGCGGGCGACGAGCGCGAGCCCGTCGGCGTCCTGAACGGCCTGGCAGACGGTCGATCCCATGCGCCCGGCGGCGCCGACTACGGCAACAGCAATACTCATGCCGGCATCCTAGCCAGGGTTGTCCAGATTCGGCACAAACGAGGCCTCAGACCCTTACCGGCGGTTTCTGGATCGTTGGAATCATGCGGTTTTACGACCTGCACTCAGCAGCTCCGGCGGCGTTTGTGCCGATTCTGGACACTTTTCGGCTCAAGCGCCCGGGCGGCGCGGTCGTAGGCGGGCTTCGTAGGTACCAGTCAGTCCTGCCTGCTGGAGCACGTGCCCGGCGATGGCCCGCTTGAGCCCGGAGAGCCGGCGCCATTCGGAAAGGCGCAGGACGGTGTCAAGGGCATACACGGTGAAGCGGTAGGTGTGGGTGGGTGGTACCGCGGGGAGACTTCGGCCCGCGGTACCGGTGCAGGCCGTAGGCGATCCCCTGGACTATCCCGGTGCCGGGACTGACACGACCCGGCGGGATGGCCCCGGGGATCAGCTCGCCCGCGGGAATGTTCCACGCCACCCAGTGGGCCATGGTTCCGAACAACGGATGAGTCAGGTCCTCGAGCGTAACCGCCAGAGTCTTCGCGCGGTCATCCAGCCCTTGCAACCGCAGCTCCGGTGAGACGTCCTCACCGCGTCAGGTGTATCTCGTCTCGAAGCGACCGGCGTCATCAAAGCACTCCGAAGTGAGAATGAGTGTGGCGGCGGGATCAGGCGAACTCATGACTCGGCTCCGGTATGTCCGGCACCCGGTCCGACCACCACGCGGCAGCGCTCCTGGGCGGCGAGCTGGGCCGCCAGGGCGCGCACGTCGTCGGCGGTGACCGCGTCCAGGCGGCGCAGGTTCTCCTCCATGGAGCGCAGCCGGCCGGTGACCACCTCGGCGCGCCCCAGCCGCCCCATGCGCGCCAGGGAGTCCTCTCCCCCAAGCACCATGGAGCCGCGGATCTGCCCGCGGGCGCGCTCCAGCTCACGCGCGGTGACGCCGTCGGCGGCCAGCGACTCGAACTCACCGGCCATGACGGTCAGCACCTCCTCGACGTCGCCGGGTGCGCAGCCGGCATACAGCCCGAAGGCTCCGGCCCCGGCGTAGGGGGTGTCGAAGGCGTAGGTGGAGTAGGCCAGACCGCGCTTCTCGCGGATCTCCTGGAATAGGCGCGAGGACATGCCGCCGCCGAGGATGGTGGTGAGCACGCTCATCGTCCAGCGGCGCTCGTCCAGCGCCGGAATCCCCTGGCAGGCGAGGTAGACGTGGGACTGCTCGGACTCCCGATTCACGGTGATGTCATGGACGGTCAGCTCGGCCATGGGCTCGGTCTCGAAGCGGCGCGGACGCGGGGCGACGGCGCCGGTGGTGTCCCAGCCGGCGGCGGCCAGGTCGGCGGCCACGCGCGCGCAGATCTCGTCGTGGTCGACGGCGCCGGCGGCCGCGACCACGAGCGTGTCGGAGGCGTAGGTCCGCTGGTAGTGCTCCCAGACGGCGTCGCGGGGCACGGCGGAGACGGTCTCGTAGGTGCCGCCGATGGGGCGCCCCAGCGGGGTGTGGTCACCGAAGGCGGCGCGGGCGAAGGCCTCCTGGGCGATTTCGGCGGGGTCGTCGGCGGCGTCGGCCAGCTCGGAGACGATCACGCCGCGCTCGGTCTCCACCTCGCCCGGGTCCAGGCGGGAGGAGGTGACCATGTCGGCGAGCACGTCCAGGGCGGTCAGGTCGTCCGGGCCGAGCACGCGGGCGTAGTAGGAGGTGTGCTCCTTGGAGGTGGCGGCGTTGGACTCCCCACCGATCATGTCGAAGGCCTCGGCGATGTCGTGGGCGGAGCGGGTGGCCGTGCCCTTGAACAGCAGGTGCTCCAGGAAGTGGGTGGAGCCCTCCTGGCCGGCGCGCTCGTCGCGGCTGCCGACGCCGAACCACATGCCCAGTGAGGCCGAGCGCAGCGCGGGCACGTGCTCGGTGATCACCCGCACCCCGCCGGGCAGGATCGAGCGGCGGATGGTGGCGCCGTCGTCAACCAGGTGGTGTTCGGTGCCGGGGGCGCCGGCGGGTGCGCGGTCGAGGGTGACTTCAGCGAAGTTGGTTTCGGGGCCGGTTGGGGCGGGAGTAATCACCGCACGAGCCTAGACGACCGACCTCGGTACGTCAGATCTACCGACCTCGGTACGTCAGATCTACCGACCTCGGTACGTAAGATCTACCGACCTCGGCGAGAGAGGGCCGGGCTCCGGCTGATCGTCGTGATCGCGCGGAGCCCGGCCCCAGGTTGTCACCGGGTCAACCGGATCAGTCACTCCTCCTCGGAGGACTCCACGGTGCGCATGCGGCGGCGGCGCGGGCGGCGCTCACGGCGCTCGCCGTCCTCCTCGGTGCGCTCGCGGCGGCGGCGCGGGCGGCGCTCGCCGTCGCCCTCACCACGCTCGACGCGCTGCGCCTTGGCCTCATCCTCAGCGGCCTGCTGCTCCTCGTTGAGGACGGCGTGCAGGCTGAGTTTGCCGCGCTGGTCGATTTCGGCCAGCTCGACCTCGACCTTGTCGCCCACGCCCAGGACATCCTCGACGTTCTCCACGCGCTTGCCACCGACCAGACGGCGGATCTGCGAGACGTGCAGCAGGCCGTCCTTGCCGGGGGTCAGCGACACGAAGGCACCGAAGGTGGTGGTCTTCACAACCGTACCGACGAAGCGCTCACCGATCTCCGGCATCTGCGGGTTGGCGATGGCGTTCACGGCGTCGCGGGCGGCCTCGGCGGAGGGGCCGTCGGAGGCGCCGATGTAGATGGTGCCGTCGTCCTCGACCGTCAGCTCCGCACCGGTGTCCTCCTGGATCTGGTTGATCATCTTGCCCTTGGGGCCGATGACCTCACCGATCTTGTCCACCGGGATGTGCACCGTCAGCACGCGCGGCGCGGTGGGGGCCATCTCATCGGGAGAGTCGATCGCCTGGGCGAGGACGTCCAGGATGAACAGGCGGGCGTCGCGGGCCTGGGCCAGGGCACCGGCGAGCACGTCGGAGGGCAGGCCGTCCAGCTTGGTGTCCAGCTGCAGGGCGGTGATGAAGTCGCGGGTGCCGGCGACCTTGAAGTCCATGTCACCGAAGGCGTCCTCGCTGCCGAGGATGTCGGTGAGCGTGGCCCACTTGGTCTCGCCGTCGATCTCCTCGTGCATCAGGCCCATCGCGATGCCGGCCACCGGGGCGCGCAACGGCACGCCGGCGTTGAGCAGCGACAGGGTGGAGGCGCACACCGAGCCCATGGAGGTGGACCCGTTGGAGCCGAGCGCCTCGGAGACCTGACGGATGGCGTAGGGGAAGTCGTCGCGACTGGGCAGGACCGGCACCAGGGCGCGCTCGGCCAGGGCGCCGTGGCCGATCTCGCGGCGCTTGGGGGCGCCGACGCGGCCGGTCTCACCGGTGGAGAAGGGCGGGAAGACGTACTGGTGCATGTAGCGCTTGTGCTTGATCGGCGACAGGTCGTCGATCTGCTGCTCCATGCGCAGCATGTTCAGGGTGGTCACGCCCATGATCTGAGTCTCGCCGCGCTCGAAGATCGCCGAGCCGTGCACCCGGGGCAGCACCTCGACCTCGGCGGCCAGGGTGCGGATGTCCTTCAAGCCGCGGCCGTCCATGCGCACGCCCTCGGTGAGGGTGCGGTGGCGCACGAGCTTCTTGGTCACGGAGCGGAAGGCGGCCTTGAGGGCCTTGGCGTCCTCCTCGGCCGGGAAGGCCTCAGCCAGGTCGGCGAGTACCGCGTCACGCACGGCGTCGGTGGCCTCATCGCGGGCCTGCTTGCCCTCGGTGGCGATGGCGGCGGCCAGGTCGTGGGCCTGCGCGGCCTTCTCGACGGCGTCGTACTGCTCGTCGGTGTAGTCCAGGTAGAGGGGGAAGTCGGCGGTGGGCTTGGAGGCGTCCTTGGCGACCTCCAGCTGGGCCTCGCACAGCACCTTGATGTGCGGCTTGGCGGCCTCCAGGGCCTCGGCGACGACGGCCTCGGTGGGGGCGGTGGCGCCGGCGGCGATCAGGTCCCAGGCGTTCTCGGTGGCACCGGCCTCGACCATCATGATGGCGACGTCGCCGTCCTCCAGCACGCGCCCGGCCACAACCATGTTGAAGGTGGCGCGCTCGAGCTCGGAGTAGCGGGGGAAGGCCACCCAGTACCCGTCGATGAGCGCCAGGCGGGTGCCGGCGACGGGGCCGGAGAAGGGCAGGCCCGCGATCTGGGTGGACATGGAGGCCGCGTTGATGGCCAGGACGTCGTAGGCGTCGTCGGGGTGGATGGACAGCACGGTCTCAACCACCTGCACCTCGTTGCGCAGGCCCTTGACGAAGGAGGGGCGCAGCGGGCGGTCGATCAGGCGGCAGGCGAGGATGGCGGAGGTGCCGGCGCGGCCCTCGCGGCGGAAGAAGGAGCCGGGGATACGGCCGGCGGCGTACTGCCGCTCCTCCACGTCGACCGTGAGGGGGAAGAAGTCGAACTGGTCCTTGGGGTGCTTGCCCACGGTGGTGGCGGACAGGACGGTGGTCTCACCGTCCAGGTAGGCCATGGCGCTGCCGGCGGCCTGCTTGGCCAGGCGCCCGGTCTCGAAGCGGACCACCCGCTTGCCGAAGGGGCCGTTGTCGATCACGGCCTCGGCGGCCGTGACCTCGGGGTCGTCAAGGAACATATGTAGCGTGTCTCTTTCTGTGTCGATCATTCGGCCGACCGTGGCCTTCGATCGAGGCCCACGGAGCTGCGCACACGCTGGTCCGGAGGCCACCACCGAAAACCGACGGGCCGTGCCGTCCGGCCGCCGAGTCCATCCCGGCCACCGGGTCCGCTAGATCCTACCGTTCCGCCGTGTTCCGCGGGAGCACCGGACGCGGGGGACGACGTGAAATAGAACGCGCCGACGCCCCGGGACCTTCGGGCCTTACATCTGAGGAGATCCTCATGAAATCGTTTCAAACATGGAGGCGGGCCCAAGACGGCCCCGCATCCAACCCCACACGGCAAGCTGCACCAAGGGAGAGTGCTCAATGACCTACCGCATGATCTTCAACCAGACCGGCTACTTCGGACGCGGCGCCATCGCCAACATCCCCACCGAGATCACCGCCCGTGGGCTGAGCAAGGCCTTCATCGTCACCGACCCGGTCCTGGCGGAGAACGGCACCGCCACGCGCATCACCGACCTGCTCGACGGCGCCGGCATCGCCTGGGAGATCTTCTCCGACGTCGTGCCCAACCCGCCGGTGGAGAAGGTCCAGGCCGGCCTGGCCGCCTTCCGTGACTCCGGTGCCGACATCCTCATCGGCCTGGGCGGCGGCAGCCCGCAGGACACCTGCAAGGCGATCTCGGTGATCGCCACCAACCCCGAGTTCGAGGACGTGCTCAGCCTGGAGGGCGCCTCCCCCACGAAGCACCCGGGCACGCCCATCATCGGGGTGCCCACCACCGCGGGCACGGCCTCGGAGACCACCATCAACTACGTCATCACCGACACCGCGAACCAGCGCAAGTTCGTCTGCGTGGACCCGCACGACATCCCGGTGATCGCCGTAGTGGATCCCGACCTCATGGACGGCATGCCGCGTGGGCTGAAGGTCGCCACCGGCCTGGACGCCCTCACCCACGCCATCGAGGGCTACATCACCCCCGGCGCCTGGGAGCTGTCCGACGCCCTGTGCCTGCGCTCCATCCAGATGATCGCCAAGAACCTGCGCAAGGCCGCCGAGGGTGACGCCGACGCCGTGGAGCAGATGGGACTGGCCGCCTACATAAACGGCATGGCCTACTCCAACGTGGGCCTGGGCCTCGTGCACGGCATGGCGCACCCGCTGGGCGGACGCTACAACGCCCCGCACGGGGTGGCCAATGGCATTCTGCTGGCTCCGATCATGGCCTTCAACGCCGAGTACACCGGCGAGAAGTACCGCGACATCGCCGAGGCCTTCGGCGTGGCCGACGCCCAGACCATGCCGCTGGACCAGGCGCGCCAGGCCGCCGTCGACGCCGTCGCCCAGCTGACCCGCGACCTGGGCAACCCCACCCGCATCAGCGAGGTGGGCGTGGACGAGTCCGGCATCGCCGCGCTCACCGAGGACGCCTTCGCCGACGTGTGCACGCCCGGCAACCCGCGCCCGGCAACCCGCGAGGACATTGAGACGCTGTACCGCTCACTGCTGTGAGCCGTGCCGAGCGCGCCGATACCGATCGGTAGGCAGCGGCGCCCCCTGCGGCAGCGGGCTATCGGCATGAGTCACACACCGCGCTGCGTCTAGTACACGAGTTCCCTTCAAAGTCACGTGTTTTGGAGGTCTGTACGGGTTCCGTGCAAGTATGCGGGCTCTTCGTGTTCGACAGGGTGTGGTGCGGGTCGCCCCGTGGGCGACGGTTCGGCACTTCACGTGACGGTTCGGCACTTGACTCGGACGCTTCGGCACTTGTGGCGACGGTTCGTACCCCGGGGTGCCGAACCGTCGAGAAGAAGTACGAACCGTCCTCCTGAAGGTACGAACCGTCAGGTGAAGGTACGAACCCTCAGCCCGCCCCGCCGGAGCGGGCACCGCGGGGCTAGGTGCGAGATCAATTCGCCCAGAATCCCGCAACGCATGGACGCACAACCACCACGCATCGGGCCCCGGTCTCCACAGTGGAGACCGGGGCCCGATGCTCAGTCCTGGATCGCTACCGCTCAGCGGCGGATGCCGAGGCGGGCGATGAGCTTGCGGTAGCGCTCGATGTCCTCGCGCTCGAGGTAGTCCAGCAGGCGGCGGCGCTTACCGATCAGCAGGTACAGGCCGCGCCGCGAGTGGTGGTCGTGGTTGTGCGACTTGAAGTGCTCGGTCAGGTTGGAGATCCGCTCGGACAGGATGGCGACCTGGACCTCCGGGGAGCCGGTGTCGCCCTCGTGGGTGGCGTACTCGGCAATGAGCTCCTGCTTGCGCTCGGGGGAAATCGACACGATGACTCCTGATTCTCGTTGCGCGGAGCGCCGGGGCTGGTTCTCCCGGGCTTGACACGTCCGCGGCCGATCGACGGCTGGGCAACCCTATCAGCCGCGTACCGCCCATCCCGCCCCGTCGCCGGTGGCATCGAGCACACGTTTCAGCCCGCAGACCCTCCCCGGCTGCTAACCTGTTGTTCCTCAGATCACTCACCCTGCATTCTGTTTCTCCGCCCCGTCATCGTCTCACCCTCTCCCTTTGACTGTCCCCGAGGAGTCCCCATGTCCCGTCCTACGCCATACGCGCCGTCGCCCTCACGCCGCCTGCTTTCGCTCGCCTGCCTGCTGACCGCCGCATTCACGGCACTCGCGTCCCTAGCCATTGCCGGATGCGGCTCCCGTCAGTCCGCATCGACCTCGACCGCATCCGCGGTACCGGGGTGCGCCCGCACGCTTTCAGGAACGCAGACCGTTGACGTCGCCTTCGAGGGCCAGACGTACCCGGTGCGAGTGCATGTGCCCGACGGCGCCGACTCCACCACTCCCCTCGCCCTGGTGCTGGACCTGCACGGATCGAACTCCAACGGCGTCTCCCAGGCACAGATCAGTGGCCTGGACGCGGTGGCCGACGCCGACGACGAGGGCTTCGTCGTCGCCGAGCCGACCGCCGCGATCGCGCTGGAGACCGATGAGCCGCTGCCCGACGGCAACTGGGCCTGGAATGTGCCCGGCGTGCCCACCACGGCGGGCGAGTACCCCGCCGAGGACGCCCGCGACGACGTCGCCTTCCTCGCCGCCGTCGTCAGCACACTGACGGAGCAGGCCTGTGTAGACACCGACCGCGTCTACGCGACCGGCTACTCCGGCGGCGGCCGCATGGCCAGCGCCCTGGCCTGTGAGCACCCCGACCTGATCGCCGCCATCGCACCCGTGGCAGGGCTGCGTGCCGGCCGGACCGCCGCCGACTCCACGGCCACACTCGACCCCACCACCTGCACCCCGGCACAGCCGGTCTCCGTACTGACATTCCACGGAACCGACGACGTCGTCAACCCCTATGACGGCAACGACGACGCCCGCTGGGGCTACGGCGTCGAGGCGGCTGTGAGCGGATGGGCGCAGCTGGACGGCTGCACCGTCGAGCCCACCACCGAGCCTGTCAGCGACCACGTGACCCTGACCCGCTACGACTCCTGCACGGACGGCGCCGAGGTGGAGCTGTACACAGTTGACGCCGGCGGTCACACCTGGCCGGGCACGAGCGTGGACCTGTCCGCCCTGGGCACGATCACCCAGGAGATCAACGCCTCGCAGCTGATGTGGGAGTTCTTCGCCTCCCACCCCCGCCAGTGACGACTCGCGCCGGGCACCGCGAGGCCTGACGACTCGCGTCGGGCACCGCGAGGCCGGCGTCAACGGCGCCCGCTGGCCGTTCGGTCAGGCGGCGGTGACGTCCTCCGGGCGGATGGGATCGGGCACCGGCACACCGAGCACCTCAGCGGTGTCCATCACGTCCTGGCGCATCTGCGCCAGCAGCGGCTCCAGGCCGTCGAAGGCCAGCATGGGGCGCAGCCGCTCGACCAGCTCGATGACCACAACCTCCCCGTACAGGTTCAGGTCCGCGCGCCCGAGCACATGCGCCTCGACGGTGCGGTCGGGCACGTCGTCGAAGGTCGGGTTGGTGCCGATGGAGATGGCGGCGGGCAGGCGCTCCTCCCCCGCTTCCCCGCCCTCCCCGACTCCTGGCGAACGTACGAGCCAGCCCGCGTAGACGCCGTCGGGCGGTACCACCCCGGCCGTGGCGGCGTCGAGGTTTGCGGTGGGGAAGCCCAGCTCGCGGCCGCGGCGGTGCCCGTGAATGACGGTGCCGCGCAGGCGGTGGACATGACCGAGGACTTCAGCGGCGCCGCGCATGTCGCCCGCCTCCAGCAGCTCGCGCACCCAGGTGGAGGACCAGCGCCTGCCCGAGGGGGCCAGCACATCGGCGACGATCTCCACGTCAATGCCGCAGTTGCGCCCGATCCGCCGCAGTGTGTCGGCGTCGCCGCTGTTGCCGCGGCCGAAGCGCACGTCGTCGCCGACCACGATTGCGCGCGCCCCGAGCAGGCCCACCAGCCAGTCGCGCACGAACTCCTCCGGCCCCTGGTCGGCGAAGGCCAGCGTGTAGTGGACCACCAGTACGGCGTCCAGGCCGGTGCCCGCCAGGGAGTCCAGCCGGTCGGCGAGCGAGGTGATCATGGGCAGACGGGTCTCGGGCCGGTGCACCACCGCCGGATGCGGGTCGAAGGTGAGCGCCACAGCGCGGGGCCTGCGCCCGTCGGCTCCCGCCGCCCGCCGGGCACGCTCAGCCACGCGGGCGAGGATCGCCTGATGTCCGCGGTGCACGCCGTCGAAGACACCGACCGTGACGATGCTGCCGGGGCCGTCCGGGTCCGTCAGCTCCCCGGGCACCTGCTCGGCGCCGTACCAAGTCTCCATTCCGAGCCCCGCCTCAGATCTCATCGCCGAGGCCGCGCAGGCCGCGGCCGCTCGTGGTCTGGTTCAACTGTGTCTCCTGTGGTGTGGGACGGTGCGGGCAGCGGCATGGCCCGGCGGGTGGCGACGTTACTCCCCCGCCTCGGGCAGTACGAGCACTGGGCGGGTGCGCCCGCCCTTATGAGCCAACAGTGCCACGAGCCCGCCCGCCGGGTCGAACCCGGCCGTCACACCCTGCCCATCAGCGGCGGGGGCCTTGGAGATGACCGGACGGCGCGGGGGCTGTGCCCGATCGAGCACGGGGGCGGGCAGGGCCTGCCCGTAGCGCAGGGCCCGGGCCTCGTCTGCATCCAGGTCGACGGCGGGGAAGCAACGGCGTGCCACCACCGCCAGGGGCAGTACCGGCAGTGCCCGCCCGGCCGTCACCGCCGCGGCCATGGACTCGATGGTGGCGGCCTCAGCCACGTTGAAGGGACCGACGCCGCTGCGGCGCAGCGCGGTCAGGTGCGCTCCGCATCCCAGGGCGACGCCGAGGTCGCGGGCCAGGGCACGCACGTAGGTACCCGAGGAGCAGTGCACCTCCACGTCAACATCGATCACGGGTGTGCCGTCGGCGGCGGTGACCGGGCGCGGCTCGCCGACGCGCGCAAGGGCGTGGACGGTGACTGGGCGCGCGGGCAGGGTGACGTCCTCCCCACCGCGCACGCGCGCATAGGAGCGCACGCCGCCGATCTTTATGGCGGATACGGCCGAGGGCACCTGCATGATCTCGCCGGTCAGGGCCACCAGCGCCGCGTCAAGGCGCGCGGGCAGATCAGGAGCGGCCGTGCAGCCGGCGGCGGCGGTGAGCTCGCCGTCGGCGTCCTCCGTGAGCGTGGTCTGGCCCAGCCGGACGGTCGCCCGGTACGTCTTGTCGGCGCCGACCAGGTAGGTCAAAAAGCGCGTGGCGCGGCCGACGCCGAGCAGCAGCAGGCCGGTTGCCATGGGGTCCAGGGTGCCCGCGTGACCGACCTTACGGGTGGCGGCCATGCGCCGGGTCATGGCGACCACGTCGTGGCTGGTGACTCCGGCATGCTTGTCCACCAGCGCCAGCCCGTCACGGGCTGTCGCGGCGGCGCGCGGGACGTCGGCGAATCTCACGCGTCGGCTTCCTCGTCGCCCTCGTCGTCCGCCTCCTCGTCGCCCTCGTCGTCCGCCTCCTCGTCGTGCCGGTAGGGGTCGGCGTCGCCGGCGTAGGCGGCACCCGCGTGGGTGCGGGCGATCTCCTCATCCCTGGCGCGGGCCTGGGCCAGGGCGTCCTCGAAGGCCTGCGCCTGGGTGGGCAGTGAGTCCAGCTGGAAGGTGATCGAGGGGGTCAGGCGGATTCCGAGCGCCCGGCCGACCTCGGAGCGGATCAGTCCGGTGGCCGAGCGCAGTGCGGCGGCGGTGTCCTGGCGCTCCTCGTCAGTGCCATAGACGGTGTAGAAGACAGTCGCCTGCTGCAGGTCACCGGTCACGCGCACATCGGTGATGGTGACGAAGCCGATTCGGGGGTCCTTGATCCTGCCCTGCAGGAGGCGGGCGACGGTTTCCTGAATGTGGTCGGCGACCTTGCGGACGCGGGCGGCGTCGGCCATGTGAGCTCCTTAAGGTTCGAAGCGGAGTGAAAAAGGCTCGGTGAAGACTTGCGTGTCCGCGGTGGTGTGCGGCGCGCAAGCGCAGCGCGCCGTCGACTGCCGCAGCTCCAACCGGCGGACGGGATATTGTGCCCCAACCGGGTGACGATCGCCAGGTGGCAGCCGCACCGCGCATCTGCAGGTGGTCCAATTCGCGCGCATACGCCTGGGACTATCCTCGTGGCCGCCACTCCCCCAACCTGAACAGGACCGCCCCGTGAACGTCTCCTCCCCCACGCCTGAGCCGCCGCTGGCCGCTGCGGCGCAGGCAGCATCCGCAACACGCACCAGTGCGGCCGCCGACGACGCCTCCGGCGTGGCGATGGTGCTCGGCTGCTACCTGCTGTGGGGCCTGTTCCCGCTGTACTTCCGCCTGCTGCAGGCCGCCGGCAGTGTGGAGATCATCGGGCACCGGCTGGTGTGGACCCTGGTCACCTGCCTGCTGCTGACCGCGCTGCGCCGCTCGTGGCGCACCCTGCGGGCAGTGGTGACGACCCCACGCCTGCTTGGCATCCTCGCGGTCAGTGGCCTGCTGGTGTCGGTGAACTGGCTGGTTTACGTTTATGCGGTCAACTCCGATCGCACCGCGGATGCGGCACTGGGGTACTTCATCAACCCGCTGGTCACAGTGGTACTCGCAGCGGTCTTCCTGGGCGAGCGGCTGCGTCCGGCGCAGGGCGTCGCCGTCGGCATAGCGGTGATCGCCATCGCCGTGCTGGTGGCCGCGCAGGGCGATCTGCCATGGATCTCACTGTCGCTCGCCCTCAGCTTCGGGGTGTACGGGCTGGTGAAGAAGCGCGTGGGCACGCAGGTGGATGCGCTCACCGGGCTCACGGTGGAGAGCGGCTGCATGACTCCGGTGGCGTTGGTCTACTTCGCCTGGCTGTACGCGGGCGGGCAGGGCGCCTTGCAGGGGGCGACGGCGTCCGGGGCGCTGACGGCCGGGTTGATGCTGGCCGGCCCGGTTACTGCGGTGCCGCTGCTGCTGTTCGCTGCGGGCACGCGCCGGGTGCCACTGTCGATCGTGGGGCTGAGCCAGTACATCACTCCGGTAATGCAGTTCCTGCTGGCCTGGGCGGTGTTCCGCGAGGAGATCTCGGCGGCCCGCTGGGTCTCGACGGCGCTGGTGTGGTTGGCGGTGGTCGTGTTCGTCACCGACCTGCTGTGGCAGCTGGCGCGCCGACCGCGCCTGGGCACCAAATGACGTCGGCGCCGCCATCCCTGAAGGGAGCAGCGGCGCCGACGTCATTTCTGCCGGTCGCGGCGCGTCACAGGTGCCGGATTCGGTGCGTGAGGGCCGACCGGCATCTGCGCAACGATGTTCAGTCGCGAGGCTTCTCGCGCATCTCCCAGGTCTCGATGACGTCGCCCTCGGCGATGTCACGGAAGCTGAGGTTGATACCGCACTCGTAGCCCTCGCGGACCTCGGTCACGTCGTCCTTCTCGCGGCGCAGCGTCTCGACCGTGAGGTCCCCGGCCACCACGACGCCGTCGCGCACCAGGCGGGCCTTGGCGCCCCGCTTGATGACGCCCGAGCGGACGATCGAGCCGGCGATTGAGCCGAACTTCGAGGAGCGGAAGACCTGGCGGATCTCGGCCGTCCCCAGCTCGACCTCCTCGTAGATCGGCTTGAGCATGCCCTTCATGGCCGCCTCGACATCCTCGATGGCGTTGTAGATGACCGTGTAGAACTTCATGTCGACGCCCTCGCGGTCGGCCAGCTCGGCCACCCGCACTGCGGGGCGCACGTTGAAGCCGATGATGACGGCGGAGTCCACCGTGGCCAGGTCGACGTCGCTCTGCGTGACCGCGCCGACGCCGCGGTGAATGACCCGCAGGGCCACCTCGTCGCCGACGTCGATCTTGAGCAGCGAGTCCTCCAGTGCCTCAACCGCACCCGAGCTGTCGCCCTTGAGGATGAGGTTGAGGGTGTCGACCTTGCCCTCCTTGAGGACGTCGGTGAGGTTCTCAAGCGAGACGCGCTTGCGGCGCTTGGCGAGCTCCGCGGCACGCCCGGCGGCCTCACGACGGTCAGCGATCTGACGGGCGGTGCGGTCGTCGGGGGCGACGATGAAGGAGTCGCCTGCGCTGGGAACACTGGTCAGGCCGAGCACCTGAGCGGGCCGGGCCGGGCCGGCCTCTTCAAGCGCGTTGCCGTGCTCGTCGAACATGGCGCGCACACGCCCGTAGGCACTGCCGGCGACGATCGGGTCACCCACGTGCAGCGTGCCCCGCTCCACCAGGATGGTGGCGACGGCGCCGCGGCCGCGGTCCAGCTTCGCCTCCACGGTGACGCCGCGGGCGTCCGTGTTCGGGTTGGCGCGCAGGTCCAGGGCGGCGTCGGCGGTCAGCAGGACCGCCTCCAGCAGTCCGTCGATGTTGGTGCGCTGCTTGGCGGAGATGTCCACGAACATGGTGTCACCGCCGTACTCCTCGGGAACCAGACCGTACTCGGTGAGCTGGCCACGGATCTTCTCCGGGTTGGCGCCCTCCTTATCGATCTTGTTCACGGCGACGACGATCGGCACACCGGCCGCCTGGGCGTGGTTGAGCGCCTCAACGGTCTGCGGCATTACGCCGTCGTCGGCGGCCACCACCAGGATGGCGATGTCCGTCACCTCGGCACCGCGGGCACGCATGGCTGTGAAGGCCTCGTGGCCGGGGGTGTCGATGAAGGTGATCGGGCGTGTCTCCTCACCCAGATTCACGCGCACCTGGTAGGCGCCGATGGACTGGGTGATACCGCCGGCCTCGCCGGCAACCACATCGGTGGAGCGGATGGCGTCCAGCAGCTTGGTCTTACCGTGGTCGACGTGACCCATGACGGTCACTACCGGCGGGCGTGCGACCAGGTCCGCGTCGTCCTCGCCGGCCTCCTCGGCCTCAAGGTCGATGTCGAAGGACTCCAGCAGCTCGCGGTCCTCGTCCTCCGGGGAGACGATCTGGACGTCGTAGCCGAGTTCCGCACCCAGCAGGGCGAAGGTGTCCTCGTCCAGGGACTGGGTGGCCGTGGCCATCTCCCCCAGGTGGAAGAGAACGGTCACCAGGGCCGCCGGGTTGGCGTTGATCTTCTCAGCCAGGTCGGTCAGTGTGGCGCCCTGGCGCACACGCACCGGAGTGGAGCCGTCACCGCGGGGGACGACGACGCCGCCGATGGTCGGCGCGCTCTGCTGCTCGAACTCCTGGCGCTTGGCCCTACGCGACTTGCGTCCGCGCGGAGCACCGCCGCCGCGCCCGAAGGCGCCCTGGGTGGAGCCGCGCCCACCACGGCCGCCGCGAGGGCCACCACCGAAGCCGCCGCGCGGGCCGCCGCCTGTGCCTCCACGTCCGCCGGAACCGGGGCCACCGCGGCCGCCCTGACCGCCGCGGGCCGGAGCGCCGGGCCGCCCGACCGAGGACCGTCCCGGCATCATGCCCGGGTTGGGACGGGGGCCACCGGAGCCTCCGGGACGCGGGCCCGGGCGCGGACCGCCCTGACCGGGACGTCCGCCCTGCGGCCGCGGACCACCGGAGCCACCGGGACGCGGGCCCGGGCGCGGACCGCCCTGACCGGGGCGTCCGCCCTGCGGCCGCGGACCACCGGAGCCACCGGGGCGCGGCATGCCCTGGGAGGTGGCGTACGGGTTGTTGCCCGGACGCGGGCCGCCCGAGCGTGCGCCCTTGCCACGGCCACGGCCGCCGGAGCCACCGGGGCGCGGCATGCCCTGGGAGGTGGCGTACGGGTTGTTGCCCGGACGCGGAGCACCTGGCCGAGGACCGGGTGTGGGCGCGGCCGGACGCGGTCCCGGCGTCGGGGCTGCGGGCCGAGGCCTCTGGTCCGGCTTCTGGTCCGTGCCGGGGCCCGGCGCGGGCTGCGCGGCCTGAGGCGCGGGCGTCGGACGCGGCGGCTTGGGACCGGCGGGCTTGGGGGCGGCGGCCGGCTTGGGCGCAGCCGACGCCGACTTTGGAGCCGCGGGGCGCGCCCCGGGCTTGGGCGTGCTGGGCGTCGGCTTCGGCACGGCACCGGGGGTCGGCGTCGCCGGCTTCGCCGCAGGCTTGGGAGCGGTCGGCTTGGGGGACTTGGCCTCGCCCTGGGAGGCGAAGTGCTCGCGTACCCTGCGAGCAACGGGGGGCTCAACGGTGGAGGACGCCGCCTTGACGAACTCCCCCTGATCCTTGAGCCAGGCCAGAATCACCTTGGAGGTGATCTTCTTGCCAGTGGGGTCGAGCTCCTTGGCGAGCTCATGAACGCGTGGTTTTGCCACTTTTCTCCTGTCCGGTTGCCCACCCCGAACAGGGTGGGCGCTAGTAGAGGCAGCTCATTGCTGGGTACTCATCGGGTGCCCATCAGCTTCCTACCCGCCTTTGCTATCGGTCTGCCGCCCCCGGTCGGGAGGCGGTGCTGGCGTGCGGACGTGGTTCACAGCATTGGTGCGGATCCAGTCGCGCACGGGGGCCACATCGGGTGACCCACGCATGCGCAGGGCGCGCCCGAAGGCGCGCCTGCGCTCGGCGAGGTCGACGCATGCCGGGTCCGGGTGGATCCATGCGCCACGCCCCGGCATGAGTGCCCGGGCGTCAACGGTCAGCTCGCCACTGTCCGTCAGGGCCAGGCGCAGCAACTGCGCCCGCGGGGCCTTGCCGCGGCAACCGATACAGGTGCGTTCGGGCACGTGGGGGGTGCTTACCACCGGCTGGCCGCGTCCTTCCGCTTGCTGTCGACTGCCGCCGCGGTGCGTCGAACAGCGGTTCGGCGCATGCCCGCAGGCAGGCCAAGAGCAAGTGTAGCCGGGTTGCGCGCTAGTCCTGAGCGCCGGGGGCTGAGGGACCAGTCACGTCGTCGGCACGGGAGTCGCGGCCGGGGGTGACCTCGCCGGACTCGGTGTCGGCGTGGATGTCGATCTTCCAGCCCGTGAGCCGTGCCGCCAGGCGGGCGTTCTGGCCCTCCTTGCCGATCGCCAGCGACAGCTGGAAGTCGGGAACGATGGCGCGGGCGGAGCGCTCCTGGGCGTCAAGGACCGTCACGGAGGCGACGCGGGCCGGTGACAGGGCGTTGGCGACGAAGCGGGCCGGGTCCTCGGAGTAGTCGACGATGTCGATCTTCTCCCCGCCGAGTTCCGCCATGACGGCGCGCACCCGCTGCCCCATTGGGCCGATGCAGGCGCCCTTGGCGTTCACGCCGCGCACGCGGGCACTGACCGCGACCTTGGTGCGGTGCCCGGCCTCCCGCGCCACGGAGACGATCTCGACGTCGCCGGAGGCGATCTCGGGGACCTCCCGCTCGAACAGTTTGCGCACCAGGCCCGGGTGGGTGCGCGAGAGGATGATCTGTGCGCCCTTGGGACCGCGGGACACCTCGGTGACGTAGGCGCGGATACGGTCTCCGTGCCGGTAGTGCTCACCGGGGACCTGCTCGTGCGGGGGCATGATGCCCTCGTGCTCGTCGTCCAGGCGCACGTAGACCAGGCGCGGGTCGCGACCCTGCTCCACCGTGCCGGAGATGAGCTCGCCGGCCTTGTCCTTGAAGGCGCCCAGGACCTCGAAGTCACGGCGGTCCTGGATGCGCTGCACGATCACCGAGCGGGCGGTGGCCTGGGCGATGCGGCCGAAGTCCTCGGGGGTGTCGTCGAAGTACTCGCCGGTGGGCTCGTCGTTGTCGTCGACCTCCGGGGCGAGTACCGTCATGTGCCCGGTCCTGCGGTCGATCTCCACGTGGGCGCCGCGGATGGCGCCGGGAACCTTGCTGTATGCGCCCAGGATGGCGTCCTCGATGGCGGGTAGCAGATTGTCCAGGTCGATGCCCAGCTCGTCGGCTGCACCTCGCAGCTCCGGCATGTTGATGTCCATGATTCCTGATTCCTTTGTCTCGTCTGGGGCGGTCGGCGTCGCCGGCCGGGTCCTTAAGGGGACGCCGGTGCGGGGTTGGGGCCGCTTACATGCTCACGACCATACGGGCGGCGGTCACGTCCGCCACCGCAATGGTGCGGGGCGAGTCGTGGACCATGAGGGTGACGGAGTCGGCGTCGGCGGCGGTGACCTCTCCCTCCAGGGTCTGCTCCTGCGTGCCTGAGGCGGTGGTGATCACCGCGCGGTGTCCGACGGCGCGGCGGAAGTGGCGGGGCGAACGCAGCTCCCGTTCGGCGCCCGGGGTGGAGACCTCAAGCGTGTACTGGCCTGCCACCGGATCGGCGGCGTCGACGGCGTCGGAGATCGCGCGGGTGGCCTCGCCGAGGGTATCCAGGTCGAGGTCGCCGGGGCCGTCGGGAAGGTCGACGATCACCCGCAGCGTGGTGTACCTGCCGGCCCGCGCCAGGCGCACGTCCTCCAGGAAGAGCCCGGTCTGCTCGACGACGGGGGCGAGTAGCCGGTGCAGGCCTTGCTCCTGGCTCCGGGCGGACGCGTCGGTCATATGGGGGTTCCTCCCGTAATGGGCCCGGTGGGGCCGGTCGTGTCTGAGTCGCTGCAAGACGGCTCGGTTGATCGGCCCCATGCTACCCGTCCGTGCGAGGATGACCACGTGACACCGACTTTCACCGCCGGCCCGGCTGCCTCGCGTTCCCTTCCGACCCGTCGTGTACTGCTGCGCCGTGCGGGCGTCCTCGCCCTGACGGCGGCGGTCGCGGCCACGGGCGCCTGCGGCCTGCGGGTGGGCGGTGGCTCCCCCGCGTCCCTGCCGACGGCGTCCGCTCAGGAGGCGGTGCGTGACGGCCTGGCCCGGCAGGCCACGTTGATCGGCTCGACGGCGGATGTGGTGGCCCGCTCCCAGGACGCCGAGCAGTCCGCCCTGGCCGACGCGATCGCCGCCAGTGCCGCCACCCAGCTGGAGGCGCTGGGTGGAGTGTGGGACCCGTGGGCTACGCCGGTACCCACCACCTATGAGACGGTCGCCCCGCTCCCCTCCGCCGCAGCGGATGCCGACACCACCGACCTGACCGCCGCCCTGACCGACGGGGCGGCGCTGGCGCGCACGGCGGCCGCCGCCTGTGAAGACGCCGCCACCGCCCGCCTGTACGCCTCCTTGGCGGTGGCCTGGTCGCTTCGGGCGCTGCAGCTGGACGGAGCCGCAGTGGAGGTCTCCGGGCGGGATGCCGCCGCGGTGACCGTGGCACTGCCGGGCGAGTTGCTGGCCGCTTACGACGCGGCCCGCTACGCGCTGGAGGAGGTGGGTGCGCGCTCGACGGGTGCGTCCCGCAGCCGCGCCGCGGCGGACGCCGGCTATGCCAAGGCAGTCGTAAGCGCCGCGGTGGCGGCGGGAAGTGAGGACACCCGCCTGGCGGCCTACGCTGCCCCCACGCAGGCGGCGGACTCGGCCACGTCCATTGACGTGACCTGGGCGCGTCAGGTGTGGCTGGCAGTGGAGGAGACCGAGCTGGCCGGTGTGGTCGCAAGCGGAGGTGACGCCACCGAGGCGGCGATCGACGCGGCTCTGGATGCGGCTCTGCGTGCCCGTGCCTGGGGCGCGAATGTGGACGCACCCCTGCCCGGATACGCCGACTGAGCGGCTCGTTTCCTGGATCTTCCGGTTTGAGGGTGTGGTGGTTGGGGCCCGCGGGTTGCCGTGTTCGGCGCGCTGTTCTGTGTGCACCGGGTCGGCTAGGTGGTCGTGCTCGGGCGCGCGAGGTCGTGCTCGAGCGTCCGGCAGCGACGTCGCGGGGGCTTGCGCGGACGTTCTGGGGCTGACGACGACGTTTTTGCCGGCGGGGACGTCCTCGGGGCGGTGTCGCGGGCGTAGAGCGAGTTGGGATCGGGACCAGGGGTGGATCGTTGGGGACGCCCCTTCGGCGACTACTACCCGCCTTCGGCCTGCGCTACGCCTGTTTGACCTCTGCTGAAGGGCTCAGACCCTTTCAGCAGACACCTAGGGCGTGTTGCGTTAGTCGGGTGGGGTGGTCGGCGTGGTGTGCGGGATGGGGTGAGGCCTTTGGGGTATCACGGGTGGTGTGAGAACAAACCGTGACACTGCCAAAGGCCTCGACCGTTGAGTATAGACGCTGCCGCTCGTCATGACCTGACCGATGCTCAGTGGGGGCTGCTCGAGCCCCTGCTGCCCGCCCCGCCTGTTCGTGGCAGGCCGCGCGTGTATCCGCTGCGGGACATGATCAACGCCGTACGGTGGAGAACCCGGGTCGGTGCGCCCTGGCGTGACGTACCGGCCCGCTACGGGCCGTGGTGGAGGGCCTACGCCCTGTACCGGGCCTGGCAGACCGATGGGGTGTGGGAGCGCATCGAGTCCGCCCTTGTCGCCCAGGCCGACGCCGCCGGCAAGATCGGCTGGCGGGTGTCGGTGGATTCGACCACCTGTCGGGCGCATGTGCATGCCGCTGGGGCGCGCAAGGACAGTCCCAGCTGGTGGAGGGGGAGCCGAGGATCACGCCCTGGGGACCTCTCGGGGTGGCTGGTCGACCAAGGTTCACGCCGCCGTGGACGCCGCCTGCGGCATGCTGGCCGGGGTGCTGACCGCGGGACAGGTCGCGGACTGCCCGATGATGATCCCCGTCCTAGACAAGATATGTGTCCAGCGTCCTGCCGGTGGACGGCCCCGCACCAGGCCGCAGATGGTGCTGGCCGACAAGGCCTACTCCTCAAAGGGGAACCGGGACTGGCTGCGCAACCACCACATCAAGGCCACCATCCCCATCAAGGCAGGCCAGGCCGACAACCGCCGCCGACGCGGCAGCGCCGGGGGCAGACCGCCCGCCTTCGACCCCGTGGCCTACAAGGACCGCAACGCCGTGGAGCGGTGCTTCGGCCAGCTCAAGCAGAACCGCGCCATGGCCACCAGGTACGACAAGCTCGCCGTCCGCTACCAAGCCACCACCCACATCGCCAGCATCGACCACTGGCTCAAACGACTTACATAACACGCCCTAACCGGCGTAGTAAACCCCGAACCCGCGTAGCAGACGACGCCAGCGCAAAGCACGCCAGCGAGCCAACCCCCGGCTCCACCCACACCCACGAACACCAAGCACCGGTCATCGGTACGAATGCGTGCGCGGTTCGGGCGTGCCGTGGGGGTGCAGTGGGTTCGTCCGGGAGTCATCGGTGCGAACGCGGTGCTTGAGACCGGCGTTGTGGTCTCTGCCGACCGGTTCGCTTGACCCGCCCCTCGTGTAGGCGGCGGCACCCGCAGCCGGGACGGCTTTGCACGACCCCGGGCGACACAGCACGACCCCGGTGCACGTTCCACGACCCCGGGGTGGTCGTGCAACACACACCAAGGTCGTGGAACGCGGCCCGCGGTCGTGCAACACACGGGACGAATCAGGCAGGCCAAGTTGGCGCAAGCGGTCCAGCTTCCAAGCTCGGGGCGAGGCGTGTCGGCGAACGCCTGAGGCCGCACCTTCGTCGGGCGGCTCAGCCCAGCCGGGCGCCGTCGGCGATCGCCCCGGGGGCCCCCGCCTCGTCCACGGTCGCGTCCCCGGCGGCGACCACGCCGTCCCCGAAGGTCCAGTCACCCCGAACGGTCAGGGAGCTCGCCTCCCGAATTGACGGCACACCGTACGGGAAACGCGCCTCGAAGTCTGCGATCCGCTTGTAGTAGCGCGGGTCAAGATCCACCACACAGGCGCGCTCCGGCAGAAGCTGAACCAGCCCACACGTGGCCACGAGCAACCCTCCGCCGATTCCCGGGCGTATTCCCGTTGCCACCCCAAGAAGCGCCAGGAGAATAGTGCTCCACAACGCAGGCGTCAGCCCCCGTTCGAGTATCACGGAGGGGACATCGATCACAAACAGGAAGACTGAGGCAGCCGTGAAGAACCATAACCGGCCGGACAGATTGGGCAAGTAAGATCGCAATTCCGGCATATTCACCTGCGCAGCCTTGGCACGATGCAGCACATAGGCATGCCTCCTCCATGCGAGAAGGGAGATCGCACAGGGCGTTCCGCGTGACCGCCACCGGCCAGCCCAATTGCCAGTGCCGCTACAGCCAATGCCTTCACGGCATGTCGACCTTACGTGACATACGCCACATCCAGCGCCCACCAGCCCTTGGCGAGGGATTACTTGGGAGAAATACCTCGCATTCCCGCCGACACGCCACGATCATACGCACGATATACGGCCACGGTGGCCCCAATTGCGACCACTAAGCTTAACAGGAACCACCAGGACTCCCACGACACCAGCAAGTTATTTCCCTCGGCACCGGGATTAAGGTCGGCTTCATAACCGAGCGCGACCAGCGCGCCGGTGGAACCAACAAGCGAGAGAAAAGCAAACACCTGAATCATCAAACGGGAAAGAAAACTAGCGAACATGACTATTCCACCTTCAATCAGTTGCATTTATGTGCCACAGTAGTGTCAGCGCATGCAATTCCTCCAGACAAAAGACACAAGCTCGCCACGGCGGTTGGACGACGCATGCATGGCGTCCTAAGGCTCCGCATCATTGTTCGGCTCCTTCACCAGGGATCAAATGGCCTGCGATGTCGGCCACTACGATTTTAAGGTGAAGCCGCAGTAACCTCAATGGGTGTCAACATATGTCGACACATCCGGTGCGATGCCGACACCTGCGCCTCAGACGCCTCGTTCGTCTCCTCCCAAGGCGGTGAGAGCTGCGCGCACGGCTTCCACAACCTGACCGGCTGCCTCGGACACCGGCACGGAGGTGCGCTCGCCGCTGCGACGGTCACGAATCTCCACGGTGCCGTCCTTCGCCAGGTCGCGGCCGACCACCACCGTGTAGGGCATGCCGAGCAGCTCGGCGTCCTTGAACTTCACGCCGGCACTCACCTTGCGCCGGTCGTCATACAGGACCTCCACCCCGGCCTCGTCCAGCGCGGCGGAAAGCGATGCGGCCGCATCGAAGACGGCGTCGTCCTTGCCGGTGGCCAGGACCTGCACCTGGTAGGGCGCCACCTGAATGGGCCAGGCCAGGCCCTGCTCGTCGTGGTTGGACTCGGCCAGGGCCGCCAGGGCGCGGGTGACGCCGATGCCGTAGGAACCCATCGTCACGATCCGGGACTTGCCGTTCTCATCCAGCACGGTAAGCCCCAGGGCACGGGCGTACTTGCGGCCCAGGGCGAAGATGTGCCCGAGCTCGATGCCGCGGGCCAGGTGCAGGGGGCCGGAGCCGTCGGGGGCGGGGTCGCCCTCGCGGATCTCGGCGGCCTCGATGGTGCCGTCTGCGGTGAAGTCGCGGCCGGCCACCAGGTCGAGCACGTGCCGCTGGTAGGCGTTGGCGCCAGTGACCCAGGCGGTGCCGGGCACAACCCGCGGGTCCAGCAGGTAGCGCACCGAACCGGTGAGCACCTCATTGCCCTCCGCGTCCCGCTCCACGCGGCGCTTCGGCGAATTGGGGCCGATGACGGCGGGGCCGATGTAGCCGCGCACCAGCTCGGGGTGGGCGGCGAAGTCGGCGTCGGTGGCCATGTCCACCTCGGCGGGGGCGACGGCGGCCTCCAGGCGCCGCATGTCCACATCGCGGTCCCCGGGGATACCGACGACCAGCAGCTCCCGCTCACCGCCGGGGTGAGTCAGGGCGACGACGACGTTCTTGAGCGTGTCCGCGGCGGTCCAGGCGCGCCCGTCGGCGCGTGAGTGCTCAGCATTGACGAAGTCGACCAGGGTTTCGATGGTGGGAGTGTCGGGCGTGTCCACCTCGCGGGCCGGGCCCACCCCAGAGGCGTCCACGTCCGCAGGAACAGGGGTGGTGACGGCCTCGGCGTTGGCCGCATAGCCGCCGTCGGTGCGCACGAAGGTGTCCTCACCGATGGGCGAGGGGTGCAGGAACTCCTCGGAGTGGGAGCCACCCATGGCGCCGCTCATGGCGTTGACGATCACATACTCCAGGCCTAGGCGCTTGAAGATGCGCTGGTAGACGGCGCGGTGCGCCTGGTAGGAGGCCTCCAGGCCGGCGTCGTCGATATCGAAGGAGTAGGAGTCCTTCATGACGAACTCGCGACCGCGGATGACGCCGGCGCGCGGGCGGGCCTCGTCGCGGTACTTGGTCTGGATCTGGTAGATGGACACCGGCAGGTCCTTGTAGGAGGAGTACAGGTCCTTGACCAGGAGGGTGAACATCTCCTCGTGGGTGGGGGCCAGCAGGTAGTCCGCGTCCTTGCGGTCGGTCAGCTTGAACAGGGTGGGGCCATAATCGTCCCAGCGGCCGGTGGCCCGGTAGGGCTCCGCGGGCAGCAGGGCGGGGAAGAGCACCTCCTGGGAGATGGTGTCCATCTCCTCGCGGACGATCGCCTCGATCTTGCGCAGGGTGCGCAGGCCCAGTGGCAGCCAGGTGTAGACGCCGGGGGCGGCGCGGCGGATGTAGCCGGCGCGCACCAGCAACTTGTGGCTGGCTACCTCCGCATCGGCGGGGTCCTCGCGCAGGGTTCGGATGAAGGCCTGGGACATGGTCTGAAGCACGTGGCGATCTTACGCGGTGACGGCGGAGGACCAAGCCGAGGCCCGCCCTCCGGCGGCGCTGCGGCGGGCGGGTGACACGGGCCGCATCGCCTGCGCACGCCGGGAACGCCGGGGCGAGGAGGCGTCACCCCAGAAGTTTGCGGAACAAACTAGTTGGTGTACACTAGCATCATCGGTTTGCTTTGCAAACTACTTTGATCGAACACAGGAGACGCCATGACCCCCATCCCACCCACCTCAACCAACGACGAGACCAGATTCGAACCGGCCGCCGCGCTCGCCGTCATCGGCGAGCAAGCCAGCGCCTACCAGCGCCTCATTGAGATTCGCTCCGCCCCCCCTCTACACCGTCTGGGGCCTGGCCTGGCTCATCGGTTATGGAGTCTGCGGCCTCAACGTCCGCGCCGACTATGCGCTTGCTTTCAGGCCATTCTTGGTCTTCTTGGGCTGCCTCGCCGCCGCCGCAGTCTTCACCTGCGTCTACATCGCCCGGCGCTCCCGCGGACTGTACGGCCGTACCGCGTGGATCGGCACCGTGCAAGGACTGGCCTGGATGGGCGGCATGATTCTGGCCTTCACCACCTCCGGACGGCTGGGCGCCTTCCTGCGCGAACTGGGCACCCCCGAAGCATTTGACATGATCGCAATTCTCTCCAACGCCCTGCCGTGCCTGGTGGTCGGGGTAATGTTCCTCGCCGGAGCCGCCAGCTGGGAGGAGCCCCCGATGGCCATCACCGGCGGCTGGATACTGGCGGTCACGATTGTCGCCACCATCATCGGTGGGCATGCACTGTGGGCCATCATGTCCCTGGCCGGCGGCGGTGGTCTGCTGCTAGCCGGCGCCGCCTCAGTACTGCTGGAACGCCGCCAAAGCGGCCGCACGGGGGCCTGACAGCGATGAACCGTTCTACCAAACAGCTCGACCCGATCATTCACACCCAGTCCCGCCTGCGGATCATGGCCACCCTGGCCGCGATCCCCCAAGGAGACAGGCTCGTGTTTCCAAGGCTGCGTCAACTGCTGGACATGACGGCCGGCAACCTGTCCACCCATCTGACGAGACTGGAGGAGGCGGGCTATGTGGAGCAGAGCAAGACCTTCTACGGTCGCAGCCCCGCCACCTATGTCTCACTGACTGCCCGCGGCCGCGTCGCCTTTGCCGATTACACCCGGCAGCTACGCGCCCTGCTGGGTGACAAGTAACGCCGACGCCCACCGCGAGGGCGGCAGACTCCTGGCACACACGCGCATGCATGGGACGGCCCGGCTCGACGGGAGCCAGGAGCGGGCCGGGCCGTCCCGCGGCGGCACTCACAGCAGCACGGTGGCGTAGGTGCCCACGCGGGTGAAGCCCAGGCTGCGGTACAGGGCTAAGCCGGCGGCGTTGAAGGAGTTCACGTACAGGCTCACCACGCCGTCGACGCCGAGCCGGTCGCGCCGCAAGACGTCCACCACCGCCGCCAACGCCACCGAGCCGATACCGCGCCCGCGCAGATCCGGGCGGGTCCACACGCCCGTCAACTGTGCCACCGTCCCTCCCGGCGCCGCCCAAAGGGCGCCCACGTCCGCCTTGAAGGCGATCGCACGCGGCCCGTCAGCGCCCGCCGGCGCCCCAGCGCCGTCGTCGAGCAGCACATAGCTGCGGCCGGAGGCGACCAGCCAGCTCACATGCCGGGCATAGGAGGAGCCGGACGCAGTCGGGTCATAGCCGAGCTCGCCGGTGAACATGTCCACGCTCGCCGGCAGCACCAGCGGCTCCTCCGCGGGGGTTGCCCGGTGCACCCCGGCCGCCGCCCAGGCCAGGGCCGGGCGTCGTGCCAGTACCCCGCCCGCCAGCGTGCCGCCGCTGAGCCGCGGCGCCACCAGCAGGGGCTGCTCCCAGCGCTCCTCGCGCGAATGCAGGCCTGCAGCGGCCAGATGCTCCCAGACGGCCGCAACATCCGCCACCGGCCCGGCCACGGAACCGCGGCTGGTCAGGCGCCTGAAGGCATGCTCCGCGAGTGCCCGGGCAACGTCGCCTCCCGCACCGGGGTGGCCGAGCTCCGGCCGCGCGGCCAGACCGAAGGGCATCAGCGAACCGGTGGCCCAGGCACCGGCCGCAGGGCGCCGCCGATCGTCAGCGACGACGTCGCCGCGCGCCCAGCCGGGCCAGCGCAGCACCTGGTGCGCCAGGGCGACACCGGCGACCGGGTCAATGGCGCACAACTCCAGCAGCCCCTCCAGCTGGGAGGGGTCCAGCGGGGTGAGCGGCGGCGGTAGGCGGTGACCGAACAGGTTCACGTACGTGCGGAGGGCCGACAGTAGGGCCTGGGCTGGCGCGGAGCTCTCAGGCGCTGGCGACCACGCTCGGGGAGGTACCCGCCAGGGCGTCCTCACCCAGCTCGGAGCGCATCTGCTCCGCCATGTCCTGGGCGTAGTCCAGCAGGGTCTCGACCACCTGATCCTCGGGGACGGTCTTGACGACCTTCCCACGCACGAAGATCTGTCCCTTGCCGTTCCCGGACGCGCAGCCGAGGTCCGCCTCGCGGGCCTCACCCGGGCCGTTGACGACGCAGCCCATCACGGCCACGCGCAGCGGGGCGGTGACGTCCTTGAGGCCCTCCTCCACCGACTCGGCCAGCGACCACACGTCCACCTGGGCGCGCCCGCACGACGGGCAGGAGACGATCTCCAGCTTGCGCTCGCGCAGTCCCATGAACTCCAGCAGCTTGGTGCCGACCTTGACCTCCTCCACGGGCGGGGCGGACAGGGACACGCGAATCGTGTCACCAATGCCCTGGGCGAGCAGGGTGCCGAAGGCGGCACAGGACTTGATGGTGCCCTGGAAGGCAGGGCCGGCCTCGGTCACGCCCAGGTGCAGCGGCCAGTCCCCCCGCTCGCTGAGCAGCTGGTAGGCCTGCACCATGGTGACCACGTCGTGGTGCTTGACGGAGATCTTGAAGTCGTGGAAGCCGCACTCCTCGAACAGGCTCGCCTCCCACACGGCGGACTCCACCAACGCCTCGGGGGTGGCCTTGCCGTACTTCTTGAGCAGTCGCGGGTCCAGGGAGCCGGCGTTCACACCGATCCGCAGGGAGGTGCCGTGATCGGCGGCGGCCTTGCAGATCTCGGCTACCTTGTCATCGAACTTGCGGATATTACCGGGATTGACGCGCACCGCTCCGCAGCCGGCCTCAATGGCGGCGAAGACGTACTTCGGGTTGAAGTGGATATCGGCGATCACGGGGATGCGCGACTGCTTGGCGATCACCGGCAGGGCAGCGGCGTCCTTGTCCGTGGGACAGGCCACGCGCACGATGTCACAGCCCGCAGCCGTCAGCTCCGCAATCTGCTGCAGGGTGGCGCCGATGTCATGCGTCTTGGTGGTGGTCATGGACTGCACGGAGATCGGGGCGTCGCCGCCCACCGATACGTCACCTACGCGGATCTTGCGGGTGGGTTTGCGCGGGGCCAGGACCGGGGTCTCCTCACGCACGGTCGGCATGCCAAGGGCGATCGCTTCTGTCACGCCCCCAAGTATGGCACCGGCCGGGCGCGGCCGCGGTGGCGGCCGGCTCACAGCGGGGTGCGTTTCGCCTCCGGCGGGTCGGCGCCCATCGGATCCGCACCGGCCGCCGCTCAGATGGGCGCGACGATATCCACCCAGATCAGGATCAGCGCCATGATGATCAGCAGGTAGAAGACCACTTGGCCGACCGGCAGCATGCGTGCGGTATCGGCATAGCCGGGGTCGGGCCGGCCGTGGGCGCGGGCCCACACGCGTCGGCCCCCCTCCCAGCAGGCACCGGCGACGTGCCCGCCATCCAGGGGCAGCAGCGGAATCAGGTTGAAGGCGAACAGGGCCAGGTTCAGCGAGCCGAGCAGGTTCAGCATGTAGAACAACCGGATCGAGAAGGGCATACCGGTATCCGAGCCGGTGCCGGCGCTACTGACCTCGCCGGCTATGCGACCCACTCCGACCAGACTCACCAGGCCGTCCGCACCGCGCTCCTCCAGACCCAGCCCGGCGGCGACGGCGTGGTACAGGCCAGCGGGCAACGTGATGATCGCCTTCAGCGTCATGCCGACCGCGCCCCCCACGACCTGAGGGATCTGAGCCGGGGAGGTGCGGACAGTGCCCAGGGAGGGGCCGATGCCCACGTAGGGGCGCAGTCGCGTGACCGGCTCTCCAGCGGAGTCGGTGGCCGGGTTTCCGTCCGCGTCGTAGACGGTGCGGGCCACCTCCACGGCGGTGACGGTCACAGTCAACTCCTCCCCGTCACGACGCACGACGACGTCCGCCGGCTCGGTGCCGGCAGCGGCAATCGCCTCCTGCACCTGCGCCCAGTCGGAAGTGGCCTCGCCACCCCAGGAGATGATCGTGTCACCCGCCTGCAGCCCGGCCAGCGCGGCCGGGGAGACCGGGTCGGAGGCGGTGCAGGCGGCACCGGCGTCGATGTTGCTTGAGACGCACGCGGACACGGAGCCGAGCTTCGCCGTGTAGGCGGGCTGGCCCACCACGCCCAGGGCTACGGTCAGGCAGATGACGCCCAGGGCCAGGTTCGTGAGGATGCCGCCCGCCATCACCAACAGCTTGCGAGGAGTGCTCAGGCGGTAGAAGGCGCGATCCTGCTCGTCGGGTCCGAGCTCGGCCAGGGACTCCGCGCGCGCCTCGGCGATCATGGAGCCGGGCTTGTCGGGGTGGCCGGGACGGGCAGGCGGCAGCATCCCCAGCAGGCGGACGTAACCACCCAGCCAGATGGCCTTAACACCGTACTCGGTCTCCCCGCGACGCGTCGACCACAGTTTCGGGCCGAAGCCGATGAAGTACTCGGGCACCTTCACGCCGAAGCGCTTGGCTGGCAGCATGTGCCCCAGCTCGTGCAGGGCGACGGACAGGCCGATCCCCACAATGAGGATGACGATGCCCAGGATGTAGGCGAGGGTGTGGCTCAAGGGGCCTCCAGGTCAGCGGGTGCGGGCGGCGATCAGCTCGTCGGCGCGGGCACGTGCCCAGGCATCGGCGGCAAGAACATGTTCCAGGTCGGGATCGGCCTGCCCGACGTGCGCCTCCAGTACGGCGGCGTCGATGGCGACAATGTCCAGCCAGCCCAGGCGCCCGTCCAGGAAGGCGGACACGGCCTGCTCGTTGGCGGCATTGAATACGGCCGGGTGGGTGGCCGACGCGGCGACGGCGGTGCGGGCGAGGTCCACGGCGGGGAAGGTATCGGCATCCAGCGGCTCAAAGGTCCAGGCGGTGGGCGCGTCCCATGCCTGCGGGGCCACCTGGCCCGCCAGATCGGGGCGATCAGGCCAGGTCAGTCCCAGAGCGATGGGCAGCCGCATGTCCGGCGGGGAGGCCTGCACGATGGTGGCGCCGTCGATGAACTCGACCATGGAGTGCACCACGGACTGCGGGTGCACGGCGACAGCGATATCCGCCGGGGCGACGTCGAACAGCAGGTGCGCCTCGATCAGCTCCAGGCCCTTGTTGACCAGTGTGGAGGAGTTGACGGTCACCACCGGGCCCATGTCCCAGGTGGGGTGGTTCAGGGCCTGCGCAGCGGTCACACCCGCCAGCTCCTCGCGCCGGCGGCCGCGGAAGGGCCCGCCGGAGGCGGTCAGGATCAGGCGGCGCACCTCACTGCGGCCGGTGACGACCGGGCTGGTCAGCCCCTTCTCATGCACGCCGGAGCGCAGCGCCTGGGCGATGGCCGAGTGCTCGGAGTCGACGGGCACCACCTGTCCGGGGCGGCGCAGCGCCCGCCTGACCAGGGCGCCGCCGACAACCAGGGACTCCTTATTGGCCAGGGCAAGGGTGGCGCCCGACCGCAGGGCGGCCAGGGTGGGGACCAGCCCGACCGAGCCGGTGATGCCGTTCAGGACCACGTCCTCCTCCCCCGCACCGGCGGCCTCGATCAGCTCGGCGGCGGCCTGCGGGCCGGAAAGGATCTCGGTGACCGGATCGGGGCGGCCGGCGCGGACAGCCGCGGCGGCAAGTGCGGCGCGCAGCCTGGGGACGACCTCGGAGCCGGTCGTGGACACTGCCAGGCGGGGCACGCCGTGGGCGACAGCCTGCTCCGCGAGCAGCTCCAGCCGACTGCCTCCTGCGGCCAGACCGGCCACGCGCGGCGCCTGCTGCGGCCCCTCGGGATGCGCGGCGAGGTGGCCGATCACGTCAAGTGCCTGAGTTCCGATGGAGCCGGTGGAGCCGAGCACGACGACGGCCCGCGTGCCGACCGTGCCGACGCCTGCGGTCGTGGCACCCATATGCGCGCTCACTCCACCGAGAGCAGGACCTCGACGGCCCGGGCGAGGAAGCGGTCGACGCTGGCCTCGTCGTAGGCGCGGTCCCCGCGGGCGGAGGGGAAGACGGCGGCGCGCACCTGGGTGGAGGTCAGGGCGCCGTCGGAGTCGAAGTAGGCGGCGATGCGGTCCATAAGGGCGTCCACGGCCTCCTTGTCGTAGCCCTGTCTGCTGGCCGGGGCGAAGCGCTCACCGGCCGGGCGCAGCAACCGCGGGTAAAGGGTGGTGGCCAGCTGGGCGACCTGGTCCATCCAGGCCTTGCGGCCGTTCGCGGCGACGTACTCGGCGCGCCGACGCTGTAGGAAGGCCGCCTCCAGCCGGTCGAGGGCGGCGTCGACGGCGTCGGGGCGGTAGCCGCCGTGGACGATGTCGAAGGCGACCGTACGCACCCCCTCGGAGTCCATCTCCGCCAGCTCACCGGCGTCGTATATCTCGTGGGCGGTCTCGAAGTAGACGTCCACCTGCTCGACGCGGTAGCCCTGCTTGAGCAGGCCTACCTTGGGGAACATGTCGCTCATCGGGTATCCGCCGCCCTTTCCTGGTTGAGCGCCTCGGTGGCCAACTGGCCGCAGGCGCCGTCGATGTCGCTGCCACGAGTGTCTCGCACAGTGGTGGTGATGCCGGCACGGCGAAGCGTGTCGACGAAGCGGTCCTGGACCTCCGGTTCGGAGCAGGTCCAGATCGAGCCGGGAGTCGGGTTCAGGGGGATGGGGTTGACGTGGGCCCAGCCGTGGCCGCGGCGGTTGAGCTCGTCGGCCAGCAGCTGTGCGCGCCACGCGTGGTCGTTCATGTCCTTGATCAGGGCGTACTCGATGGACACGCGCCGGCCGGTCGCCTCGAAGTAGTCGTGGGCGGCGTCCAACAACTCGCCGACCTTCCACTTGGAGTTGACGGGGATGAGGGCGTCACGCAACTCGTCGTCGGGGGCGTGCAGTGATACGGCCAGGGTGACCGGCATCCCCTCGCCGGCAAGTTTACGGATGAGCGGAACCAGGCCCACGGTGGAGACGGTGACGCCGCGGGCGGACAGGCCGAAGCCCTCCGGGGCAGGATCGACGATCCGATGGAGGGCGCCGACCACGTTCTTGTAGTTGACCATGGGCTCGCCCATGCCCATGAAGACGATATTGGACAGGCGGGCGGGGCCGCCGGACAGGCCGCCCGCCTCGGACAGGGCGGCGGCGTGGCGGATCTGCTCCACGATCTCCGCAGTGGTCAGGTTCCGAGTCAGCCCCATCTGGCCGGTGGCGCAGAAGGGGCAGGCCATGCCGCAGCCCGCCTGGGAGGAGACGCACAGGGTGGTGCGGTCCCGGTAGCGCATGAGTACGGACTCCACGCGGACGCCGTCGTGCAGGGCCCACAGATGCTTGATGGTGCGGCCGCCGTCGGCTCGCAGCGCACGCACCTCGGTGATCAGGTCGGGCAGTAGCTCACCGCACAACTGCTCGCGCTGGGCGGCGGGCAGGTCAGTCATCGCGGCGGCGTCGCGAGTGAAGTGGGTGAAGTAGTGGCGGGAGAGCTGGTCGGCGCGGAAGGCGGGCAGGCCGACCTCCTGCAGGGCCTGCTTGCGTCCGCCCAGGTCCAAGTCGGCCAGGTGCCGGGGCGCCTTGCCACGGGCGGGCGGCACGGCGAAGGACAGGCGCGGGCGGGCATCCGGGCTAGTGGCGCCCTCCGGCGGCTGGTCGGTGGGCAGCACCTGGACGCGTTCCCGATCACCGTGGCGGTGTGCCGCCGCCGGGCGGGCGGCCCCGGAGCGGCGGCCGCGTGCACGCGCGGCGTCATGATGCGTGGTGCTCACTGCAGCCATGATCCTCTTCGGGGTCCTCTCGGCAGTCCTGTCGGTTGTCTGCGGCCACGCAGCAGGGCGGCCGCTGAGGAAGCGTACCCGCGCCTCGCCCCCGATGCCACGGCGTCAGTCACAGTTCACGACCGGCTTCACAACCGGCACCATCATGACCAGGACCGGTGCACCGCGGTGCATGCGCATCATCCGACCAGCAAAGTGAAGACGTAGACGACCGGAGCGGCCACCAGGATGGAGTCGAGCCGGTCCATCAGGCCGCCGTGCCCCGGCAGCAGGGTGCCCATGTCCTTCAGGCCCAGATCGCGCTTGAGCAGGGACTCCCCCAAGTCCCCCAGTGTGGAGACGACCACCACCGTGGCGCCCAGCACCGCGCCGGCAGCCGGCGGACCGTCCAGCGCCCACATGCAGGTCACTCCGGCGCCGACGGCCGCCACCATTGAGCCGGCGAAGCCCTCCCAGGACTTCTTGGGCGACACGCGGGGCGCCATGGGGTGCTTCCCGAAGTTGATGCCCGCCAGCCAGCCGCCGGTGTCGTTGGCGGCCGGCAGGGCGATCAGCATCAAGACCTTGCCCACGCCATGAGGCTGGGCGGCCAGCAGCACGGCGAACCCGGCAAGGAACGGCAGATAAGTCGCGGCGAACACGGAGGCTGAGGCGTCCACGGAGCGGGAGCGCCGCACGGCGTCATGCGCCTCGGTGCGCAGCACGTCATGCCCCGCCTCCTCCAGGACGGTGCCGGACTCGGCCTCGGCCTGGTCCAGGAAGCACCAGACCACGCAGGCGCCGGCAGTGGCGATGTAGGCGCCCAGCGCCACCTCCGCCCCCGCCTTCCAGGCACACACCGCCACCCCCAGCGCGCCCATCCACAGCGGCGCCAGCGGAAGGCGGATTCCCTTACGGGCGAAGGCGCCTGCCAACTCCCACAGGGCGCCGCAAACCGCGAGCACCACCACTCCGACGAACACGGCCTTGTTGAACACCAGCGACGCCAGGACCGCCCCGATCAGGACGACGGCGACCCCGACGGCGGCGGGCAGGTTGCGCCCGGCCCTGCCGGTTGCGGGCAGGGGGGTGCGGTTGCGCGTCGGCGGCGGGGTGAGCAGGACGGAGAGCAGGCTCACGAGCGGAAAGGCGCGGCGGAACGGGCGATCAGACCTCGAGGAGCTCGGACTCCTTGGTGGCCAGGGCGGCGTCGATCTGCTCGACATAACGCTTCGTGAGCGCGTCCAGCTCGCTCTCGGCCCGCTTGACGTCGTCCTCCCCGGCCTCGCCGTCGCGCTTAATGGCCTCCAGCTCCTTCTTGGCCTTCGCGCGCACCCCGCGCACCTGCACGCGGGACTCCTCCGCCCGGGAGCGGGCGAGCTTGACGTAGTCGCGGCGGCGCTCCTCCGTCAGCACGGGCAGGGTCACGCGGATGACCGTGCCGTCGTCGGTGGGGTTCACACCCAGGTCCGACTCGCGGATCGCGGTGGTGATCTCCTTCATGGCGCCCCGGTCGTAGGGACTGACGATCACGGAGCGGGCCTCCGGGATGGTGATGGAGGCGAGCTGCTGCAGGGGTGTGGGCGCCCCGTAGTAGTCGACCATGATCCCGTTGAACATGGAGGGGTTCGCGCGGCCGGTGCGGATGGCGGCGAGCTCGTGCTTGCCGGCCTCCAGGGCCTTGTCCATCTTGTCCTCAGCATCGAGCATGACGTCATCGATCATGGTGGTTTCCTTTTGGTTGTTAGGCAGTTCCGGTCAGTGAAGGGTGTGGGCTTGTGGAAGGCGCAGGCGTCGCGTCCGGCGGTCAGTCCAGCGTGACGAGGGTGCCGATGTCCTCCCCCAGCAGGGCGCGGGTGATGTTGCCGGGCTCCCCCATGCCGAACACGCGCATAGTCAGGGCGTTGTCACGGCTCAGGGCGAAGGCGGAGGCGTCCGCCACCTGCAGCCCGTCGGCCAGGGCACGCCCGTAGGTCAGGCGGTCCAGCTTCACAGCAGTGGGGTCGCGGCGGGGGTCCGCGGTGTACACGCCGTCGACCCCGTTCTTGCCGACCAGTAGCTCATCGCAGTGGGTCTCAAGGGCGCGCTGGGCGGCAACGGTATCGGTGGAGAAGTAGGGCATTCCCGCGCCTGCACCGAAGACGACGGCGCGTCCCTTCTCCATGTGGCGGATGGCGCGCAGCGGGATGTATGGCTCCGCAACCTGAGTCATGCTGATTGCGGACTGTACGCGTGCGGGCACGCCCGCCTTCTCGATGAAGTCCTGCAGCGCCAGGGCATTCATCACGGTGCCGAGCATGCCCATGTAGTCGGCGCGGGCACGGTCCATTCCGTGAGCGGAAAGCTCAGCCCCGCGGAAGAAGTTCCCTCCCCCGACCACGATGGCCACCTGGACCCCCTGCTTGATGGCGGTGGCGATCTGCCCGGCGGCATCGGCCACGACGTCGGGATCCAGGCCCACGGATCCGCCTCCGAAGACCTCGCCGGAGAGCTTGAGCAGCACCCGGCGGGGGTGGGTGCCGTGGGCGATGCGGTCGTCGCGGTTCGGGGACTCGCTCATGCGTGATGCCTCCTGGCTGAGGTGCGGACGGGTACGCGGGTCGCGTGCGGGCGCTCGGGTAAGCGTACCGTGCCGATGCCGTTCCCGCCGCTGACGGGCACCGCGAGGCGGCGAATGCGAGTTATCGGCGCCGACGTGGCGCGGACCGCCTGCGCCGCTTTGGACCGCCTGGCAGGCACCACCAGACGGTCCAAACCGAGAAGCACGGCCCCGACTGCCCGGGCAGGCGACGCCCTCCCCGCAACAGCCCGGCCTGAAGCACCACGTTCGCGCCCAGGACCCGCGAGTACACGCCGTAAACGCGGCGGTGGGGCCCGCGAGCCGAACGCTCACGGACCCCACCGCGTGGACTGGGTGACAGGCCAGTCGGCAGTGCCGACGAATCAGGCGCCGACGCGGAAGCGGACGAAGCCGACCAGCTTGCCGCCGGTGGCCGCGATGACCTTGCCGACCGTGGTCTTGGGGTCCTTCGCGTAGGCCTGGTCCACCAGGCAGTTCTCCTTGTAGAAGCCGTTCATGCGGCCCTCGACGATCTTCGGGATCGCCTTCTCGGGCTTGCCCTCGGCGCGCGTGGTCTCCTCGGCGATGGCGCGCTCCTTCTCCACGGTCTCGGCCGGGACGGAGTCACGGTCCAGGTACAGCGGGGAGTAGGCGGCCACGTGCATGGCGACGTCGTGGGCGACCTCGCCGGCCGCGGCGTCGGTGCCGACCAGCACACCCACCTGCGCGGGCAGGTCGGGGTTGGTGCGGTGCAGGTACAGCTCGACGTGGTCGGCGGCCAGGCGGCCGACGCGACGCACGACGATCTTCTCGCCGATCACGGCCTGCATGGAGTCGGTCAGCTCCTTGACGGTGGTGCCGTCGACGGCGACCTCCGCCAGCGCCTCGGCGGTCTCGGCGCCGGAGTCGATCGCGGCGGAGAGGACCTTGTCCGCGAACTCGAGGAACTTCTCGTTCTTGGCCACGAAGTCGGTCTCGGCATTGATCTCCACCAGGACGCCCACCTGGGCGCCGTCGGCGTCGACCACCTTGGCGGCGATCAGGCCGGCGGAGGCGGAACGCCCCTCGCGCTTGGCGATGCCCTTCAGGCCCTTGACGCGGATGATCTCGATGGCCTTCTCGGCGTCACCGTTCGCCTCGTCGAGCGCCTTCTTGACGTCGAGCATGCCGGCGCCGGTCTTCTCGCGCAGCGCCTTGATGTCAGCGGTGGTGTAGTTGGGCATGGATATCTCCTGAATCTGCTGAGAATGGAGTGAATGGGCGGCTACTGGACTCAGGCCTGCTCGGCGGGAGCAGGCTCGCTATCCGAAGGAGCCGCCGGGGCCTCACTCTGGACGGCCTCGGTGGCCGGCTCGGATGCAGCGGCCTCGGCCTCAGCGTTCTCGGCACCGGCCAGCAGCTGGGCCTCCCACTCGGGCAGCGGCTCGGCCTCAGCGGCGGGGACCTCCGCCTCCTCACCGGTGCGGGCACGGCCGGCGGAACGAGCCACCAGGCCCTCGGCGGCGGCGTCGGCGATGATGCGGGTCAGCAGCGCGACGGAGCGGATGGCGTCGTCGTTGCCGGGGACGGCGTACGTGACCTCGTCGGGGTCGCAGTTGGTGTCCAGAACCGCGACCACGGGGATCCCCAGCTTCTGCGCCTCGGAAATCGCCAGGTGCTCCTTCTTGGTGTCCACAACCCAGATGGCGGCCGGCGGCTTGGCCATGTCGCGGATGCCGCCGAGGGTCTTGACCAGCTTGTCCTTCTCGCGGCGCATCATGAGCAGTTCCTTCTTGGTGCGGCCGGATCCGGCCACGTCGTCGAAGTCGATCTGCTCGAGCTCCTTCATGCGGTCCAGGCGGCCGCGCACGGTGGCGAAGTTGGTGAGCATGCCGCCCAGCCAGCGCTGGTTGACGTAGGGCATGCCGACGCGCTGGGCCTGCTCGGCCACGGCGGCCTGCGCCTGGGTCTTGGTGCCGACGAACAGGATGTTGCCGCCGCGGGCAACAGTCTCCTTGACGAAGTCGTAGGCGGTGTTGATGCCGTCAACCGACTGCTGCAGGTCGATGATGTAGATGCCGTTGCGCTCGGTGAGGATGAAGCGCTTCATCTTGGGGTTCCAGCGGCGCGTCTGGTGCCCGAAGTGAACACCGTTCTCAAGCAGCTGGCGCATGGTCACAATCGCCATGAGGGTCCTTTCAGGTGCGCCCGGCAGACGCACGGTCAGTGGGCGACCGGCCGCGATGCGGCCCAAACGCCCTTTAATGGGTGGTTGTTCCCCTTTGACCGGAGGCCCCGGTGGGGGCGCGGCTGCCCGGAGGCCGGGCATGGGGCCTGGTGTCCGCGGCGCCTGGCCACCCGCGGTGCTCATGCGATGCGGGACCTCGGCCGTGGCGCTCGAAAGGACGTTCCCATCCCGCCTGCGGCGGAACGGGCGCGGACACGCGAAGTCAGCAACACGCGAGCCCGGTGTTAACCACCGAGCTCGCGCAGGGCTGCGGGCGCGAGGTTATCACAGTGCCGGCGTAGCCCGGCGCCGACCGCCCCGGCAGGCACGGCCGAATGCCCTCGGTCCCGGCTCGCAGCCGATGAGCGACACCCGGGAGAGGGCCCGCCGGCCTCCACAAGACGGGTTGAAAACAGCTAAACGGGTGAGTTGTCCACAGGCGCTCGGGTTCGCAGGTGCGCTCCGGCACAGGCGCATGCACCCTGCCTCCATGAGCAACCTCACAACGGCCGACGCCGCCGCAACAGTCACCCCCTGCACAGCCCCAAACATGACCACCACCAAGGCGGGCCGGGACACGAGCACGCCCACCGCCCCGGCGGACGACGCCCACTGCCCCGGTGATCCCGCCTGCACGACACCCAGACGGCCCCCGGCGCCGACGCGCTGGAAGCGATCCCTCATCGGCGGCTGCGCCACGCTCGCCGCATGCGCCGCCCTCGTGCTGGCACCGGTTCCTGCACTTGCGGGTACTGGCCCGCACCCACCGAGTGCCTCCGCGCGGCAGGTGGCAACGGCCTGGAGGGGCGGCTACGGCGACCCGAACCCGTTGCGATCCTTCGCCGTCGGGACAGCGGCGGAGTCCGGCGCGTCCCTGCCCGGGACGGTGACCACGAGGGTGCGCTACGGCTGGCCGTCGGGCGCCGCGACTACGGTGCTGGCCGACTTCGATCCGCCGGCGGTGGTCTGGGGCTCCGGGCACCGCGGCGTCGACCTGGCGCTGGCGGCGGGCTCGCAGGTACTGGCCGCCGCGGACGGGACAGTGGCCTTCGCGGGGATGGTCGCCGGACGCCCAGTGGTGTCCATCGACCATGCCGACGGCATCCGCACCACATATGAGCCCGTGGAACCGTGCGTCGAGGCCGGCGAGGCGGTGACGCGCGGCCAGGTGATCGGCACGCTGCAAGCCGGCCACCGCGCCGACGGCGCCGACGCCCTGCACTGGGGCGCACGCACCGGCCCGAAGACCTACGTCAACCCCCTGCGGCTGCTGGACGCCGCAGTGATCCGTCTCAAGCCGCTGAGCTGACTGGAGGCCGACTTGCCGGCCGGGCCGGGCGGCGTCAGCCCGGGCCGGCGCCGCCTACCCGGTAGCCCAGCCGTCAGGCCCGGGGGAAGGCCTGGGCGTAGACGGCGCGCAGGCGCTCGGCGGACACATGCGTATAGCGCTGGGTCGTGGCCAGTGAGGAGTGCCCGAGCAGTTCCTGCACGCTGCGCAGGTCCGCCCCCCCGCTGAGTACGTGGGTCGCGGCCGAGTGGCGCAGCCCGTGGGGGCCCAGGTCGGGCACGCCGGCACGGGCGGCCGTGCGGTGGACGATCTCACGTACGGCCCGCGGCCCGATACGGCGACCACGGGCGCCCACGAACAGGGCCGCCCCGGCGTCGGGGGCCGCTAAGACGGGGCGCGCCTGCGCCCAGTCCTCCAGGGCCGCAGCGGCGGGGCCGCCGTAGGGCACCGTGCGCTCCTTGTTCCCCTTGCCCAGCACCCGCATGGTGCGACGCGCGGCGTCCACATCCCCCAGGTTCAGGGCGCACAGCTCGGACACACGCACCCCGGTTGCGTAAAGCACCTCCAGGACGGCCCGGTCGCGCAGTGCCAGTGCCCCGGCCACGTCGGCATCGGTGCCGTCATCCGCCGTCGTCCCGGCCGCGGCGACGGCGTCGGCCGCCGCGTCCAAAAGCGCTGCGGCCTGCGCGGGGGTGAGCACGGAGGGCAGGCGCGCGTCGGCGCGGGGCGAGCGCAGCCGGGCGGCGACGTCGGCCCCCAGCAGTCCGTTGCGGTAGGCCCAGTTGGAGAAGGTGCGACAGGCGGCGGCGCGTCGGGCCAGAGTCGCACGGGCGGCGCCGTCGGCGGACATGGTGGCCAGCCAGGCACGCAGGTCCGGCAGGTCCAGGCTGCCCAGGGCGGGGCCCACGGGCTCGCCGTCGCCCTCGCCGACGCCGAGGAAGGTCAGCAGCTCCGCCAGGTCACCGAGATAGGCGCGCACCGTGTGCACGGACAGCCCCCGCTGCAGGTCCAGGTAGCGGGCGTAGGCATCCAGCAGCCCGGCCCGGGTGGCGCACCCGCCCGTGTTCGCCGGCCTCATTCGCCTTCCCCCTGCGAGACCACGTTCTGGGCCTTACCAGCCTCGGAATCCGCGCGCACATCGCCAGTCTAGTGAGTCTTCTGGTTCGGGGATGTGTGCGGGACGCGGTGCTGCGCTTGAGCGCCGCCACAACCGGGCGTGTCGTCATCTGGGACAAACGCCCGCAGTCCGGCTCGCGGACGGGTCTTGTCCCCTCCCGAATCGCGTCTGTAGCGTGATCCGAGAGGCACCGGCGGCCGAGTGCCTGCGTGTAGCCAGCTCGGGAGATCTCATGTCGGCAGTTGTCACGACTCATTCGCTCCACAAGCGCTTCGGACGGGTGCATGCGGTGCGGGGCATCGATCTACAGGTCGAGCGCGGCTGTGTTTACGGACTGATTGGCCCCAATGGGGCCGGCAAGACCACGGTGCTGCGCATGCTGCTCGGCATCATGCGCCCCACCAGCGGCACCATCTGCGTGCTCGGCGCCTCGCCCACCACCGACCGCCCACAGCTGCGCCGCCGCATCGGCTACCTGCCCGGCGAACTCAACTTGGGCGAACGCACCAGCGGCGCCGCGCTGCTGAAGCATCTGGCCGAGATCAGCGGCCCGGTCGCCCCGGGGCGGATCGAGGGTCTGGCCGAGCGCCTCGACCTCGACCTGAGTCGCCCGGTGCGGTCACTGTCAAAGGGGAACCGGCAAAAGCTCGGGCTTATCCAAGCGTTCATGCACTCCCCCGAGTTGTTGATCCTCGACGAGCCCACCAGCGGACTGGACCCACTCATGCAGCGCGAGTTCCTGAACCTGGTGCGGGAGGCACGGGATGCGGGGCAGACCGTACTGCTCAGCTCTCATATCCTCAGTGAGATTCAGCATGCCGCGGACGCGGCTGCCGTGCTGTCCCACGGCAGCATTGTGGCCGAGGGAGAGGTCTCCTCCCTGCGACCGGCGGCCGTGTCCCGAGTGCGCGCGGTGCTGGCCGACACCACCGAGCAGGATGTACGGGCCGCACTCGTAGGTCCCGGACTGCTTAGTGCGCTGCACACCGAGTCGGCGGCCGGGCAGCAGCTACGCGTTCAGGGCTCCTTCCGCGGCCGAGCGGACGGCGTGGTCAAGGCCCTGTCGCGCTTCACGGTCGAAGAACTGGCGATCGAGGAGCCCAACCTGGAGGAGTCGATCCTCAACCTGTACGCCCAGGAGGACCCCGCATGAGGAGCCACCGCCCGCCGGTATCCCCGTCCCGCGCCGCCGTACCTGTCCTGCGCAGGCACCTCGCTGAGGGAGCCCGCTCGCTGCTCGGCTGGAGCGTCGCGCTCGCCGCGGTACTGGCACTGTACCTGCCGGTCTATCCGTCGCTACAGACGCCGGAACTCGCAGACATCCTCGCTGCTCTGCCCGCGGAGCTCGTGTCCGTCCTGGGATACGACCAGATCGCCACGGGTGCGGGCTATGCCCAGGCGGCCTTCTTCGGCCTGCTCGGCTTCGTCCTCGCAACCATCGCCACCACCACCTGGGGCACGCGCCTCGTCGCTGGCGCGGAGGAGAACGGACGTCTGGAGCTCACGCTCGCCCACGCCGTGGGCCGCGTGCAGTACACGGCCGAGAGCGCTGCCGCGCTGCTCATGCGGGTGCTCGGGCTCTCCCTCGTCGCGGTGGCGGTGTTGCTGGTGCTCAACCCGGTCGCCGAGCTCGAGCTGTCCATCGTCAACGTGTTGGCTGCAACGGCCTCCTGGGCTGGTCTCGCCGTGCTCTCCGGCACTGCCGCGCTGGCGGCCGGCGCGCTGACAGGCCGGAGCGCCTGGTCGCTCGGCGCCGGCGCCACGGTGGCCGCGCTCGGCTACGCGCTGAACGCAGTCGGCGGCATGTCCGCCGATCTGGACTGGCTCGTGCACCTGTCGCCGTATTACTGGGCTTTCGGCGAGCGTCCTCTGAGCAATGGCTTCGACTGGGGCGGCCTGGCGCTGCTGTGGGGGCTCAGCTCACTGCTGGTCGCAGTTGCCTGCGTGGCGCTGTCCCGCCGCGACATCGGGCGCTGAGACAAGGGGCACGAGCCTGCTGCGTCCACTGCCGGGCGCCGCAGCTCCTATCACTCGGTACGGGGGCCACGCGCAGATCGGCTCAACTTCGCTCCTTCGGTGCTTACTGCTCGCATTTGGGGGCGCGGTGGCCGGGGGTGGTGGCTGGCCTGGCGGTGGTGGGCGCGTGCCCCGGCGGCGCAGTACGCGGCGCGCCGGACGGAGTTGGGCTGGGGCGTGCGTGCCGAACCACGGCGGGCCGGGCGTGACGACTCGTGCGTTCGGGTCAACATGGCTCTTCCGCTTCGGGGGTGTGGCGGGCTGAGCTGAGGTGTCTGTGCGCGTGGCCGTCGAGCCTGCCGGTTGGACCGCTGCTCCCCCGTTGGACCCCTGTCCCCCCGTTGGACCGCTGTTCCCCCGTTGGACCCCTGTCCCCCCGTTGGACCCCTGTAACCGGTGGCTACGGCGGTCCAACGGGGCGTTAGCGGTCCAACGGGAGGTGAGCGGTCCATCGGGGCGTTAGCGGTCCAACCGGGGGCCCGCCCGACCGCCCACCACCCAACGCCGACACCACCCACACCCACCACAACCCCAAACAAACCCGAGGATGCGGGTTAGTGGCTCTTCAGGTTCAAGGGTGTAGCTGTTGTCTGAGGCCTCCGGGATGGATGAGACTGCGGGCGGTGTGTAGTAGCTGTTGTCTGAGGCCTCCGGGATGGATGAGACTACGGGCGGTGTAGTCGATCAGGTTTTCTGAGTCCCAGGGCGATGCCGCGTAAGTGCTCCAGGCGGTACTGGGCATTGACCAGGGGCGGCCCGGTGAGACTCGTCGGCACCGGGACGGCAGCGGCGCAAACCGCCATCGAGCTCACCGGTGCGCGCGGGCGCGGCGCCAGGAGGCGCCCCGCCGCTCCACCCGGCCTTCGAGTTCCAACAGTCCCAGGGCGGCGATGGTCTCGCGTTCGGTCAGTCCCGCCGCGCGCACAATCGACTCCACACTGGCGTCGGCCCGTGCAGGCAGCGCATCCATTACGGCGGCGGCGGGCGCGTCCAGGCCATCCAGCAGACCCGATCCGGCATTGGCTGGGTCGGCGGCCTTGGCCGCGTCGGGGTCGGTGGCCCCCAGGGGTACGACCAGTTCCAAGGCCTCTTCGGCGTCGGTGACACAGACGACCCCCTGCCGCAGCAGCCGGTGGCAGCCCACCGACGCCATGGAGGTGACCGGCCCGGGCACGGCCCCCACCGGCCGCCCCAGCTCCAGGGCGTGGTGGGCGGTGGACAGGGCCCCGGAGCGCCAGGCGGCCTCGACGACCACGGTGGCGTCGCTCATGGCGGCGATCAGCCGGTTGCGGGTCAGGAAGCGGTGGCGGCCGGGCTGACAGCCGGGCGGCACCTCCGCGACCAGCGCCCCGGCGGCGATCACTTCCTCCAGCACATCGGCGTTGCCGGCCGGGTAGAGTCGATCCACGCCCCCGGCGGACACGGACACGGTAGTGCCGGTGCGCAGGGCGCCGCGGTGGGCGACGGCGTCGATGCCGAAGGCGCCCCCGGAGATGACCACGACGCCGCGCGCCGCCAGGCCGCTGGCCAGGTCGAAGGCGACGTGCTCGCCGTAGTCGGTGGAGGCGCGCGCCCCGACCAGTGCCAGCGCGCATCCGGCGCCGGGCCCGGCCGGCACCAGGTCCTCGCGCATGCGCGGCGCGGGGTCGCTCTCACTGCTGCCCGACTCGGCGCTGCGGCGGGAGGCGAGCAGGGCCGGATCGCCCCGCACCCACAGGCAGTGGGGCGGGCGCTCCAAGTCGTTCAGTCCCGCCGGCCACCATGCATCGGTGGGGATCAGCAGGCTGCCGCCGAGTCGTTCCAACACATCCAGTTCGCGGCGGATGTCGAGTCCTTGCAGGCGCGGCGCCCAACGGGCGGCGGCGGTGGCCCAGTCGGCGCTGGCGCGAGCGACGTCCCCGCGGGGCGGCAGCGGTGGGCGGGCGCAGGGCGGGGCGCGCCCTCAGCGTCGAGCGCCTCATGGGTGAGCCAGTCCAGGGCTGCGGTGGCGCCCAGACGGCCGACCAGGGCGCAGGCGTGGGCGTCGGCGGGCTCGGCCAGCCGCGACCAGGTGGCCCGGGCCAGGGCCTCGGCGTCGCCGTCGGCGCCAGTAGTGATGCCGGCGGCGGGGGCGGGCGGCGGGTCCGGGCGGGCGGCGTGAGCGCCGGATCCTGCGGCAGTTGTGGGCGGGGTCATGGGCGGGCTCCTCTCGTGCGCAGCGCCAGGGCGGCGCCGATGTCGGTCGGGGTGGGCGCGGGGCGGGCGCCGAGGTCGGCCAGGGTCCAGGCCAGTCGCAGCACCCGGTCCACGCCCCGCAGGGTCAGGTCGCCGCGGTCCAGGGCGGTCATCAGCGGGGTCAGCAGGGCGGGATCGATGCCGGAGGCGGGCGAGCGCAGCCAGCCCCCGGGCACCTCCCCCATCATCCGCCAGGGAGTGTCGGCCAGGCGGCGGGCGGCCCGTGCCCGCGCCTCGGCGACGCGGGCGGCGACAACGGCGCTGGGCTCGCCTCCGGCACCTGCGGCCAGGTCGTCGGCGGTGACGGCTCCAACCTCCACCTGGATGTCGACCCGGTCCAGCAGGGGGCCGGACAGGCGGGAGAAGTAGCGGCGCCGCTGCAGGGAGGTGCAGGTGCACTCCAGTCCGCGGCCGGTGGCGCGCCCGCAGGGGCAGGGGTTGGCGGCTAGCACCAGTTGGAAGGCGGCCGGGTAGGTGGCGCGCCCGCCCACCCGGTCGATGGTCACCACGCCGGACTCCAGGGGCTGGCGCAGGCAGTCGAGCACCCCGGCGGAGAACTCGGGGGCCTCGTCCAGGAACAGCACCCCGCGGTGCGCCAGCGACACGTCGCCGGGGCGGGGCATGCCCGTGCCGCCGCCCACCACCGCGGCCCGGGTGGCGGTGTGGTGGGGTGCGCGCAGGGGCGGACGGGTGAGCAGGCCGACGTCGGCGTTGAAGGTGCCGGCCAGGGAGTGGATGGAGGTGACGGTGACGGCGTCGTCGGGGTTCAGGGGCGGCAGGATGGAGGGCAAGCGCTCGGCGAGCATGGTCTTGCCGGCGCCGGGCGGGCCGACCAGCAGCAGGTGGTGCCCGCCGGCGGCGGCCACCTCCAGGGCGTGGCGGGCCTGGGTCTGCCCGACGACGTCGGCCAGATCGGGCTGGCGTGCCGGGCCCGGGTCTGCGGCCGGGCGGGGCGTGTGGGCGGCCGCGGCGTGCGCGCGGCGCATAAGCTCGCGGGCACGGCCGGGAAGCTTCCCGCCATAGCGTTCCAGCAGCTGCCCGATGTGACTGACGGCCGTGACATCCACACCCGGAACCAGCGCCGCCTCCCGGCCGGCACCCGCAGCAACCACCACCTCAGTGACTCCTGCATCGGCGGCAGCACGCACGGCGGGCAGGATGCCGCGCACCGGGTGGACGGTGCCGTCCAGTCCGAGTTCTCCGATGTACACGGTGCGGGCCATGTGGTTGATGGCTCGCTCCGGCAGTTGCCCGCGGGCGCCCAGGACCGCGAGCGCCAGCGCCAGGTCGAAACCGGTGCCGGTCTTGGGCAGGTCGGCCGGCGAGAGGTTGACCGTGAGCCGGTGCTCGCCCCAGGTGACGCCGCAGGTGGACAGGGCGGCGCGGACGCGCTCACGGGACTCGCGCACAGCCGTGTCCGGCAGGCCGACGAGGGTGAACCCGGGCAGCCCGTGCGCGGAGTGCGCCTCGACGTCCACGAGGTGCCCGGCCAGCCCGGTCAGGGTGACGGCGAGGGTGCGTGCCAGTCCCATCAGTCCCCCACCCCCCGGTGGTGCCGCAGCAGGGCCGGTCGGCCGGCGCGCAGCTGCACTGAGACCACGTCCAGGCGCAGGCCGGCATGGGGCACTGGGTGCGCTGCGGCGCAGGGCACCGCGAGCGACCGCAGCCGGAGCAGCTTCAGCGGGCCAACTGCGGCGGCCGGCGGCCCCGCCACCTCGGAGGTGCGGGTCTTGACCTCCACTATCACCAGTACGCCGGGTCCCGACGGCTGCGGTTGCAGGGCGACCAGGTCGACCTCGCCGCGCAGCCCCGGGCCGGGCCGCCAATTACGGTCCAGGATCTGCCACCCCAGATCACTGAGGTAGCGGGCGGCGATGTCCTCCCCGCGCTGCCCGATCTGGCGGCGGGACTGGGCAGGCGGTGCGGCGTCGAAGCCGGGTGCAGGCGGTGGGGTGGCAGTTGGGCGCGACGACGAACTCGTCGTCGTGCTGGCGCCGTGCTCGGATGAGGACTGGGCGGCTTGTGGTGCTGGTTGCATGGGATTGACCTCCGGCACCAGCGTGCCCGTGGGGTCGCGGCGGGGCCAGCGAGCCGTTTGAGCTCTGTGGACGCGGGGTGCACGAACGGTGCCTGTGGACGCCGGTGAGTGCTCGGGGCAGCCGGCGCGCCCCCGAGCACGCCTGGGCAAGCACCTGGGCACGCCTGACCAAGCGCCTGCAAGCGCGTTCGCCGCGAGCGCGCAAGTCGGAGGCGGGCGCGCTCGCCTCGGCGGGGCCGGGATGCGGGCGAGAGGCGGGGCCCGCAGGAGCTGTTCGAGGTTCTGGGCCGCAGCGGGCGACCCTAGGCCTGCGGCGGCGTCAGGAGGGGATGTCGATCTCCGGCTTGGTAAGTTCCTCGACGTTGACGTCCTTGAAGGTGACCACGTGCACGGACTTGACGAAGCGACTGGCGCGGTAGATGTCCCACACCCAGGCGTCCTCAAGCGTCAGTTCGAAGAACACCTCACCGCCATTGGTGCGTACCTGCACGTCCACGGCGTTGGCCAGGTAGAAGCGGCGCTCCGTCTCGACGACATAGGAGAACAGGGAGATGACGTCGCGGTACTCGCGGTACAGGTCGAGCTCCAAGTCGTTCTCATACGACTCCAGATCTTCAGCACTCACCCGTTCATCATGCCCAATGGGCGTCCCTTCCAGCCGGAGGCAGAACGGGCGCGTCGGCCACAGCCCGCCTCCGGGCAGTGAAGCGGTCGAGTCCGGGCAGGTGCCAGGAGCGTCGGTGTAGGTCGGAGGCGCCGAGCCGCGCCAGGGCCTCCACGTGCGCGGGCGAGGCGTATCCCTTGTTGCGCGCCCAGTCGTACCCGGGATCGGGCAGGGCGGCCATGATCGTGTCACGCTCCACCTTGGCCAGCACCGAGGCGGCTGCGACTACAGCGCAGTGGGCGTCCGCCTTGACGGAGGTGTACACGGATGGGATGGGCTGCACGGCGGGCGCTTCCTCGGCCGGAGCCGCCTGCCCCGCGGGCGCCTCGGCGGCGGAGGCCGTCGGCTCGCGCAGCCAGTTCACGGTGCCGTCAAGGATGATGGCGCCGGGCAGGTGGCCGCGAGTGGCGACAGCGGCCAGGGCCCGCTGCCCGGCCAGTCGTAGTGCACCGGTGATGCCGACGGCGTCGATCTCCGCCGGGGCGGCGTGGGCGACGGCGTAGTCGGTGACCCACCTGCGGCAGGGCTCGACGAGCGCCTCCCGACGGCGCGGCGTGAGCTGTTTGGAGTCGGCCAGTCCCGTGGGGAATGCGGGGTCGGTGGCACTGGAGACGACGGCGAGGCCCACGCTGACGGGCCCGGCCAGGGAGCCGCGCCCCACCTCGTCCATGCCGCCGACCAGCGGGTAGCGAGCCAGCAACTGCTCCTCCATGCCGCGGTCGGGGATGATCCGGGCGCCGGTCACGGCTCCGTACTGGTGGTGTCGGCGGTGGACTCGGCGTCGGGCACGGCGTCGAAGGCGCCGCCGTCGGAAAGGGCGGACCAGCGCGAGTACGGCCACAGCACTACCTTGGCGATCCCGGCCACGTCATCCAGGGGTACGAATCCGCCATTGGCATCGTTCTGGTGGAAGCGCGAGTCGGCCGAGTTGGAGCGGTTGTCGCCCATCACCCACACGTAGCCGTCGGGAACGGTGACGTCGAAGGCCACATCCGAGGCGGAGCGCCCGGACTTCAGGTAGGGCTCGTCCACTTCGACGCCGTTGATAGTCAGCGAGCCGCTGCCGTCGGCGACGATGTGGTCACCGCCCACGCCGATGACGCGCTTGATCAGGTAGTGGCCGGTGTTCTCGGGAAGCAGGTGGAGGAAGATCAAGGTGTCCTGGATGACGCCTCTCAGACCCGTCGGCTCACTGACGGTCAGCCAGTTGTCCGGGTCGCTGAAGACCACGATGTCACCGCGGGCGACGTCGTCGGCGTCGTAGATGGTCACGGCCACCCGGTCTCCCTCCCGCAGGGTGTCCTCCATGGAGCCGGAGGGGATGCCGAAGGTCTGCACCACGAAGGTCTTGACCAGGGCGACGATGACCAGCACCACCAGCACGATCAGTAGGGTCGAGCCACGACGGCGCGGCTCGGCGGAATGGGCGTCGGCGCGTGCGGGGGCCGCCAGCGGGGTGGGGCGGCGCACGGGTTCGTAGGAGGGCGGCAGATCGGTGGTACCGGCGCCGTCCGCTGAGTCACCGGCGTCCGCGGCCGGGTCGTCTTCCAGGGAGGCTGCCGGAGCAGTGGTGCCGACGTCAGGCAGGTCGTCGGCGTCTTCCTGCGGTGAGGTCACCGTTTCCCTCTCGAATAGTGGATGGAAGGTTTCAGGATCGGGGCGGGCAGGTGTGCTGGTGCCCGGGACCCGCAGGCCCCGGGCACCAGGGCTCGGAGAAAGCACGAGCCATCAGTTGGCGCGGTACTCCTTGATCTTCGCTGCCTTGCCATGCAGGTTGCGCAGGTAGTACAGCTTGGCACGACGCACGTCACCGCGGGTGACGACCTCGATCTTCTCAATGGTGGGCGTGTGCACCGGGAAGGTGCGCTCCACACCGACGCCGAAGGAGACCTTGCGGATCGTGAAGGTCTCCGACACGCCGCTGCCCTTGCGGGCGATGACGACGCCCTGGAACACCTGGACACGGGTACGGGAGCCCTCGACGACTCGCACGTGCACCCGAAGGGTGTCACCGGCCCGGAACTTCGGGATGTCGTCACGCAGGGAGGCGGCGTTGATCTCGTCGATCAGGTTGGTCATTGCTATCTCTCCACACCCGTGCCACTGGTCAGCGAGTGTTAAACGGGCGGCCCCGCCCGACCGGCGTGCCGGCCGGAGGCGGATGCCGCGGTCTGGCGCCTGCGGGTCCTGCTCATGACCGCCTCCCCAGTGGCAGAGACGGCTCGAGGCCCGAGGCCGGTCCAGTCTGCCACACGCCCCGCACCGCCAGGAGGGGCAATCGGTGCACGTGCCGGATTTCACGCCTGCTGCGATCCGCGCGGATCCACGACCATGACGACGTCGCGGCACTGCTGCCCGCCGACGTCGTAGGTGCGGGTACCCGCCCGCCGGAAGCCGACGCGCCGGTACGCCTTCTGGGCGCGCCTGTTGGCGTCGTTGGTGCCCAGCCACAGGACGGTTGCGCCCAGGGTGTCTGCATCGCAAATGGCCTCGGCGAGCAGGACTGCCGCGATCCCCGAGCCGCGCAGCCGGGCGTCGACGTACACCTTGGACAGCTCCGCGGCCAATCCGGCACCATCGGCGTCGTCCGGGACGGTCACGGCGCGCGGGCGCGGGTCGAGGCCGACCGGGAGCGCGCCGTCGGCGTCGGGGAGCTCGGCGAGCACGGCGCTGTAGCCGACCAGGGCTCCGCGGGGAAGCGGCTCAGCCGCCGCGCCGTCACAGGTGAGGGCGGGCAGGCCGTCCGGAAGCTCCGCCACCGTCAGCACCACCCGTGGGTCCTCCAACCACGTGGCCAGGCGCTGCGGGGACAGGTTGGCGGCGATGTGGGCGGCGACCTGATCGGCGGTGAGGAAGCTCGGGCAGGCGTCGGGGAAGGTGCGTGCAGCCAGGTCCGCGAGCGCGTCGAGGTCAGGCTCCCGGGCCGGGCGAATCACCAGCGGTACCGGGTGGCTGCCGCCCGCAGGCGCCACCCAGCCGTTGCGGGCCAGGGCGACGCGGTCACCGGCGTCCAGGAGGGCGGTGTCGATGCCAGCCACCAGGTCGGGGCGGCGCACGGCCGTACGGGTGATGGCCTGATCGCGCCGGTGGCGGGCGATGCGGGCGTGGTCACCGGACAGGAGCACCGGCTGCTCCGTGGACAGGTCATGCCCACGCCAGGCGACCGGCCGGGTGTAAACGGGGTACTCCAGCAGGCCCGCGCCGGTGTGGGACTCCTCCACGATGGAGTCGGGGTTGCCCAGCACTCCGGGACGCAGTCGCGCAATGGCCTCGATCATGACCAGTGCGGCGGCCTCACCCCCGTTGAGCACGTAGTCGCCGATGGAGGCCTCACGCACCTCCACGCCGTGGGCGGCGTAGTACTCGGCCACCCGGGCGTCGATGCCCTCGTAGCGTCCGCAGGCGAAGACGAGCTGCGCCGCGCCGGCCAGGTCCTCGGCAGTGCGCTGGGTGAACAGGTCGCCGGACGGGGTGGGGATCACCAGGACCCGGCGGGGCTCGGCGGGGCGGGCGCCGGGAGGGGGCGCAGGCGCATCCTTGACGTTCCCGGGGGCGGGCGCTGCGGGCAGGGGGGCGGCGAGGACGTCGTCGAGGGCGGCGCCCCACACGTCGGGCTTCATCACCATGCCCGCTCCCCCGCCGATGGGGGTGTCATCCACGGTGCGGTGGCGGTCATGAGTCCAGTCACGCAGGTCGTGCACGTGCAGGTCCAGTACGCCGTCCGTGGCGGCGCGCCCTATCAGGGACAGCTCCAGTACCCGCAGGTAGTCGGGAAAAATGCTGACCACGTCCAGCCGCAGGGGCGGGGACGCGGGGGCGCAGGCAGGCGACGGGGGCGATGCGGCGGGCCGGGTCACCGATCCTCCTCCGCCTCGCCCACCCCGGGGAACAGGCCGCCGGGCGGATCTATGACTACCGTGCCGGATTCGGGCTCGACCTCAGGGACCAGCTCCTCCACGAAGGGGACGGCGACCTCCTGGCCGTCGGGGGTGCGCACCACCAGCCGGTCCTGGGCCACGCCGGGCTCCATGCCGGTGACCTCACCCAGGACCTGCTCGGAGCCGTCGTCCAGGACCCGCACGGCGGTCATGCCAACTAGTTCGTGGGTGTACCAGGCGTCGTCCTCCGGCTCCTCGGCGTCGGTCTCAACCAGCAGTTTGACGCCGCGCAGCGCCTCCGCGGCGGTTCGGTCGGGGGCCTCGGCGAAGGCGGCGAACCAGCGGGAGCCGTCGAAGCGCAGCCTGGAGACGGTAAGGTGCCCGGAGGCGGCGGGACCGGTGGCGGGCTCAGCCGGCAGCACGCTGCCCGGCGCGAGTCGGCCCTCGGGGTCATCGGTGCGGACTTCCAGGCGGACCTCGCCCTTGAGCGCGTGGGCGGGTCCGATGACAGCGACAGTAAGCAGCACGGCCCCAACCTACCGTGCGCACCACCAGCGCAGGCACCACCACCGCCAGAACGCCATGCGCGCCGGCACCGCGGGCACCCTCTGCTGCGTGCGCTTGTACCCTGGTGTGCAGCAAATACCCGCACACCAGGGTACAAAGGCTCGCAGTAGGCGGAGGCGCCGAGTGTGCGTGTCAGTTCGTCATGGTTTGTGTGGGGTACCGGTCCCGGCTTGATGCAGGAGGGTGATACTGCACGACCTCGGGCCGCGTTCCACGACCTTGGTGCCTGTTGCACGACCACCCCGGGGTCGTGGAGCGCGCACCAAGGTCGTGCAGCGTCGCCCGGGTCGTGCAAAAACTCGGCCACCGCACGCCGCCTGGCAAAACACACGTCCGCGCCGGCAACCCGGTCCAAATGCAACACCTCCGCGCCGACAACCCACCCGCACGCCATCCCCCCCGCGGTCTTGTGTTGGCGGGCACTGTTGAAAACGCCGCCGCCCGCATCCCGGGGTGGGATCGGGCGGCGGCGTCCGCTGTTGTTGGGGACGTGCTCCTCAGCGACGGTCGGTGTCGACGACGTCCACGCGCACCGGCGAGTCCGCCAGGGCGCCGACGACCGTGCGCAGTGCGCGCGCGGTCCGGCCGGAGCGGCCGATCACCCGCCCGAGGTCGTCGGGGTTGACCCGAACCTCAAGCAGGTCGCCGCGGCGCAGAGTCCGGGCGGTCACGGTGACGTCGTCGGGGTTGTCGACGATGCCGCGCACGAGGTGCTCAAGTGCGTCGGCGAGCACGTCAGGCCTCCTCGGCCGGGGCCTCGGCGGCCTCATCGGCCTGGGACTCGGCCTCCGCCTTCGCCTGTGCGACGGCGGCATCGGCCTTGCGCTTCTCGGCGTCGTCCGCGACGGCCTTGACGGCGGCCTGCTTGGCGGCGGCCTCGGCCTCGACGTCCTTGACCTTCAGCCGGGGCTTGACGCCCGTCAGGCCCTTGAAGGTGTGGTAATCGCCGGTGATCTTGAGCAGGTTGAATACGGTGTTCGAGGGCTGCGCGCCCACACCGAGCCAGTACTGGGCCCGCTCGGAGTCGATGCGGATGAGCGAGGGCTCCTGCATCGGGTCGTAAACGCCGATCTCCTCGATGACGCGTCCGTCGCGCTTCTTGCGGGAATCGACGACGACGACCCGGTAGAAGGGGGCGAACTTCTTGCCGAGGCGCTTGAGGCGAATCTTGACTGCCACTTGGTTGAAACTCCTGGTTCTCGATGGTTTGGCCCATGCCGGTTCCCGGTGGGGTTACAGCAACGGGGGCCGGTTGAGGCCGAGACGCGATCGCACCGGGAGAGGGACCGGGAACGGTCGAGTACAGCCGTGCATTCTGCCAGAGCGACGCCGCCGCGTGCCAGCCGTGCAGCGCCCGCGCCGCGCGGAATCCATGCGATATCGCCCACAGAGCACCCGCGGGCACCCACGGGGCGTGTGGGCGCGCCCGCCGCCCGGTCCGGCTCCGCACCGGAGGCATCCACCGGCAGCGGGGCAGGGCTCAGATCTCCTCATGGAGGCTTTCCTGGCGCATGGCCGCACGATCCGCGGTCCACACGTCGCCGCCGAGCTCGCCCGGCAGAAGGGGGTTCCCCGGGGCTACGAACACCGGCTCGGCCACGCCGTCGCGCCGCTGGGCATCGTAGTCCGCAAGCGCCGCCAGCACCCAGCGCGAGAGCCACAGCACGGCCACCAGGTTCAGGATCGTCATCAGTGCCAAGGCCACATCGGCCATCACCCAGGCCAGCTCCAGGGCTGCCAGAGCGCCCAGCCCCGTGGCGACCGTCATGGCCAGACGCAGGACCGTGCCGGCGCGGCGACCGCCGCCGAGGTAGCTGACATTGATCTCTGCGAAGGCGGAGTATCCCAGCACCGAGGAGTAGGCGAAGGTGAGCACCACGAAGCTCATGAACCAGATGACCCAGTTGCCGGGCACGGCGTCGCCCAGGGCGTGCTGGACCAGGGTGGTCTCCGCCCACTGCGGCTCCTTCCCCGGCGTGTAGACCGCAGGAGAGGACAGCAGGATGGTCAGTCCGGTGGCGGTGCAGATCAGGATCGTGTCCACGCATACGCCCAGCGCCTGGATGAGCCCCTGGGTGACGGGGTGGGCGACGTCAGCCGTGGCGGCGCCGTTCGGGGAGGACCCCTGGCCGGCCTCGTTGGAGAACAGGCCGCGCTTGGTGCCGTTGAGGAAGGTGGCGAAGAAGCCGCCGCCGGTGCCGGCCAGGCCGGAGCGCAGGTTGAAGGCACCGGCGAAGATATCCGCGAAGGCGCCGGGCACCCGGTCGACGGAAACGACGATGACCACGAGTACCACCACCAGGTACGCCAGGGCCATCAGCGGTACGAGCCACTCGGTCACCTTTGCCACCACTCGCATGCCGGCCAGGAGGATCGGAGCGGTCAGCGCCATGAGCACCACTGCCGTGACCGGCGTGCTCACGCCGTGTGCCTCTGACAGCGTCACGGCGATGGTGTTGGACTGCACCATCGGGAAGATGAGCCCGTAGGAGAACACCAGCATGACCGCGAACACCACGCCCATGCCCCGCCCCAGGCCGCGGCCGATGCCGCGCTGCATGTAGTAGGCGGGACCGCCCCGGAAGATGCCGTCGACGTTACGGACCTTGAACACCTGGGCCAGGGTCGACTCGGCGAAGCTGGTGGCCATACCGAGGATCGCCACCACCCACATCCACAGCAGGGCGCCCGGGCCGCCGAGGGTGACGGCCAGGGCCACGCCGGCGATGTTGCCGGTGCCCACGCGCCCGCCCAGGCCGATCACGAAGGCCTGGAAGCTGGACAGGGAGCCGCGCTGGTGGCGGGAGTGCGCGACCAGCCGGACGGCGCGCACGAACAGGCGCAGCTGAACGGCGCGCGTGCGTACGGTCAGGTACAGGCCGGTGCCCAGCAGAATCCAGACCAGGATGTTGCCGGAGATAAAGCCCTCGAAGCTGGACAGGGCGTCGGTGAGTGCAGCGGACACGGTGGTTTCCGTCCGTCGGGGATGGCGGGGCGGGTGTGAGGTTACCGCAGGCAACGGCTGCGGATGGCCCGTGCACGAGGAGTGGACACGACACGACCCGTCCAGGTTTCCAATTCCGAGACTGCCCACCACCCCGGTTGACCGTACCGTAATGTTCGGGGCATGAGCCTGTTCTCCCGTCGCAGCATCCGGCCACCCGGGGCGCCCTCCTCCATCCGGCCACCGCGTGAGCTGATAGGCCGCAGCCCGGTCGAGCCCCCAACCGCCAATGGGGTACCCGCGGCACCTCCGAAGTCGATGGGCTCCACCGCCAACGTGCAGCACGGCCCCGCCGCCAGGACGCGCAGCTTCGGCGAGCCGCAGCGCAGAGTCTTGGAGCGCACGCCGCGCACGCCGAATACGGCCGGGCGCTTCCGGGCTCTGACGAGCGGGGTCATCGTCTTAGCCGCGGTTGTCGTCGTGTGCGTCGGCGTACTCGGCGGAGGGGTCGACCCGGCGGGCGCACCCACGGCGACCGCATCCGCGTCCGCCACGCTCCGGAGTGTGAACCATACGGTCGAACCACCGGCCCATACAGGATGTTCGACGACGGCGAGCCTCGCCTCCCCCTCCGATCCGACAGGCTGGGAGGAGACGTGGCGTATGGATGTCGGCTGGGGCGATGTGTTGACCGCTCCGTCCTGGCAGGCGTTCTCCGCCGGAGACTGCCTGGTGATCGCCTCCAGCCGTTCCCGGGACACGCCCGGAAGGCTCGTCGGCTATCGCCTGACCCCTACGGGCGCGGAGCGCCTTTGGGCCCGTTCCGGAGACGACGTCGACGGCGAGGCCGTCAACCGCATCTACCTTCACGGCTACGGCCAGTGGTGGGGAGGTTACTTGGTGGCCGGAGGCCTGCTGATCGACCCGTCTACCGGCGACCTGACACGGGCTCCCTGGGCCGATCAGGTAGGCACAGTCGTCACCGTCGGCGAGGAGTTAGCCATTAGCTGTGCACGCTCCTACAGGATTACCGAGGGCTCCTCCTGCTCGGCCTGGGATTGGAATGGCGGCGCCCCCTCGCAAAGATGGAAGCAGAACTACAAGGAGGAGTCGCTCGATCCAATCCTCGGCTACCTTCCCGGCGGCAGCACGCAGCCCGGCTCGCTACTTGCACGGCTGAACACCGAGTCCAGAAGCGCCCGGGCATACACGGTGCTGTCGTTGGCGGACGGATCCATCCACGGCAGGTGGCCCGACACAGAAATCGACACCCCCTACGTCTTCATTCCGGCCCGCGACGGCTGGATGCTACTGTCCGGAATCCAGCGCCAAGCCACGCTGATTACAGCCGACGGCCAGGAGGGAGAGCAGTTTCCCGTCATCGATGAGCGTCCCACGGTGATGCTCGCAGGCGACCAGCTACCGATGCTCGCCCAGCTGCGTGCGGCCTACCGCGACGGAGACTTCGATTGGGCGGATGTGGTCCTGCGGTGCCAGAGCACATCCACATGCACGCTGAACGGCTCCGATGTTGAGCTTCCCGCCGACGTGCTCATAGACAGCCGCCTCGACGCCGATTACTACCAGGGGGCGTCGGCGGTGACCGGCGACGGCTCCAGCCTTTTGCTTGTGACACGAGGGGACGAGATCACGTGGACAGTTGTCTTCAACACGCGCTCAGGACAGGCACAGATCCCGGCGTTCTCGCGAGATCGCTCCAAGGGCCATGCGCTGGCACGCATTACCGATGACCTGATCCTCATGCTCGTGGGCTCCGAGGTCATCGCCTACGCGCCGACGAGCTGAGTCGTGAGCGCAGGCGTCGCCCTCAGCCCAGGCCCAGGTGGCGGCGCAGGTCCTCCGGCAGGGCGGCCATGGCGTCGGCGACCTCGTCGCCGCCGGGCTGCGACTGCTGCGCCGCGTTGTCCTGAGTGGGCATGATGCCGTAGGTGGCGGCCGCCGGGGCGGGAGCGGCGGGCTGTCCCAGCCCGAAGGCGGAGCCGGCCGGGGCGGGGGCGGGAGCCTCTGCCGCGCCCGTGGCCTTCTGCGCCCGGGCGGCAGCGGCCTCGCGCGCCTGCTGGGCGGCCTTGGCCGGGTTGCCGGAGCGGCCCTTCTTGCCACCCTTGCGCTTCTTGCCCTTGGGCGCCTGGCGAGCCTTGGCACGCTTGCCCGTCGAGGGCAGCGAGCCCATGCCGGGCATGCCGCCGGGTCCGCCCAGGGCTCCCGGACCACCGGCCGCCATGGCCTCCATCATCTTCTTGGCGGCCTCGAAGCGGTTGACCAGCTCGTTGACGGCCTGCACCGTGGTCCCGGACCCCTTGGCGATGCGGGAGCGGCGCGAGCCGTTGAGGATGGACAGGTCGCGGCGCTCCGCGGGCGTCATGGAGCAGACGATCGCCTCGATGCGGTCGACCTCGCGTTCATCGAAGTTCTCCAGGGCGTCGCGCATCTGCCCCATGCCGGGCATCATGCCCAGCAGCTTCTTCATCGACCCCATCTTGCGGATCTGGCGCAGTTGAGCCAGGAAGTCGTCAAGGGTGAAGGTGCCAGAGGCGAGCTTGGCGGCGGCGTCCTCGGCCTCCTTCTCATCGAAGGCCCGCTCGGCCTGCTCGATCAGGGTGAGCAGGTCACCCATGTCCAGGATGCGGGAGGCCATGCGGTCGGCGTGGAAGCGCTCGAAGTCGTCCAGCCCCTCACCGGTGGAGGAGAACAGCACGGGCGCGCCGGTCACCCCGCGCACCGAGAGGGCGGCGCCACCGCGGGCGTCGCCGTCGAGCTTGGACAGCACCACGCCGGTGAAGCCGACGCCGTCGCGGAAGGCCACGGAGGTGTTGACGGCGTCCTGCCCGACCATCGCGTCCAGGACGAACAGGATCTCGTGGGGCGAGACTGCGTCGCGGATACGAATGGCCTGGTCCATCATCTCCGCGTCTACGCCCAGGCGGCCGGCGGTGTCGATGACGACGACGTCGTAGCCCTTGGCCCGGCCCTGCTCGACGCCGCTGCGGGCCACCGCAACCGGGTCGCCCACGCCGTTGCCCGGCTCGGGGGCCCACACGTCCACGCCGGCGCGCTCGGCCACCACGCTCAGCTGCGTGACGGCGTTGGGGCGCTGCAGGTCGGATGCCACCAGGAGGGTGCGCTTGTGGTCACGCTTCAGCCAACGGCCGAGCTTGCCCGCGAGCGTGGTCTTACCAGCACCCTGCAGGCCGGCGAGCATGATGACGGTGGGTCCGCGATCCGCCCAGTTGAGCTCGCGGGACTCGCCCCCCAGCACCTCGATGAGCTCGTCGTTGACGATGCGTATGACCTGCTGGGCCGGGTTCAGGGCCTGTGAGCGGGCGGCGTCCTTGGCCTTCTCCCGCACGGCGGCGGTGAAGGAGCGCACCACCGGCAGGGCGACGTCGGCCTCCAGGAGGGCGCGGCGGATCTCGGAGACGGTGGCGTCAACGTCCGCTTCGCTCAGGCGGCCCTTGCCGCGCAGCGACTTGAACGAGGCGGTGAGCCGGTCGGAGAGGTTGCCGAACACGCGGGGTCCTTCCTTGGCGCGATGGCGCAAGTGGTTGGAGGGGCAGGCTGGTTGTGCGCGCCGACGCCGGGCGCGGCGCACGCTTCAGGATAGCGGTGAGGGCCCGCGCCGTCCCACCCGGGGGACGTGCGGGCCCTCACGCACAGTGACATCAGCGGCACATCACTGCGTCGACGCGGCTGCGTCATTCGACCAGGGCGTCGACGAAGCCCTCCGGGTCGAAGGGCGCCAGGTCATCAGCGCCCTCCCCCAGGCCGACCAGCTTGACGGGCACGCCGAGCTCCTTCTGCACGGTGACGACGATGCCGCCCTTGGCGGTTCCGTCCAGCTTGGTCAGCACGATCCCGGTGATGCCGACGGCCTCGGAGAAGACCTGCGCCTGGCGCATGCCGTTCTGCCCGGTGGTTGCATCCAGCACCAGCAGTACCTCACCGACCGGGGCGACCTTCTCCATGACACGCTTGATCTTGCCCAGCTCGTCCATCAGCCCCGCCTTGTTCTGCAGGCGTCCGGCCGTGTCCACCACCACCACGTCGACTCCCTGCCGGGCGGCGGCGCGGGCGGCGTCATAGGCGACGGATGCGGGGTCGGCGCCCTCGCGCTCGGAGCGAACCACCTCGACGCCGACGCGCTCGCCCCAAGTCGTCAGCTGCTCGGCGGCTGCGGCACGGAAGGTGTCCGCCGCTCCCATGACGACGCTCTTGTCCTCGGCGACGAGTACGCGCGCCAGCTTCCCGCAGGTAGTGGTCTTGCCGGTGCCGTTGACCCCGACCATGAGGACGGCGGCGGCCGGCTCCCCGTCGGTGTCGTTCCAGCCTGCGGCAGGCGTGGGCTTGGCGAGATTCAGGGAACGGTCCATGGAGGGGTCCACCAGCGCGAGCAGCTCCGCGCGCAGGACGGCGCGGATGGCCGCGGGGTCGGAGGTGTCCAGCACCTTGGCCTGGGTGCGCAGTTCCTCCATCAGCGAGGTGGTCACCTCAATGCCAAGGTCAGAGGTCAGCAGCGTGTCTTCAATCTCCTCCCAGTCGGCCTCGGTGAGGTCACCGCGGGACAGGACCGACAGGATGGCTCGTCCGAAGCCCCCGGCGCCGGCCAGGCGCGAGCGCAGGCGCTGCATGCGGCCGGGGATCGACTCGGGGCGCTCCAGGGTGGCGGGCGCGGCCTGCTCGGCGGGCTGCGGCGCGGCAGCCGCCTCCGGCGGCGGCCCTCCGGGCGCCACCTGAGGCTCAGTGGCCTCCTCCTGCGGCGGGGTCAGCAGGACGTCGTCGGCGCTGGTGGGCTTGTGGGCGCTGACCTCCGGCGGCACCTGACCGCCGCGGTTGCGCCCCGCATAGAACCAGATCCCACCGGCAACGGCGAGTACGACGACGACTATGAGGACGATCAGCAAGGGATCCATGACCCCATCATGCCTGATCGCCGTCAACTGCGCGGCGGGAGCTTCGCCACGGGACTAAGGGGCGGTCTACCCGCCGCCAGGCCCGGCTTCTCCCGACGCTGCGGGCATCAGTAGTGCTGCACCGCGGTCTCGCGGCCGCGGCGGGCCGCGGCCGCGTCCTTGCCGCGACGTACCTCGGCCGCCTTGGCCTCGGCGGTGTCCATGGCCTTCTCGACCACGTCCACGAGTCCGGAGAAGGAGTCCGTACCGACGTAGACGGCAGAGTCGTCCCGCGTCATGAGGTCCTCGAGCCGGGCCTCCTGCGGCACCACGGTAACCGGCTCCTCCTTCTCGCGGGCCACCCCTGCCAGATCACGCAGCCGGTCACGCCAGGTGGCGACCGGGTAGCGCTCGGCGACGACCAGGCCGAGCACAATCAGGGCGGCGACGAGGACGACGGCGAGGGGGAGGATCATGGAGCCCATGGGCATTATTCTGCCTTCCGTTCGTCACGGTGCCGCCGAGGCCGGGGCGCCGTGTCGCCCACCCGGCAGCGCCGTGTTCATCACAGTTCACCCCTACGCTCCCCCGTCACCCTGGGCTTCTGGTGAGAGCCGCTGGGAGACCGCCTGGGTGACGCCGTCGCGCATGGTGATGCCGTACAGGGCGTCGGCGATCTCCATGGTGCGCTTCTGGTGGGTGATGATGATCAGCTGGCTGGAGGCGCGCAGCTCGGTGAAGATGTCCAGCAGCCGCCCCAGATTGGTGTCGTCCAGGGCCGCCTCCACCTCGTCCATGACGTAGAAGGGCGAGGGCCGGGCCCGGAAGATCGCCACCAGCAGGGCAACTGCGGCCAGCGAGCGCTCCCCGCCGGACAGCAGTGACAGGCGCTTGACCTTCTTGCCTGCGGGGCGGGCCTCGATGTCGATGCCGGTGGTGAGCATGTCGTCGGGGTCGGTCAGCACCAAACGCCCCTCGCCACCGGGGAAGAGCCGGTCGAAGACGATCGCGAACTCGCGGGCCGTATCCGCGTAGGCCTGGGTGAACACCTCCTGCACTCGCTGATCCACGTCTTCAACGATGCGCAGCAGGTCCGCCCGGGACTGCTTGAGATCGGCGAGCTGCTCGGCCAGGAAGCGGTGACGCTCCTCCAGGGCCGCATGCTCCTCCAGGGCAAGCGGATTGACCTTGCCCAGGCGGGCCAGGTCCCGGCTCGCGCGCTTCAGGCGCCGCTCCTGCTCGGCGCGCACGTAAGGACGACCGCCCCTGCGCACCTGGGGCGGAACCGTCCCGTCCTCGGCGTCGGCAGCCTCCTCAGCGCCCGCCTCGGTGGTCTCCTCCACCGCCTCCAGCACGGGCATGTGGGGCCCGTACTCCTCCACCAAGGGGTCCAGCTCCAGGCCGAGCTCGTTCATGGCGCGCTCGGCCAGGTTCTCCAGGCGCATGCTCTGCTCGGCGCGCGCGATCTCATCGCGGTGGGCCGCATCGGACAGGGCGCCCATCTCACCGGCCAGGGCGTCGAGCTGCTTGCGCACATCGGCGGCCGCGGCGGCGGCATCGGCACGCTCGACCTCAATGCGGGCGCGCTCGCCCTGGGCCTGTTCCACCCAGGTGCGGGCGGTGTCGGCTGCGGTACGGGACTGGTCGCGCACCTGTGCCGCGGTCCGCATCCGGGCGGCGCGCACCTGTTCGGCGCGCTCGGCGGCGGCGCGCTGCTGACGCTCGCGGCGGGCTGCGGCACGCAGCGAGTCGGCGCGGCCGCGCACGCCGCGCTCCCTCTCCTCCGCGGTGCGCAACGCCAGGCGGGCCTCCGTCTCGTCCGCGCGGGCGGCCGTTGCGGCCCGGGAGGCGGCCTCACGGACTGCGCGGGCGGCATCGATGGCGGCGTCAATGTCCACTTCCCGGGCACCACCCGTGCCCGGGCCCGCATTCGCGCTCGCATCCGCGCGCGATGCGGGGCCGTCCCCGTTATCGTCGGCGGGGCCGACGGTCAGCGGGCGGCTCTCCAACTCTGTCAAGGCGGCCTGGGCCGAGGCGAGCTCCGCGGTGCGCTGGGCCGCCTCCGCCTCGGCGCGTTCCAGGACTCGGCGAGCCCGTCCGGCCTCCTCCTCGGCGGCACGGGCGGCGGAGTTCAGGCGCGCCAGTTCCTCCGCCACACGGGCGGCCTCGGCGTCGGCGGCACGCAGCCTCGTCAGCGCCTCGGCAACGGCGTTGCGGGCGGTGGCCTCCGCTTGGCGGGCCGCGCTCAGGGCCGCGTCTGCCTGTTGCTCCGCCGTGACCGCCGCCGTCGCCCGGGCGGCCGCCTCCTCATGGGCTGCGGCAAGAGCGAGCACGGAGGAGACGCCCTCACCGGCACCGGTGGCCCAGGTGGGGGCGAGCACGTCGCCGTCGCGGGTGGCGACGACCGCGCCGGGCACGGCCTCACGCAGTGTCCGGGCGGTCGGCAGGTCGGGAACCACCCAGGCGTCGGCCAGCAGCACGTTCAGAGTGCGGGTCAGCGCCGGGGATTCGGCGGTGATGAGCCCGGGCGCCGACTGTGCACCGGCGGGCACACCGGGTGGGCCGACGGCAGTCCCGGCCGCCGGCGCGACGGGGTCGGCGGCATCGCCGTCGTCGCCGCCTTGGATGACCAGCCGCAGGCCCCCGTCCTCCTGGCTGCGGGCGCGGGTGAGGGCGGCGACGGCGGCAGCGGTGTCGGCGACGATCGCAGCTCCGGCCAGCTCTCCGAGCAGTGCGGCCAGGGCGTTCTCCCAGCCGGGGGTCACCGTGACCGCGCGGGCGAGCGGGCCGAGGATGCCGGGCAGGCCGGCTTGTGCCAGTTCGGCGGTGGCGTCCTGAGCGCGCAGGGACAGGGCGAGGGCGTCGCGGCGAGCGGTCCAGGTGGCCAGCTCGGCGGCGGCCTCGCGACGAGTGTCGTTCGCGGCGGACACGGCATCGCGGGCCGCGTTCAGCGCGGCCGTGGCGGCCTCGTGCGCGGCGGCGGCACTGGCCTGCTCGTCGACGGAGGCGTCGGGGTGGCCGGCGTCTCCTGGCGCCCCGGGCCGATCTGCGTCCTTGGTCGTGGCCTGCGCCAGGGCGTGAGCCGCCTCGGATGCGCGTGCCTGCGCGGCCTCCAGGCCGGTGCGCGCCTGCTCTACTGCCGCTCGGGCGGCCTCATGGCGGGAGCGGGCAGAAGCCAGGCGGCCGCCGGCGCGGGCCAGCAGCTCCCGGTGCTCCGCACGTTGGGACTGCAGGGCCGTCAGCCGCTGCTCGGAGGCAGCCGCGGCGGCCTCGGCGTCGACCCGCTTCTGGGTGGCCTCCACCAGGGCGGCGCCGGCGGACTCAATGGCCGCGGCGAGCTCCTCCTCCTCCGCTGCGGCCTCGCGCGCCCGGCGCTCCAGCTCCTCCGGGTCCGTGCCGCTGGCGGGCCTGGGGGCGTTTGCCAGGCCGCGCACCCGCTCAGCGGCCACGTCCGCAAGGGCGGCCAGGGACTGGGCGGCCGCGGTGAGCTCCTCCCAGGTGGCGGTGGCGCGGGCCAGGCGCTGCCCGGAGGTGGCCTCCACGGCGGTCAGCTCCTCAAGCCTGGCGCGGGCGACCCGCTCGGACTCCTCCAGCGCGGCACGTCGGCCGGCCAGACGGGCCTGATCCTCCTCGCCGGCCTCAAGCAGGGACTGAACCTGGACGACGTCGTCGGCCAGGAGCCGGGCGGTGGCGTCACGGACCTCCGCCTGGATGACGTGGGCGCGCCGGGCGACGGCGGCCTGCCGAGCCAGCGGGCCGAGCTGGCGGTGCAGCTCGGCGGTAAGGTCGGTCAGCCGAGTCAGGTCCGCCGCCATGGAGTCGAGTTTGCGCAGGGCCCGTTCCTTGCGCCGCCGGTGCTTGAGGACGCCGGCGGCCTCCTCGATGAAGCCGCGCCGCTCCTCCGGGGTGGCGGTGAGGACGGCGTCGAGCTGCCCCTGGCCGACCACCACGTGCATCTGCCGGCCCATGCCGGTATCGGAAAGGAGCTCCTGCACGTCCAGCAGGCGGCAGGTGGCGCCGTTGATCTGGTACTCGCTGCCGCCGCCGCGGAACAGGGTGCGGGTGATGGTCACCTCGCTGTAGTCGATCGGCAGGGCGCCATCGGCGTTGTCGATCGTCAGGGAGACCTCGGCGCGGCCGAGCGCGGGGCGGGAGCCGGCGCCGGCGAAGATGACGTCGGCCATGGAGCCGCCGCGCAGGTTCTTGGCACCCTGCTCCCCCATCACCCAGGTCAGGGCGTCCACCACATTGGACTTGCCCGAGCCGTTCGGGCCCACCACGGCGGTGATGCCCGGCTCCAGGCGCAGGGTGGTTGACGAGGCGAAGGACTTGAACCCCTTCATCGTCAACGTCTTCAGGTGCACACGCCAACGATAGCGGGAAAGCCGGAAGCCAGCCGAAACCAGCCGGGCCGCCCCGTGCCGCAGCATTCACCGTGTTCAGCACAAGTCCCGCGCCGAGTTCACTCGCCGCGGTGGTGGCTGCCGGGGTCGGGCGCTGCCAACGCCAAGCGAGCGCCGTTAAGCGCGACGCACCAATCACGGGCAGGACCGGACCGCTCACGGCGGACACGCCGGAAAGCATACTTGACATTTCCGGCGCGAGGAAGCACGCTTCACAAGTCAAGCAGACTTAACGCGGCCGATCACGATTGGAGCCCTCTTGCTAGACATCGCCAACCTGTCCAAACGCTTTGGGAGCCTGCGGGCTCTCGACGACCTGTCCCTGCGCCTGGGTGACGGCGAGATCGTGGGCTTCGTGGGCGCCAACGGCGCCGGCAAGTCCACCACTATGCGCATCGTCATGGGGGTGCTGACCGCCGACGCCGGCTCCGTGACCTGGGACGGCGTGCCGGTGGGTGCCGCCGAGCGGCGTCGCATCGGCTACATGCCCGAGGAGCGGGGCCTGTACCCGAAGATGAAGGTCGGTGAGCAGCTGACCTACCTGGCCCGCCTGCACGGGGTGGCGGCCGCGGCCGCCCGGCGCGCGAGCGAGCAGTGGACCGAGCGGCTGGACATCGCCGCCCGCCGCGACGATGAGGTGCAGAAGCTCTCCCTGGGCAACCAGCAGCGCGTCCAGCTGGCGGCCGCCCTGGTCTCCGACCCCGACCTGCTGATCCTGGACGAGCCCTTCTCCGGCCTGGACCCGGTGGCGGTGGACGTGATGAGCCAGGTGCTGCGCGAGCGGGCCGCGGCCGGGGTGCCCACGCTGTTCTCCTCCCACCAGCTCGACGTCGTGCAGCGGCTGTGCGACCGCGTGGTCATCATCCGGGAGGGCCGGCTGGTTGCCGACGGCACCGTGGCCGAGCTGCAGGCGGGCGCCGAGCCGCGCTGGCGCGCCGTCGTCGAGGTCGCGGGCGAGCCCGAGGCCGCCGTCGGCGCCGCCCGCGCCATGCTGGCCGGAGCCCCCGGGGTGGAGGCGAGCGCCGAGCCCATTGCCGCGGGCGCGCGGGTGACCGTCATGGCCGGCGGCCCCGACGAACAGCGGTTGTTGGAGGCGGCCCAGCACCTGGGACGGCTGCGCGAGCTCGGCCCCGTCGCCCGTCCGCTCACCGAGGTCTTCCGCGAGGCACTCGCCGCCCCCGCCACATCCCCCGCCCCCACGACCGGACAGGAGGCCTGAGCCGTGCCCGCCCCCGAACACTCCAGCACCACCATCTCCCGTTCCCAGGAGATCCGCCTGGTAGCCGGCCGCGAGCTGCGCACCCAGTTGTTCAAGCGCTCGGCGGTGATCTCCACGCTAATCATGCTGGTCCTCGCCGTCGGCGGCATCCTCGTGGTCGCCCACCTGACGGGCGGCGAGGACGAGCCCTACCGGCTGGGCGTATCCGCGCCGGACGCGGCGACCGCCACCGCGCTCACACCCGCCCTGGAACAGGTCACCGGCACCAACGGCGTACCCGTCACCGTCACCGACGTCTCGGGCACCGACGTCGAGGCGGCCCTCGGCATCACCACCGACGACGGCGACGTGGACATGGTGCTCGACCTGACCGGCCCCTCCCCCGCGCTGAAAGTGACCGAGGAGGACAACGTCGACCAGGCGGTGCTCGCCGCCGTCACCAACGTGCTTCAGCAGTCGGCCCTGTCCGAGCAGATCACCGCCCTGGGCGGCGACCCCACCCAGGTGGCGGCATCGCTGGCCGATGCCGCGCCCCAGGTTGAGGCCCTCGACCCACCCGACCGCGACGGCGAGAACTTCGGTGCCCGCTACACCGTGCTGCTGATCATCGACATCCTGCTGTTCGTCGTCGTCATGGGCGGCGGGCAGACGATCGCCATGGGCGTGGTGGAGGAGAAGTCCAGCCGCATCGTGGAGATCCTGCTGGCCTGTGTACGCCCCACCTCCCTGCTGGCGGGCAAGATCCTCGGCACCGGCACCGCCGTGCTGGTCTCCTACGGCCTGATCGGTGTGGTCACCGGAATCACAGCCAAGCTGAGCGGCGTGCTGCCCGACGGCGCCGTCGACATTGATACCGCGCTGATCGCCATGGTCGTCTGGATGATCGTGGGCTACGCGATCTACGCGGTCGGTTACGCGGCCGCAGGGGCACTGGTCAGCCGCCAGGAGGACGTCGCCACCGTGGTCATGCCCCTGACCATGACGCTCATGATCCCGTACATACTGTCTTTCGTGATGGCGTTGGGCGATCCGTCCTCGCTGCTGTACCGGGTGTTGTCCTACCTGCCGCCCTTCGCGCCCTTCCTGATGCCGGCCCGACTAGTACTCGGCGTGTCCTCCTGGGGCGAGCAGCTCACGGCGATGGCGATCACCCTGGTGTTCATCCCGGCCTTCGTGTGGCTGGCGGCGAAGGTGTACACGCGGGCGGTCACTCGCACGGGTGCCCGGGTACCGCTCAAGGAGGTCCTGTTCCGCCACCCCGCCTGACAGCAGCGCCTCGCTCCCCCGCCGAGGTCGGTAGATCTTACGTATCGAGGTCGGTAGATCTTACGTATCGAGGTCGGTAGATCTTACGTACCGAGGTCGGTAGATCTTACGTACCGAGGTCGGTAGATCTTACGTACCGAGGTCGGTCTGAACGGCATGTGGGGCCGCACCAGTGTGGTGGCGGCCCCACATGCTTTATCGCTGCTTCAGCAGCTCGGTTCAGTTCACCAGCTCGGGGAACCAGATCGCGATCTCACGCTCGGCGGATGCCGGCGAGTCCGAGCCGTGCACCAGGTTCTGGATGGCGCTCGTGCCCCAGTCGCGTCCGAGATCGCCGCGGATGGTTCCAGGCGCCGCCGTAGTCGGGTCGGTCGCTCCCATCAGTGAGCGCACCCCCTCCACCGCGCGCTCGCCCTCGACGACGACGGCGACGACGGGCCCCCGGGTCATGTACTCCACGACCCCGGGATAGAAGGGCTTGTCAACGTGCTCGGCGTAGTGGGCGGCCAGGATCTCAGCAGTGGGTGCCACCAGCTTCAGAGCGATGAGGTCGTAGCCCTTGGCCTCGATACGTCGCAGAATCTCACCAACCAGGTGCCGCTCCACGGCATCTGGCTTGAGCAGGACGAGGATGCGTTCGGGAGCGTCGGTCATGATGTTCCTTCCGTTTAGCGGGCTACGGCGGCCCCACGGGCACATCTCGTGCAATGCCGCCCGGCAGAGTCTAAACGAATGTCGCGGTCACGCGACCGCCTTATCGACCGGTCTCGGCATGACCTGAGTTCCGGCCTGAAGGGTCAGGGCTTGCCGAACAGCGCACGCGCCTGCGCAGCCAGCACTACCGAGCCGATGATGAGCACACCCGAGGCGGTCAGAGGCGCATCGAATCCCTCGGACATGTTCACCGCCTGCTCCGTTCCAGCCAGCAGCGTCGGTGCGACCACCACCCGGTCGGCACCGAATACCTCTCGCGCCACTACACCCAGGTCCTCGGCGTCCATGGCCCGTGGGGAATCAATGGGCACGCACACCACCGCATCACAGGCCGGCTCCAGGACGGACAGGATGCCCTCGGCGTCCTTGTCCTTCATCAACCCGACGACGGCGACCAGGTGCTGGAAGCCAAAGGCCTCCTCCACGGCGTCCGCCAGGGCGGTAACACCGTGAGGGTTGTGCCCGGCGTCGACGATCACCGTCGGGCTGGTACGCAGCACCTCCAGGCGACCAGGGCTGGTGACGGATGCGAAACCGTCCTCGACGACCTTCGCCGGAAGCTGCCTGCCACCGAAGACCGCCTCCGCGGCGGCCAGTGCCAGCAGGGCGTTATGCGCCTGATACTCGCCGTGAAGGGGAACGAACACGTCCTCGTACACGGCGGCGGCCGTTGCAAGCGTGACCATCTGGCCCCCGACACCCAGGGAGCGGTCGAGCACCCGCAGCACGCCGGCACCGGGGGCGTCGGGGTCCTCCTCCGCATCGAGCTCACGCCGCCACAGGACCTGATGGGCGCGGGCCGCGTCAGCGATCACCGCCTGCACCGCCTCCGGCTGCGCGGCCGTGATCAGCGTGGATCCGTCCTTGATGATGCCGGCCTTGTTGGCCGCGACCTCCGCCAAGGTGGTGCCGAGCCAGGTGCCGTGGTCGAGTCCGATCGAGGTGATGACCTCGACATCACCGGGCACAACGTTGGTGGAGTCCCAGGTGCCGCCCATGCCGACCTCGATCACCGCCACGTCGACCGGATGGTCCGCGAATGCCGCCAGTGCCATAACCGTGAGCACTTCGAAGAAGCTCAGCCGCGGACCGCCGTCGGCCTGGGAACGGGCGTCGACCATCTCGATGTAGGGGGCGACATCCTCCCAGGCGGCGATGAAGTCCTCCTCGCTGATGGGCTCGCCGCCAAGGGCGATGCGCTCGCGGATCGTGGCCAGGTGCGGACTGGTGAAGCGTCCGGTGCGCATGCCCGTTGCCGCAAGCAGCCGCTCGGTCATACGGGCTGTGGAGGTCTTGCCGTTAGTGCCGGCCACATGCACGATCCGGTAGCTGCGTTCGGGATTCCCCAGGATGTCGAGCACGGCTGCGACGCGCTCCAGTGAGGGCTGCACCTGGTGCTCCGGGGCGCGGGAGAGGATCTCCGCCTCTACCTGCCGCATACGGGCAGACACCTCGACGGCGTGCGCGGCCGCGGCCAGTTCCGCGCGGTGCCGGTCGTCACCGTCCGCCGCTTCGGTCTCGGCGTCGGGCAGAACCGGCTCCCAGTCCTCCCAGTCGTCGCTGTCATCGGCGTCCACTTCAGCGAGAAGGGCATCCAGACGGTCGAGGTCGCCGCCGGGCACCATGTTGGCGGCGACCAGCTCGCGCAGGGCGGCCAGGTCCTCAGCCTCGTCCCGCTCCCTGCTGTGGCCGGCAGCGGCGTCCTCCTCGGCGGCCTGGGCCGGGGACTCGCCCGCGGGTGAGTCTGCGGCCTCCAGGTAGGGCAGCAGGTCGGGGTCGATGCCGGAGAATGTTCCTCCGGGTCCATAGACGGCGTCGACGACGTCCTCGCCCTCCGCTCCGGCGGGGATGCCGAAGGCGGCACCCGGGTGAGTCCCCGTCTCCTCACCGGCGTGGGTGTGCCGATCCTGCTGCTGCTCGCTGCTCATGTGCTCCTGTTCCCGCTTCCTGCTCGAAGACGAACCCGAGCAAGCCTAGATGATTGGTCCCGACGGTCATATCTACCGACCTCAGCACGTAACAACTACCGACCTCGGCACGTAACAACTACCGATCTCGGTGGTTATTCCGGAGGCGGGGTGGTGCGCCGCAAATGCTCCACTCGCCCTCGGGGGTCCGGTCCAGGCGGTCCAGGATGCCGGCGTCACGGAATGCGCGCAGGGTGGCTCCCGGCCCGTCGGCGAAGTGCTCCCAGCCGGTCTGGTGGACGACGACGACGTGCGGCGCACCGAGCACCTGTGCGGCTGCGCCGGCCCGCTCAGCGGTAAGGCTCAATGGCCGGCCCGAAAGCTTCGCGGGCACAGTCGCCCGGCCTGCGTTGAGCACCGCGTGGTCAATGCCGCCCAAGCGCTCCTTGACCCGGGTGATCAGCTCCAGGGAGGCGTTGTCTCCGGTGCAGTAGATGGTGGTGCCGGGGGCCTGGATGACGAAGCCGGTGACCTCGCAGTTGACGAATCCGGCGGCGTCTGTCTCACCGTCGGCAGGACCGTGCTGAGCGGGCACGGCGGTGACGGTGACGCCGTCGCCCACCGAGGCGGACTGCCAGGGGGCCAGGCCCTCGGCACCCGCCCCGAGCTGGCGGGCCGAGCCGGGGTTGGTGAGCAGCCGCGGCGCAGCCAGGGCGAAGGCGCGTCCGGAGACGTCGAGATTGTCCGCATGGTCGGCGTGGCTGACCAGCACCACGTCGACGTCCGCGAGTGCCTGCGCCTCCACTGCCGGGCCGCGGGTCTTGCGCAGGGCACCGTAGTCGGTGGGCGGGTCGAAGGTGGGGTCGAGCACCAGGCGCAGGCCGGCAACGTCGATGACCACGGTGGGACCGCCGACGACCAGGAAGCCGAGGCCGTGACGGGGCAGCAATTCAGTCATGAGTCCTCCCGGGGTTGGTACTCGGCCACGCTACCGGGCGCCGCCGCGGCGCTCGGCACCGCATCACCCCGAGCCCTCCTGGGCCAGCACCACCTTGACGGTCCGGCACAGGATCTTCAGGTCCAGCAGCAGCGTCCAGTTGTCCACGTAGAACAGGTCCAGGCGGATGGCCTCCTCCCACGGCAGGAGGGAGCGTCCACTGACCTGCCACAGGCCGGTCATGCCCGGCTTGGCCCGCAGCCGGCGGGCGGCCACGGCGTCGTACATGGCGACCTCCCTGGGGATCTGTGGGCGTGGCCCCACCAGGCTCATGGTGCCCTGCAACACGTTGAACAGCTGCGGCAGCTCGTCGATGGAGGTGCGCCGCAGTATTCTGCCGAGACGCGTGATGCGGGGATCGTTCTCAACCTTGAACAGGGGCTTGTCGAGACGGTTCTGCTCGCGCAGCAGCCGCTCCAGCTCGGCATCGGCGTTCACACGCATGGTGCGGAACTTCCACATCTGGAACTCCTGCCCGTTCAGACCGATCCGGGTCTGCCGGAACAGGGCGGGGCCGCCGTCCTGCCTGCGCACGAGCAGGGGGACGACGAGCCAGACCGGCGTGAGGGCCGCAATGAGCAGGGCCGACGCGGTCACGTCGAAGATGCGTTTGGCCACCGAGGTAGCGACTGGCGGAGGTGACTGCGCGTCTTCACGGGAGCTGCGCCCGAGCGGCGCCCTCCTGCTCCCGGGGGTGGAAGGTGTTGAGGCCAGGGGAACGGTTGAGTGGGTCATGGGGACTTCCAGAAGACTAGGTGGTGATTCAGGGGTGGGCTGCGTCGGCGGCGTCCTGCTCGGCCACGTCAGCACTCGCTGGTTCCCGGGGATGGGTTCCCAGCACGGCGGCGAGCAGCACGACTGCGTAGGTCAGCACCGGAAGGCCGACGGCGCCTGCGGCGACCGTGCGGCTGGACGACGGCGAGCGCGACACATCATCGAGTTCGGCCGAGGACATCAGCACCACCTCTACCGGTGCCTGAGTTCCCTCCAGGTTCTCAAGCACGGCGGCGGTCTGGGTGACGGCGGCGTCGGCCATGCGCTGTGCGAGCGCGGCCGACTCCGCATGCGCCGTAATCACCAGCGTGTGGGTGTCGGCGGTGTGGGTGGCGGTGAGGGCATCGGCCAGCGCCGCGGGGGAGCTGTCCAGCCCGAGGGACTCGGCCACCGCCTGGGCAACCACCGGGGAGGTGATCACGGGGACCAGTGACTCGGCCTGGCTGATGGCCAGCTGCTCGGCCGCGTACTGCTGGGCCGCGCCGCTCTGGTCGACGACGCCGGGCTCCACGCGCACATAGGCCGTGGCGGTGGCCGTATAGGTCACGGGGGAAAGCCGCACGACGGCGTAGCCGAGGCCGCCGCCGACCAGCGCGGCCAGGACCAGGAGCCAGGCCCAGCGCCGGGTCAGCGCGAGGATGTCTGCCAGCGTCATGCGCCTGACCTCCCTGTCGGGCGCCGGCGCGGGGTGCCGACGACGCGCCCGGTCGGATGGGGGCGTGCGTGGGGTGCGGGGCTGAGTTCATTCATGGTCGGCTCCTGTTGTTCGTCATTTGATCGTTTACTGGCTTGCGGCCCCGCCCGGCACCGGGATGCTCGGGCGGCCTAGGTTCGGGGCCGGCCCCTGGCGGCGGGCCGGCGGGTTGTCATTTCATGGCGTTTATCTCCCGCAATGAGGTGATCACGGCCCCCCGGTTGAGCAGCAGGACGGCTGCGGAGACGCCGCACAGTACGGCCACCGCGACTCCCAGCACCGGAACCCCCAGCGTGTGCAGGAGCATGCGCAGCGCCTGCCCTCCCAGGGCGGCCGCGGCGGTGGTCAGCACGTAGCGCCCCAGCGTGCGGACGTCGAAGGCGGAGGCGAGGCCGCCGTCGATCTCCTTCAGGCTCAGCCGCAGCAGCGTCAGGGTCATCACCAGGTTGACCGCGACGGATGCGGCGGCCGGCCCCACGAATCCGAGCAGCGCGTACAGCGTCGGGCAGGCCACGATGTTGGCGGCGATGGCGACCAGGGACACGGCCATCAGCGTGCGGGTGCGTCCGGCCGCGCTGAGGATGAGTGACAGGCCGGCGAAGCGCACCATCGTGGTGATCAGGTAGAGGCGGAATACGGCGAGCCCGCCCAGGTAGCGCGCCCCGTACAGCACCTGAATGACCTCGGGGGCTACCACCATGGCGGCGACGCAGAAGGTCACCGTGGTCAGGTAGCCGACGGCGAGGTAGTTGCGGAAGAGGCGGCGGACCAGGTCCTTGCGGCCGGCTCCGAGGTACCGGGTGACGATGGGGATGATGACGGTCAGGAAGGATGCGGGGATGACGTCCAGGGGCAGCACGGTGGAGGCGTTGGCGTAGACCGCGTAGCGCTCGGTGGGTTCGTGCATGCCGATCACGAGTGCACCGACCTGCCGCATGACCGATGAGGTCATCACGTACACGCCCATGGGCAGGGCGAACCCGAGGATGTCCCGCGTGAGTGCCCAGCGGGGGCGTGTGGGGAGCAGCAGGTACTTCCAGCGGCGGAAGCAGTCCCAGAACCACAGCACCGACGCAAGGTCGAGGGCGAGCAGCATGATGAAGAGCACCGCGATGGAGGAGGTCACCAACGCGGTAATGAGCACGGCGGTGAGCTTGAGCGCGGAGAATCCCAGGTTGCGCACGGCGATGGCCCGGGCTCTGCCGATCGACACGACCAGCACCTGCAGCATGCTCATCATGTTGGTGAGCATCGGCCGCAGGGCGAGCAGGACGATCAGTGGTTCCAGCAGCGGGTTGGAGAAGTAGCCGCTGATCGCTCCGCGCGCCGCCACCAGCACGGCCGCCGTCACCAGGCCGATGACCGTCTGCAGGCCCAGGATGGTGCGGACGTAGTCGCGGGCGGAGGCATTCGGCCCGCCCCGGTTGAAGAAGTAGTTGACCGCGTCCACCATCCCCAGGATGGTCCCGTCCGAGCAGACGGCCACCAGCAGCACGCCCTGGGCGTAGGTCCCGTAGGAGGTCAGGGAGAGGCTGTGGGACAGGATCATCGTGTTGACCATCGCTGAGGCCAGCGTGACGATCTTGACGGCGGCCAGCAGCAGCGAGTCGGTGGAGGTGCCGGACTTCAGCCTGGGACGGCGCTTGTTGACCGCACGGGGGGAGCTGCTCATCGGGACCGGCTCCCCTCGTGGTCGGCGCTGCCCGTGAGCCGTCCCGCCCGGGCGCCCAGGAAGGGGATCAGGTAGAACAGCGCCATGTTGTAGGTGTAGATCTCGGTTACCATCATGATCGACATGGCGGCGTAGACGGCGATGAAGACGGCGCGCGCGCGGGGTTTCAAGGACGTTCGGTCCACGTGGGCGCCGGCCGTCAGGAGCAGGAGGAGGAACAGGCACACGGCCGCCACTCCGCCGTCGTACATGAGCTGCAGGTACTGGTTGTGCGCCTGCCAGGCGAGGCCGCTGGCGCCGGGGATGAAGGCGCCGAAGCTGTAGTTGATGCCGTAGCCGAACAGGGGCGATTCGCCCAGGATCGGGAAGGCGGCGTCCCACAGGTCGGTGCGGCCGGTCAGGGTCACTGACTTGCCGAACAGGTGCCCGAGCAGCGCGGCGAAGTGGACGTGGATACGCGCCCCGACCACCAGCACGTTCACCAGCAGTCCCATGACGGTGATCCCCCGCATGGACACCAGCCCGCGTCCGCCGCCATCCGGCTGCATGCGGGCCAGGCAGTAGAAGACGACGCCGATGCCCGCCCCGACGGCGGCGGTGGCCACCTGCAGGGAGATGATCTGGACCGCCCCGATGGCAAGCGCCAGCAGCGTGCGCCGGCCGATGCGACGCGATGAGCCGGAGTCGTAGAGCGCCGACACCAGCACGGCCGTGAAGATGCAGTCGGTGACCCGGGTGCGAATGCCGAGCAGGTAGGAGGGCTGGGCGAACTGGCCGTCCATGGTGAAGGTCCGGGAAGTGCCGGTCAGGATCATCAGGTAGTTGATCACCAGATAGGCCAGCAGCAGATCGGCGATGACCCGAAGCAGCCGGCGCCGTGCGTCCGGCCCGGCGTCGGCGTGCAGTTCGATGAGCAGGAACAGGGAGACCTGGGCGACGGTGGCGTAGCCCCAGTTGAGCAGGTCACCGCCGTGATACAGGGTCGGAGGCAGGAAGGCCAGGCGGTAGAAGACGAAGAGGAGGAAGACGGGTGACAGGGGCGGGCGGCGCAGCAGGTGCGCCAGCACCAGGCCGGAGAAGACTACCGCGGTGGCGGCCTTCACCAGCGGCGCCAGGGATGGGTCCTGGTCCACCAGGATGGGCTTCATGAGGATCAGGCACAGCACCACCAGCCCCAGGTAGCGCAGCGGGTAGGCGCGTTCGGTGATGCGTCGCGCGCTCACCGCAGCGGCGCCCGCGGCAGGGGGGCCGACCTGTTTCCAGGCGATGGGGACGATCTCAGCGGTAGAGCTCAAGGTACTTCTCCGTCATGGTGCGAGCCGAGTGCTCCCCGGCACTGCGCGCTGCACCGTTGCTGAGCAGGGTGTAGCGGGCCGGATCCTCCCAGGTGGCCCGGATGGCGTCGGCGGCCCGCTGGGGGTTGGGCGGAACCAGGACCCCGCTCAAGCCGTCGACGACGACGTCGGGCACTCCTCCCACCGGCGTGGCCACTACCGGCAGGCCGGCCGCCATGGCCTCGATCAGGCTCATGGGCTGCCCCTCGTAGTCGGACAGCAGCACGAACAGGTCGGCGTCCCGGTAGAAGGGTCCGGGGTCGCGGTGCACTCCGGCGAAGTGGACGCGGTCGGCCAGGCCGAGGGCGCGGGCCTGAGTCTCCAGCCGTCCGCGCAACGGCCCGTCACCGACGAGCGTGAGGGAGGCGTCCATGCCGGAGCGCCTGATCTCTGCCATGGTCTCCAGCAGCAGGGCGTGGTTCTTCGCCGGCACCATCCGGGCGACGCACAGCAGGCGCACCACGCCGTCGCCGCCGGTGCGCGGCTCGCAGCGGAAGCGTTCGATGTCGACGCCGTTGCCCACGATCGGTACGGCGTCGGGCTCCAGCCCGTACTCGCGGCACACCGAGTCCTGAACCTGCTCCGTGAGCGCCACCGGCATTACCCCGTGGGTGAAGGCACGGCGGTTGAGGCGCCGCAGTACGCTGCGTCGCGTCTCCTTGGCGGCCAGGTTGTGCACCGTGTGGATGACGCGGGCCCCGGTGCCGGACAGGCGCACGGCCGGCATCACGTACTGGAGCACCGGCAGGTGAGTGTGCACGACGGTGGGGGCGAATTCCTGGATCTGGCGGCGCAGCGTGAGGATGGTCCGGGGGTCGGGACCGGGCGCCTTGTTGATGGCGACGACGTCGATGCCGGCTTCCCGCATGCGCGCGCCCACATCCGTGTCCGCCCCGTGCAGGGACACCACCCGCACCGGGACCGCCGCGGCCACCAGTTCGGCGGCCAGGGTCGCCACCATGGTCTCGGCTCCACCGGTGTTCAGCCCGTGCACCACCAGCAGCACCCGGGGTTGTGAGGCGGGCGGAGCCGGCTGTGCCTGCGGGGCGCAGGAGCCTGCCTCGATGGTGCGGATGATCTCCCCGACTACCTCCTGGGAGGAGTAGGCGGCGACGCGGTCGCGCATGCCCTGCCGCATGGCGGCGACCTGCGCCTCGGGCAGGTCGAGGAATCGGCGCAGCGTGTCGTGCAGCTGCTCGGGGTGGTCGTAGTCGTAGCTCAACCCGGTGACGCCGTCCTGCAGCATTTCACCGTAGTAGGGCCACCGGCTGGCGACCACCGGGAGTCCGGCGGCCATCGCATCGATGATGGTGCCGGGAACGCCCTCCCCCGGCCACTGGGTGGGGAAGAGCAGCGCGTAGTAGTCGCGCAGGATCCGGGCGCCCTCGTCGGGAGCCACTTGGCCCATGTAGCGGGCGGACGGGTGGACGGCCAGCAGCCGCTGGAACTCGTCGGCGTAGGCGGGGTCGAGGGGGCCGTACACGTCCAGTGCGGCGGTGTTCGCTCCCGCGCGGGCGTTGATGGCGGTTACGGCCTCGATCGCGCTGGTGATGCCCTTACGGGCAGTGACGCGGCTGAAGGTGCACAACCGCACGGGTCGGCGCTCCGGGACGGGCGAGGCCGCCGGCAGCTCGGGCAGGTCCTTGAAGTTGGGCAGGTAGACGGCGTTGCCCACGCCGAGTTCGCCCAGCCGGTCCGCCAGGGCGTGGCTCTCCACCCAGTTCACGGCGAAGGAGTTGAGCTGCCGTACCAGCCGCCCACTGCGGTCTCGGACGATGTCATCGGCCAGTCGACCGCCGATCAAGCTGTGGTAGACGCGTTTGCGGCCCAGCCGGGCAGCCACCGCGAGGATCGGGAACAGGGCGCGGCGGCCGCCGGCGGACAGGAGCACGATGACGTCGTCGCATGTGCCGAGGCAGCGCAGCAGCTCGCGAGTCACCTGGGGTGCGCGGTGGCGGTAGTCGCGGGTGTCGACGGCGATGATCCGCTCGGCGCCGAAGCGGGACACCAGCCCCCGGTACAGGGTGCGGGTCTTGACGGTCTGCCCGTCCGTGAGCGCCCCTCCGGAGTCGATGCGTCCGATCAGTCCGATTCGTCCCGGGCTGGGCATCAGAGCATCACCCCTTGGAAGGCCTGCTTCGGCGGCAGGCTGATGCGGCTGCCCAGCTCGGTGTCGTAGGCGGCGGGGTCGAAGTGGGGCAGACCGTTGGAGCCGGTGAAGGTGATCTCTCCGACGTACACCTGCCCTGCCACCTCGTAGAAGTCCACGCGGGCCAGGGCGAAGCCCCGTGACAGCTCGGAGGTGATGGAGAGCATCTCCTCCAGCCGCTCCGGGCGCGGCAGGTCGGGTTCTTCCTCAAGCCGGGCGTTGTACCTGAAGGGTGCCCGAGTCCAGTCGGGCAGGAGGGTCGCCATGCGCCGGTGGGCGAAGCGTCCGTCGACGGTGAAGGCGAACTGGACCTCGCCGTCGAAGGCGACGAACTTGTAGTCGCGCAGGCCCTCGCCGCCGTCCTGCAGGAACTGCTCGGCGACGATCCGCGGCTCGCAGAACTCGTAGTGCAGCTCGAAGCCTCCGGTCATGGCCATGCGCCGCCCCAGCCAGCCGGCCAGTGCGCGACGGGCCCGGACCGGGTTCAGCTGCCGCTTGTCCGGCACCACGATGTTCCAGCCCGAGCCGTGGGTGGCCTTGAGCACGTACTGACCGGGCAGGGAGCTGAAGTTGATGTCGGCGGCCGAGTCCCACACCCCGAGCAGCGGCACCAGGTACTCGGGTCCGACCCGCTGAGCGACGACTTCACGCATGAGGAACTTGTCCGCCAGTCTTCCCTTGAGGGGAGTGGAGTCGTACAGCTTGAGCCACTGCGCCTTGTCGGTGAAGGTACGGGGATCGTCCAGGTTGCAGCGGTGCCCGGTGGAGAGCCGGTACCAGCGCTCAAGCTCGCGCCGGTAGCGGCTGGGGTCCAAGTGGCAGTTGCGGCGGTACACGGCCTCACGCACCCAGCCCGACGCGGCCTTGGGCAGAGCCCCCGTGACCAGGTCCTTCACACGCATCACAGCATCACCCCCCGGAAGGGCTTCTTGGCAGGTAGGACGATGCGGTCGCCCAGGATGACGTCGTAGCGCCTGGGGGCGAACCAGGTAAGCCCGTTCGAGTCGGTGAAGGTGATCTCCCCCAGGTACACACGACCGTCGACGTCGTAGAAATCAACTCGTGCCAGGGCGAAGTCGCGCCCGATCTCGCGGGCCACCTCCAGCATCCTGTCCAGCCCCGCGGGCCGCGGCAGCGCCGCAGCCGGGCCCGGGTCCCCGCCGTAGTGGAACGGTGCGGGGCTCCAGTCGGGCAGATAGGTGCGCATCGACATCCCGGAGGTGAAGCGGCCGGAGACGCAGACGACGAACTGCACCTGACCGTTGAAGGTCATGACCTTGTAGTCACGCAGGCCGCCGCTGTCATCGCGCAGCAGCGGCTCGCAGATGATCCGCGGGTGGCAGAACTCGTAGTGCAGCTCGAAGCCTCCGGTCATGGCCGCCCGAGTGCGCAGCCAGGCCGTCAGCCTGCGCCGGGCCGCCGTCGTGTCCAGTTTTCGCACGTCCGGCACGACGATGTTCCAGCGGGTCCCGTGGGTGGTCTTCAGCACGAAGGCGGGCGGCAGGGCGGTGAAGTCGATCAGCTCGGCGCGATCCCATACCCCCAGCAGGGGAACGAGGTGCTCGGCGCCGATACGCTGAGCGGCCCACTGGCGCACAAGGAACTTGTCCGCGAGCCGACCCTTGAGCGGAGTGGAGTCGTAGAGCTTGAGCCACTGGATCTTCTCACCCACGGTGCGCGGATCGTCCAGGTTGCAGCTGTGCCCGGTGGAGAGCCGATACCACCGCAGCAGCTCGGTGCGGTAGCGGTGTGGAGGCAGGGAGCAGTTGTGCCGGTAGATCCGGTGGCGCAGCCCCGCCTCCGCCCTTCCGGATAGCAACGAGCGCGTCATGTCCTTAACAGTCATACGTCTTTCCTCCTCTTCATAACCGCGTGGTACAGCTGCCAGGACAGGCAGTAGGCGGAATAGAGCCGAGAGATCCCCTCAACATTGCGATACAGATTCCAGGTCCGCTTCACCGCCTTGACCTTGTCGCTTGACAGTGAGCCGGCAGTTTTCCGATATTTAGCCAGGCACTCGTCCAGGCCGTAAATAAGATGCCCGTGCTTCATCACCTGCAGCCAGGTCGCCGCGTCCTGGCCGCGCCGCAGGTCCGGCATCACGAGCAGGGAGCGATCGATGACGGCGGTGTCAAACAGGATCGTGAGCGTACAGGTGAGCGTGTTCTTCAGGAAGCCGCGATAGTCGATCACTGGGGGCACGTGCACGTAGTTGCGGTGGGCCCCGTCCTCCTCGATCGTCTCGTAGGAGGTGATGCAGGCGCCCAGTGCGCCGTCGGCCAGGAAGTCGAGCTGCCGCTCGAGCTTGCGCGGCTCCCACTGGTCATCGGCGTCCAAGTAGGCGATGTAGCGGCCACGCGCCCGGGCCAGCGCCCGGTTCCGCGCCCGGGCGACGCCCTGGTTAGTGGTCTGGGCGAGCACCTGCACCCTGGGGTCCCGGGCGGCGCAGCGCTCGGCGAGGGCGAGTGTACGGTCCCGGGAGGCGTCGTCCACCACCAGCACCTCCAGGTCCTCCACGGTTTGGGACAGGATGGAGGCGAGCGCCTGGGTTATGTGCCGCTCACTGTTGTAGGCGGGCACAATCACTGAGACGAGCGGCCTGTGCTCGTCATTGTTATCGATTTGCTCCGCAGGGGTGATGGGGCGGCGCAGCGACGGGCTTTTGCGAGTCACCGATTCCTCCACGTTTAATGGAACAACCTCGACGGGCGGAAGCCCGGCAGGGAGTGAGAAACCCCGGCAGATCCAGGTGGGGTGAATCGGGTCAGGGACGGAGAGTCGCGTCAGGGCCTGGCGGACTCTTCTTTTCTCGGGTGCGATCTGTTCGCACAGCAAAGGCTATCGTGCTCGCATACCCGTTTCACAGGCGCGGCGGTCACGGTTCTACCGCCAAAGCAGCACAACTAATCAACCATTAAGAACAAGCTAATTATAAACGCATGATTGATAGGTGCAGCCTAACCCCGGTGCGGTCGCCGCCTCTCCCGCAAGTCGACGGGGCGCCGACCCGCCCAATAGGCGGTCGGCGCCCCGTCGGCCCGCGTCGGCGAAGTCAGGCGCGCGCTACGCTTGCGCTGGGATCCGCCACGTCCGCGGCAACCACATCCAGCTCCACGCAACTGACCTCACGCTTGATCAGATCCAGGTGCGCACCGGTCCACGCCTGCTTGTCGGCCGGGACCGTCACAACCGCACGCGCCGGCTCGCCGATGTTCAGCCCGGCGGACTTGCGCTCGTCCATGATCAGGCGGACCAGGTCCCGGGCCCAGCCCTCCGCCTCCAGGTCGTCGTCGAGCGCCGTATCCAGCACCACGAACGCGCCCGAGGGCAGCACGGTGGCGGACAGGGCGTCGTCGCTGACCTCAATGCGAGTGGACAGGGTGAAGGCGGAGTCCTCGGCCTCCAGCACCACCGGGACGCCGTCGAGCAGAACCGTCTCGAAGCGGACATCACCGTCAGCGGTGACCTCCCACTCCCCCGCCTTCACGGCAGCAAAGAGCTTGGAGGTGAGCTTGCGGACCTGCGGCGCGAAGGCGCGCGGATTCAGGGCCAGCTCCTCGCGCTGCTCGTAGCCGGCGTCGGCGGCGTCCACCACCCGCACCTGCTTGACGTTGACCTCCTCGGCGATCAGCGCCGCGAAGGGTGCCAGGCCCGCGGGGTCGGCGGTGGCGATGGTCAGGGTGCGCAGCGGCTGCCGCACGCGCAGCTTGTCGGCCTTACGCAGGCTCAGGGCGGCGGAGACCGCGTCGCGCGCCTCATCCATGGCGGTCACCAGCGCCGGATCGGCCACATGCGCGGGCAGCGCGGGCCAGTCGGTCAGGTGCACGGAGCGCTCCCCGGTCAGCCCGCGGTAGATCTCCTCCGCAAGCAGCGGCGCCAACGGCGCAATCACCTGCATGAGCACGCGCAGCACGGTGGCCAGCGTGTCGAAGGCAGGACGGGCGACTGCGGCGGAGCCATCCGTGAAGCGCGAGCGCGAGGTGCGCAGGTACCAGTTGGTCAGCACGTCGATGAACTCACGCACCGTATGGGTGGCGCCGGTTACGTCGTAGGCGTCCAACTGCGCGGCCACCGTGTCTGCCAGGTCCTTGACCCGAGCCAGGATGTAGCGGTCCATCACGTCGAGGGAGCCCTTGGCCCCGAACAGTGAGGAGTCGTCCAGGTCCACGCCGTCGGTGAGGTAGCAGGCGCCGTCGTCCCCGGCCTGGGCGGCGTACAGGCTGAAGAAGTACCAGGTGTTCCACAGCGGCAGCATGACCTGCCGGACCGTGTCCCGGATCGCCCGGTCCGTGACGGCGAGGTTCCCGCCGCGCACCACCGGGGAGGAAAGCAGGAACCAGCGCATGGCGTCGGCCCCGTCGCGGTCGAAGACCCGCTGGACGTCGGGGTAGTTGCGCAGGGACTTGCTCATCTTCTGCCCGTCGTCGCCCAGCAGGATGCCGTGGGAGACGCAGGTGGTGAAGGCGGGCCGGTCGAACAGGGCGGTGGCCAGCACGTGCAGCGTGTAGAACCAGCCGCGGGTCTGCCCGATGTACTCCACGATGAAGTCGCCGGGGTTGTGGGACTCGAACCAGTCCACGTTCTCGAACGGGTAGTGCACCTGTGCGAAGGGCATGGAGCCGGACTCGAACCAGCAGTCCAGCACATCGGGGATCCGCCGCATCATGGACCTGCCGGTGGGGTCATCCGGGTTGGGGCGCACGAGCGTGTCGATGAAGGGCCGGTGCAGGTCCTTGACCTCCACTCCGAAGTCCCTCTCCAGCTCCGCGAAGGAGCCGTAGACGTCGGTGCGCGGGTAGGCGGGGTCGTCACTCATCCACACGGGGATCGGCGCGCCCCAGAAGCGGTTGCGGGAGATGGACCAGTCGCGTGCGCCGGCCAGCCAGTTGCCGAAGATGCCGTCCTTGATGTGACCGGGAACCCAGCTGATCTCCTGGTTGAGCTCCACCATGCGGTCGCGGATGGCGGTCACCTTGACGAACCAGCTGGAGACGGCCTTGTACATCAGCGGCTTACGGCAGCGCCAGCAGTGCGGGTAGGAGTGCACATAGGACTGCTGGCGCACCAGTACCGCGCGCACGGCCGCATCGCGGCGGGCCAGCGGACCGGAGCCGTCACGCAGGTCCGTGACGATCGGCTTGTTGGCGTCGAAGATGTGCATGCCGACGTAGTCGGGCACCTCACCGGTGAACACTCCGCCCTCGTCGACGGGGATGACCGTGCCGACGCCGTAGGCCTGGCAGGTGTACATGTCGTCCTCACCGAAGGCGGGCGCCAGGTGCACCAGGCCGGTTCCATCGGTGGTGGTGACGTAGTCGGCGGCGATGATCTGCCAGGCGGCGGCACCGGGGGCGGCGCCCTCGGCGCGGTGGGCGGCGTCGTCGAAGAAGTCGTAGATGGGTGTGTAGCGCACGCCCACCAGGTCGGCCCCCTTGTAGGCGGCCAGCACCTGTGGGTCCTCCCCCAGCTCCCGGGCGTAGGCGCCCAGCAGATCGCGGGCGAGCAGCACGTCCTGCCCGGCGACCGGGGAGTCCAGGTCCGCGTCCACGTGCACGGTCACGTAGTCGATGTCCGCTCCGACGGCGACCGCGGAGTTGGACGGCAGCGTCCACGGCGTGGTCGTCCAGATCAGGGCCAGCTCGGGGGCGGCGTCCGGGCGGGTGGTGTCCAGACGGCGCTCCAGGCGCAGGCCCACGGTGACGGTGTTGTCCTGACGGTCCTGGTAGACGTCGTCGTCCATCTTGAGCTCGTGGTTGCTCAGTGGCGTGCGATCGTGCCAGCAGTAGGGCAGCACCCGGTAGCCCTGGTAGGCCAGGCCCTTGTCGTACAGGGTCTTGAAGGCCCAGATGACCGACTCCATGTAGGTGGGGTCCAGGGTCTTGTAGTCGTTTTCGAAGTCCACCCAGCGGGCCTGGCGGGTGACGTAGTCCTCCCACTCCTTGGTGTAGCGCAGCACGGAGGTGCGGCAGGCCTCGTTGAACTTCTCGATGCCCAGCCCGCCGGGGCGGGTGATCTCGGTGACGTCGTCGATGCCGAGCTCGCTGAGCGCCTCGAGCTCGGCGGGAAGACCGTGAGTGTCCCAGCCGAAGCGGCGCTCGACCCGGCGGCCGCGCTGAGTCTGGTAGCGGCCGACCGCGTCCTTGACGTAGCCGGTCAGCAGGTGCCCGTAGTGGGGCAGGCCATTGGCGAAGGGAGGCCCGTCGTAGAACACGAACTCGTTGGAGTGGCCGTTGTCATCCGTGGCCGACCGCGCGTCAATGGAGGCCTGGAAGGTGCCGTCCTGCTTCCAATAGGCCAGGACCTCCTCCTCGATGGCAGGGAAGGAGGGGGACGGCTCGACCTTCTGGCCGGGGTGGTGCAGGGGGTAGAAGGCGGCGCCCGTGTGCTCGGTGCCGGTGGGCTCTTCAGCCATGTGGTCTTGCCTCGCGTCTCACTCGTAGTCTTTTGCGCCCGTTGGGGCGCGGGATCCACGAGGACGACGCCGCCCCGCCGGCCGACACGTCGGCTCACGAGGACCGCACCGCGGTACCACCTCGCTTGCCCGCTCCGGCTGGGCCGGGGACGGACCGCTCGATTCGCAGCTGTGACGGGCTGTCCCGTCCGGTTCTACTGGGGACTCCGCCGGGGCGGAGCCGGTTCTTCCGGAGGCTCACCGGTGATGGCCGGGTCTGCGCCTGTGGCGGTGAGTGTAGCCGCGGCCCGCGCACACGGGCCATTCCCCATCGGGTCCCGGCAACGTCATTCTCGCCACATCCCGGGAGCTCTCGCACTCACCGCCACCACCGGCCACACACACACACACCGACGGGCGCGACCAAGACGCGCACGCAAACCGCCACCCGGTCACCGGCACCACACACACCGACGGGCGCGACCAAGACGCGCACGCAAACCGCCACCCGGTCACCCCACCCACCCGCAAACCTGCGCTTAGGTCCCTTTGTGTGGGTTTTTGGGCGGGGGTGCGCGGCCGGGTGTCTGTGCGCGTGGCCGTCAAGCCCGCCAGTTGGACCCCTGTTCCCCCGTTGGACCCCTGTGCCCCCCGTTGGACCCCTGTCCCCCCGTTGGACCCCTGTCCCCCCGTTGGACCGCCGTAGCCGCCGGTTACAGCGGTCCAACGGGGCGTGAGCGGTCCATCGGGAAGTGAGCGGTCCAACCAGGGTGGCGCAAGACCCACCCGCCCCTCCGGCTGGCGCACGCAGCCCACTCAAACTACGGGCCCCGCAGCCACCAGACACGACCAACTCGCCATCCGCTACCAGACCACCACCCACATCGCCGACTACCAGGCCACCACCCACTGCACCAGCGCCGCCCCGCCACCACAAACGACTCACACAACAGGCCCAGGCCGTCTATGAGCTCGGTCCCACCGCATGACATGACGTCGTCTCACGATCCGGCCGTGGTGTTGTGCTTCCCGCGGCCGCATCCTTAAAGTTCCGCGCATGACCGAAGCGCACCCCCTGCTCGCCGCCGCGGACTTCCGCGGGGCGTGGTTGCGCTCCACCCGAGTCATGTGCTGTCAGGCCCGCTGAGCGCCTGACCATCGCGGCCCCCGCCGCACACGGAATCCGGCGCACTGAGGCGTCCGGAGCCGAGCGGCAACATACCGGTCACCGACCGGCAGCAGCTGACAGCACCGATCCGGATCGAGTCCCCGCCCCGATGACTCCGGACGCTCATGCACCGCCAGCCTGGAGGAGACATGAGCCCGATCGAGACCCCGTCCACAAACGATGTCGGCGCAGGCCGCACCATTCGCCCGCCGCGCGCCGGCCGTTCCAATGGCCAGTGGCGCATCGACGGCCGCAAGCCCCTGAACCCCAACGAGGTCGTCAAGCAGGACGGCGATCCGCTTGGCGCGCACGACCGCATCGTCTCCACCTACGCCGCCGCCGGCTTCGACGCGATCCCGGACGACGACCTCCACACACGCTTGCGCTGGTGGGGCCTGTACACGCAGCGCAAGCAGGGTATTGACGGGGGCCGCACCGCCCAGCTCAGCCCCGCCGAGCTGTCCGACCGCTACTTCATGCAGCGGGTGCGCATGGACGGCCAGTCCCTGTCCGTCAAGCAGATGCGCGTCCTCGGCCGGGCGTCGAACGAGTTCGCCCGCGGCACCCTGGACGTCACCGACCGGCAGAACCTCCAGATGCACTGGATCGAGATCGAGTCCGTGCCCGAGCTGTGGCGCCGCCTGGAGGAGGTCGGTCTGACCACCATTGAGGCCTGCGGCGACACTCCGCGCGGCTTCCTCGTCTCCCCCGTGGCGGGGATCGACCCCGACGAGATCATCGACCCGTCCGAAGCCGCCGCCCAGATCCGGGGCACCTTCCTCGGCAACCCCGACATCGCCAACCTGCCCCGCAAGTTCAAAACGGCCTTCACCGGCTCCCCCACGCTGGACATCCTCCACGAGATCAACGACATCGCCTATGTGGGCGTGCAGCATCCCGAGCTCGGCCCCGGCTACGACCTGTGGATGGCGGGCGCCCTGTCGACCGCGCCCTTCCTCGGGCAGCGCCTGGGTGCGTTCGTGCGGCCCGACCAGGTCAGCGACGTGTGGTGGGCTGCCATCCGGCTCTTCCGCGACTACGGCTACCGGCGCCTGCGCAACAAGGCCCGCCTGAAGTTCCTCATGGCCGAGTGGGGCCCGGAGAGGTTCCGCCGCGTCCTGCAGGAGGAGTACCTGGGCTACGCGCTGGCCGACGGTCCCGCCCCCGCACCGCCCACGGGCGAGGCCGACCACATCGGCGTCCATCGGCAGCAGGACGGACGCTACTGGATCGGCGGCAAACCGCCGGTCGGCCGTCTCTCCGGCGACACCATGCTGGGCCTGGCGGACCTCGCCGAGGCGGTCGGCTCGGACCGGGTGCGCACAACCCCGCTGCAGAACATCCTGCTGCTGGACGTGCCCGCCCGGCGCGTGGAGGAGGCCGTGGCCGGCCTGCGGGAGCTCGGCATCGAACCGGATCCGGGGCCGTTCACGCGCTCGCTGCTGGCCTGCACCGGCCTGGAGTTCTGCAAGTTCGCGATCGTGGAGACCAAGTCCCTGGCCGCGCAGGTCGCCGCCGAGCTCGACGCCCGTCTGGCGGACCTCCACCTGGAGCGGCGGATCTCCATCAGCGTCAACGGCTGCCCCAACTCCTGCGCCCGGATCCAGATCGCCGACTTCGGCCTCAAGGGGCAGATCGTCACCGTCGACGGCCAGCAGGTACCGGGCTTCCAGGTGCACCTGGGAGGCGGCCTGGCCTCCGCCGGCCATGAGCAGGCCGAGCTGGGACGCACCGTGCGCGGCCTGAAGGTGGCCGCCACCGACCTGACCGACTACATCGAGCGCGTCGTGCGCCGCTATGCCGCCGGGCGCACCGGAGGAGAGTCCTTCGCCCAGTGGGCGCAGCGGGCACCGCAGGAGGAGCTGATATGACCACCGACGGCGTCGCTCCCCCGGCCGACGAGTGGACACTCGCCGCTACCACTGCCGGACAGCCGGCGCCGGGTGTTGAACGAGTCCCGGATACCGACCGTCCCGGCACCGGGTGGGTGGCACTCATCGGATGCGGGCCAGGGGCCCCGGGGCTGCTCACGGTGCGCGGGCTGGGCCTGCTGCGTCGGTCCGACGTCGTCGTCATCGATCGGCTCGCCCCGCGCCAACTGCTGGAGGCCACCGCCCCCGGCACGGAGGTGATCGACGTGGGCAAACGCCCGGGTCATCACCTGCTGCCGCAGGAGCAGATCAATGCCGTGCTGGTGGAGCGGGCCCGCACCGGGCAACGCGTGGCGCGCCTGAAGGGCGGCGACCCGTATGTGCTGGGCCGCGGCGGTGAGGAGGCTGCTGCCTGCCGGGCGGCCGGCGTCGCCTTTGAGGTGGTCCCCGGGATCACCTCGGCCGTCGCCGTGCCGGCCGCCGCCGGCATCCCGGTTACCCACCGGGGACTGGCCCGCGGCTTCTCCGTGGTCACCGCCCACGAGGAGCTGATCTCCACGGTGCCGGCGCGGCGCGACCACACGCTGATCCTCCTCATGGGTGTGGCGCACCTGCGTCGCTCGGCGACGATCCTCCTGCGGGCGGGGGCCGACCCCGACACCCCGGCCGCCATTGTCGAACGCGGCTTCCTACCCGAGCAGCGAGTTACCACCACCGTGCTGCGATGCCTGCCCGACGTCGCCGCCGAGGTCGGCGTCACCGCTCCGGCGGTCGTTGTCATCGGCGACGTCGTCACCGTCAGCCCCGCATGGAACACGCGGGTCGTCCCCGCCTGATGCGCCCGGCGACACCCCGGCAGCCCTGAAGGATCATCATGCTCGCACTTGTTCACCCCGCCTTGAGGACGGACGCGACCGCGTGGACGCTGTCGGCGCCGGCTGCGGCGCCGCCGCTCATCGACATCACGGGATACCGCCCCCGCCGCACCGCCGTCGCCGCGGAGGTGCAGACCGCATGAGGACACGTCCCCTGGTGGTTTTGGCGCACGGCACCCGCGCGCCCGGCGCGCTGCCGGTCCTCGAACGGGTCAGTGCGCAAGTGGTCGGTCTCCTGCCCGGAGTCGTCGTGCGCCACGGCTTCGTGGAGTTCCAGAACCCGACGGCGCGGGAGGCCTTCTCTGGGCTGCACGATCCCGTCGTGGTCCCCTTCTTCCTGGGCGGGGGCTTCCACGTCCTGCATGACCTGCCCGGCCTGCTCGCCGAGCACGGTTCCGGCAGCGCCACGAGGCATCTCGGCCCCGAGCCGACGATTGTCAAGGTGGTGGCAGACCGCCTCCGGCAGGCAGCGGCGCAGGCCGGCACGGCCGTCACCGACCTGGACGGCGTGGTGCTGGCCGGCTCCGGATCGTTCAGGAGTCGGCCCGTGCGGGAAACCGAGCAGGCGGCGGCGCTGCTGGCGCGGGAGCTCGGCCTTCCCGTCCGGCCCGCCTACCTGGCCAAGACCGCTCCCACGGCCCAGGAGGCGGTGTCCTCCTGGCGCCGGGAGGGCGCGCGCAGGATCGCGGTGGCCCCGTATCTGCTCGCCGAGGGGAAGTTCTCCCGCGCCTTGCACCGCAGCGAGGCGAGCCTCGTCGCCGCGCCCATCGGCGCTCACCCGGCGGTGGCCCGCGTGGTCGCAAGGCGCTACCGGGAGGAGATCGGCAGCCGTCGGCAAAACGGGGCGGGCACATAGGCTTACGGCATCTGGCTCCCCACGCCATCCAGACCACAACCGAGGAGATCACGCCGTGGCCGCCACTCAGCCACCTCGCCGACGCGAGCACGCGAACGTGCCGAAGTACCAGGAGATCTACGCGTTCCTGCGCAGCCGGATCGAGGACGGGACCTATCCCTTCCGTGCATTCCTGCCCAGCGAGAACCAACTGAGCGCCGAGTTCGGCACCACCCGTCCAACGGTGCGCAAGGCCATGCAGTATCTGGGCTCGCAGGGCTATGTTCAGCCCATTCACGGCAAGGGCATCCAGGTGATCTACCGGCCGCGCTCGGCCTCCCTGTTCTTCGTGTCGGGCATCGAGTCCCTGGCCGAGGCCGGTCGCCGCATCGGCACCACTGTGCGCACCGTGCTGCTCTCCTCCACCGTCGAGACCATCTCGGAGTCTGCCGCCGAGGCCTCGGGGCTGGTTGCGGGTGCACAGGTGCTGTACCTGCGTCGGCTGCGCCTGCTGAACGATCGGCCCGCCATCATCGACCACAACCGCTTCCTGCGCTCGGTCGTGCCCGATGTTCCCCGGGACGCCGCGGAGACATCCATCTATGCCTACCTGGAGAAGGAGCTGGGGGTGCAGATCACCACCGCCTCGCGCATGGTCACCGTTGAGGCCGCCGACGAGCTGGACCGCCGTCATCTGGACCTGGGCGGTCTGGACTGCGTGGGCGTGATGGAGTCCCTCGGCTTCGACGCGTCCGGGGTGCCGTTCGAGTACACCCGCTCACACCACGTGCCGGGGATTTTCGGCTTCGTCTCAGCGGCCCAGCGCCTACCCTCCCACCGGTGACAATACTGACGGACCGGCCCGGCCGGAGCGGTTACTCACCTGCGCTCCGACCGGGCCGGTCCGGGAGATAGGTCTCCGGAGCCCTCAGCGGACCACCGGTTCGCGGTTGCCCAGCCGTACCTTCTCCACCGTGCGCTCGGTCTCGAAGTCGGACTCCTTGAAGCCGAAGAAGTAGGTGGCCAGGAAGGAAACGGCCAGGGTCACAAGCGAGGCGATCCAGAAGCCGGTGAAGGATCCGTCAAGGCCCGCGGGGTTGACGAAGGACGGGAAGCCCACGAAGGCGCCGGTGAAGCCCCACATGTTGACGTCGAACAGGCCTGTGAGCAGACCGCCCACGGCGCCACCGACGGAGGCGGTGATGAACACGCGCCCGTACTTGAGGTTGAGGCCGTACATGGCGGGCTCGGTCACCCCGCACAGGGCGGAGATGGTGGCCGGGCCGGCCAGCTGCTTGATGCGGGGGCTCTTGGCCTTCACCCACAGGGCCAGCGCGCCGCCGCCCTGGGCGATCATGGAGGCGGAGACGATCGCGTTGAGCGGTGAGTAGCCGGGGTCGGCGATCTGCTGGGAGATGATCGGGATGACCGCCCAGTGCAGTCCGAAGATGACCAGGCACTGGTAGAAGCCGCCGATGAGGAGCCCGGCCACCGGGTACGAAAGGTTCAGCACCCAGCTGACGCCCTGGGCGATACCACCGGAGATCGTCATGACGATCGGGCCGAATACCACCAGCACCAGGGTGGAGACGATGAAGATCTCCAGCAGCGGGGCGAAGATGGAGCGCACCACCGCCGGGATCCACCGCTTCAGCAAGGGCTCGATCTTGGATGCCAGCCAGGCTGCCACGATGATCGGGAAGATCGAGTAGGCGTAGGCGTTGCCCTCGGGTAGGGACACGGGGATGCCGAAGAAGTCGGAGTTGAAGACCGTCCGCCCGATCCGGGCGATCACGTGGTAGTCCTCGGCGGAGGAGTTGGCCATGGAGACCACGGACGGGAAGGTGAGCACGCCGCCGATAATGGCGACGATGATCGGGTCCGCGCCGAGCCTGCGGGCCGAGGTGAAGCCGATGATGATGGGCAGGAAGTAGAACATCGACGACGCCATGGCGTCGATGAAGGTGTAGGTGGGGGTGCCGGTGTCCACGACTTCGAACTGGGTGAGCAGCGCCAGGATCCCCTTGAGGATCCCGGAGGCGGCCAGCACGCCGATCACGGGGATCATGGAGCCGGTGATCACGCCGATCAGGGAGGAGAAGCCGTACTTCACCCAGCCGATGGGCGTGGTGGGCCGCGGTGCTGCCGGGGCCGCCTCCGCGTCGTCGCCTCCCGCGGCCAGGCGGGGCACCTGCTTGACGACGGCGTCGTAGACGTCGCCTACGGTGGCGCCGATGACCACCTGGTACTGGCCACCCGCACGGGCGACGTCGATGACGCCCTCGGTGGCGGTGACCGCGGCGTCGTCGGCCAGCGACTCGTCCTTCAGGTAGAAGCGCACCCGGGTGATGCAGTGGATGACGGAGCGGATGTTGTCCGCCCCGCCCACCCCGGCGATGATGTCGCGGGCGGTGGCGTCGAAGCCGGTCAGGCCGCCAGCGGCCGCAGGCGCGGCGGAGCCGGCGGCAGCCGCGGAGCCAGTGCTCAGGACGGCGGTGGCCACGCCCGCGCCGGCCTGCGCCTGCCCCTGGGTGACCCGCAGCTCGGCGAGGGTCTTGGCGGAGTTGGTCACGGCCACGATGGTGGTGGTGTCCTTGCCGGCGGCGGTGATGGCGACCAGGTCCATGGCGCCCAGGGACTGGCCGGCGCGGACCTCCTGGCCGACGGCGGCGGTCAGCCGGAAGGGTCGCCCCGCCAACTCGACGGTGTCGACACCCAGGTGCAGGAGCACCTCCAGCCCCTCGGGGGTGGCGAAGCCTACGGCGTGGCCGGTCTCAGCCACCATGGTGATGGTGCCGGAGACCGGCGCTACCACGTCGCCGGAGGTTGGGGCCACGCCAAAACCCGCTCCGAGGGCCCCGGAGGAGAAGACCGGATCGGGTACGTCGGCGAGGGCGATAATGTTGCCGGACACGGGCGCTACCAGCGCCGCATCCGCAGCAGGTGTTGGTGACATGCGAAGAGCTCCTCTCAGAGCCTGGTCGTTGTGCGAATGATGATGGCCAGCGCCTCGTACGGAGACAGAGTCATGACGGGGCTGAGTGGCCGTGCGGGGTAGTTCCCGATGAGCACTTCTCCGGTGAGGAATTCACCGGGAACCTCGACCGTGGTCGGGTGACCACGGAAGCTGTTGATGACGAGCAGGCGGGTGGCGCCGTCGTCGCCGGGGCGCCCGGGCTCGGTGCGGGCGCCGACCCCGGATGCGGGCAGGGTGCGGATGTAGGCGAATACGTCGGGGCTGTCGAGCTCCCAGGGGGCGTAATCCCCCTCGGAGATCACCGGCTCCGTCTTGCGCAGCTCCACCAGGCGGCGGTAGTAGGGCAGGATGCGGCCTCCCGCCTCCTCGGCCGCAACGTTGATCCGCGCGGCGTTGGTGGGTTGCAGCCACGGGGTACCGCGGGTGAAGCCGGCCCCGGCGCTGGCGTCCCACTGCATGGGGGTGCGGGCGTTGTCGCGCGCCTTGGCGTGGACGATGCTGAAGGCCTCCGCCTCGCTGCGCCCGGCGGCCACGAGCTCGGCGAAGGCGCCCAGGGCCTCGACGTCCGCGTAGTCCTCGATACTGGTGTAGTCCGGATCGGTCATCCCGATCTCCTCCCCCATGTAGATGTAGGGGGTGCCGCGCAGCAGGTGGATGGCGGTGGCGAGCATGGTCGCGGACTCGTAGTGGTAGCGGTCCGGGTCGCCGAAGCGGTTGATGGCGCGGGGCTGGTCGTGGTTGTTCCAGAACAGGGCGTTCCAGCCGCCGCCGGCCTGGAGGCCGGCGGCCCAGTCGTTGAGGATGCGCTTGAGAGCGGGGATGTCCGGATCTGCCAGGGTCCACTTCTGGCCCCCGGCGTAGTCGACCTTGAGGTGGTGGAAGTTGAACACCATCGACAGCTCCCGCCGCGCGGGGTTGGTGTAGTCCACGCACGCGGCGATGGAGGTGGAGGACATCTCCCCCACGGTCACCGAGTCCGGGTCCTGACCGAAGCTGGCCCGGCACAGTTCTTGCAGGTAGTCGTGCACGAGCGGCCCGTCGGTGTAGACGAGGCGGTCATCGGTCCCGGCGGGCGCGTCCGCCAGCGGCTCGGTCTTGCCGATCAGGTTGATCACGTCGAAGCGGAAGGCCCGCACGCCGTGGGACCGCCAGAAGTTGATGACCTCAGCCGCCCGGGCGCGCACCTCGGGGTTGTGCCAGTCCAGGTCGGCCTGGCCGGGGTCGAACAGGTGCAGGTAGTACTCCCCTCCCCGCGGGCGGCCGGAGTCGTCCACGGGCCCGAAGGGCGCCCAGGCGGGACCACCGAACTTGGAGACCCAGTTGGTGGGCAGGATCGGCTGCCCCGCCGGGCCGTCGCCACGGGCCGGACGGAGGTAGAAGTAGTCCCGGTAGCGCTGCTCGCCGGCCAGGGCCCGCTGGAACCACTCGTGCTCGGTGGACACGTGGTTGAGCACCATGTCCAGCATGGGGCTGATGCCGTGCTCGGCCAGGGCGGCGACCAGCTCGTCGAAGTCCTCCATGGTGCCCATCGCCGGGTCCACCGCGCAGTAGTCGGCCACGTCATAGCCGTTGTCACGGCCCGGCGAGGGATAGAACGGGTTGAGCCAGACGTAGTCCACGCCCAGGGAGGCGATGTAGGGCACCTTCTCGATGATGCCGCGCAGGTCCCCGACACCATCACCGGTGGTGTCCTTGAAGGACTTCGGATAGACCTGGTAGACGACGGCGTCGTGAAAGCTCATGCGATGCTCCGGGGTCAGTCACGCTGCCGCTCCCATGCGGCAACTTGTATATACAAGTAGACACCCTGGATTCACGTCGCGCAAGCCCGCCACCCTGAGTGTGACGCACACCCCGACACGCCGCTCCCGGCCCCTGCCACGACCAGCCGCGGAGCCGCCACACCACCGCCGGCCCCGCGAGCGCGAGCACCTGCGTCATACAGGTGTGCTGGCGGCTTGCAGGCGCTCAACCCCTGCAAGCCGCCAGCACGCGCTGCTCGGCGCCAGGCCGCGCACAAGACGCCGACTCAGGCCGAAGTGGAGCCGTTCTGCAGCACGCCGGCGCTGCCACCACCCTCTAAGGTGGCGTCGTCGTCGGAGCCGCCGGTGGCGTCGTCGTTGGGCGTGGTGCGTCCGGCACCGCCGCCCTGCTCACCCCGGCCACCGGGCATCTGCCCGTCGCCCGGCATCTGCCCGTCATCCGGCATCTGGCCATTACCCGGCCCGCCCTGCCGCGGGTCGAAGCCGCTGCGCTCGCTGCCGGCCGGGGCCTGGTCGGGCGAGAGCAGCTCGTTCATGCCCCAGCCCGCACCGAAGGCTCCCGCAGCGAGAACGACCACGGCGACGACGGCGACCCAGGTGCGCCGGTACCAGGGACGGTGCCGCTTAGTCCGTGCGGGAGCGACGTCGTTCGTCAGGCCCGCGTCGGCCCCATCGGCCGACGTCGGGTGCTGCGTGGAGGCGTCGGGGGTGGGGATGCGGGCGGTGACGTCGAAGTCGTCGGGCCTGGGCTCGGTCATGTGAGTCCTCTCGGTACGTAGTGACCCCCGTAGCGTCGGGGTGGGAATCAGGCTACGAACCGCGGCTGAGGCCCTCACATACCCGGGCTGTGGCGAGGCTGTGTGCGCGCCGCTCCCGCATCAGTCGCGGGCCACCACCGTGTTGGAGGCCTGGGCGCGGGGACGCACGATCAGCGAGTCGATGTTTACGTGTGCGGGCCGCTCCAGCGCCCACACGATGCACTCGGCGACATCCGCCGCCACGAGCGGCGCGGCGACGCCCGCGTAGACCGCGGCCGCCCGCTCCCGGTCCCCGTGGTAGCGGTTCAGGGAGAACTCGGCGGTGGCCACCATTCCCGGGGGCGATCTCAATGACGCGCACGGGCTCGCCGACCAGTTCCAGGCGCAGGGTGTTGGCGATGACCCGCTCGGCGTGCTTGGCGGCCACGTAGCCCCCGCCCCCGGGGTAGGTGTCGTGCGCGGCGGTGGAGGTCAGGAACACCAGGTCACCGCCCCGCCGGCGCAGTTCCGGCAGGAACGCCTGGGTGACGCGCAGCGCCGCCAGGACATTGCGCTCGTACATGGTGGTCCACTCCTCGACGCTGCCCTCGGCCACCGGGTCCGCACCCAGCGCGCCGCCGGCATTGTTGACAATGGCGTCCAGCGGGCCTGCGGCCTTCACCTGCGCCGCCAGGCGGTCAACATCGGCGGGCTGCTGCAGGTCGGCGGCGACCCAGGCGCAGCCGGTCTCCTCACTCAGGGCGGCCAGGCGGTCACCGCGCCGGGCGGTGGCGACCACCTCCCAGTCGTGGGCGCGCAGCAGGCGGACGGTGGCTGCGCCGATGCCGGTGGAGGCGCCGGTCACCAGGGCGCGGCGGGGAGACGATGCGGATGAGGCGGCAGTGACTTGGATCATGCTTCCATTGTCCCCGCAAACAGCAGCGCGGGCAGGCATCTACCCTGAGGGCATGACGGTCTACGGCTTCATCGGTGCGGGCAATATGGCGGGCGCGATCGTGCGCGGCACCATCGCGGCGGGCACGAGCCCCAGCGATGTGCTGCTGACCAGCGCCCACGAGTCCGCGGCCCGCCTGGCGCAGGCCACCGGTGCACGGCATCTGGAGGCGGCCGCCGAGCTCGTAGCGGCCAGTGATGTGGTAGTGCTCGCCGTCAAGCCGCACATGGTGCCGGCCGCGCTCGAGCCACTGGCCGACGCGCTGGCCTCCCGCCGCCCGCTCGTACTCTCGATCGCCGCGGGACTGACCACCGAGCGGCTGGCCGAGATGCTGCCGGCCGGCACCCGTGTGGTGCGGGCCATGCCGAATATGGCGGCCGCCGTGGGCCAGTCCATGACCGCCCTGACGGCCGGCGCCGCGGCCACCGACGCGGACCTGGATGCGGCCGGTGCCCTGATGGGAACCGTGGGCCGCACCCTGGTTCTGGCCGAGCGGGACTTCTCAGCCTTCACCGCCCTGGCCGGCTCCTCCCCCGCCTTCGTGTTCCAGTTCATCGAGGCGCTGGCCCGCGGCGGCGTGGCGGCCGGCATCCCCAAGGCGCAGGCGGTCGAGATCATCACCCAGGCGGTGCTCGGCTCCGCCCTGACCGTGCAGGCCGAGGCCGCACGCAGCACCCAGACGGGCGGCGGCCGCGGCCGCACCCCGGCCGACCTGATCGACGCCGTCTCCTCCCCGGGCGGCACCACCGTGGCCGGGCTGGTGGCGCTGGAGCGGGCCGGCTTCTCGGCCGCCGTCGTCGACGGCGTGGCGGCAACCATCGACCGCGATCGCACGCTGGGCGCATAATCTCTCACTGCGCCGCCGTGCGCGCGCCCCTCGGAGCGGCTAGGCTAGCGGCGCACCTGTTCCTGACCGTTATCTTCTGCTGTGCCAGTTCCTGACCTTCCTGTTCCTGTCCGTTTACCTCAGCGCATGCCTCGGGCGCGCCGCCCGGCATGCGCTCGAGCCGCATCCTGACATCCGACCGCTCCTGACCACTCCTGACCACTGCCCTCCGGTGCAGCCGTTGAAAGGGGAACACCCATGGCAAACCAGGCGACCCTGAACACCTGGAATCATCCGCAGACCCTGTACGCCCGCTACGGCAAGCGGGCCCTGGACGTGACCGCGGCCCTCGCCGTCATGCCGCTCCTGGGCGTGCTGACCGTCGGCGTCGGCGCCGCCATCAAGCTCGACGACGGCGGGCCCATCTTCTACCGTCAGGAGCGCTGGGGCCGCCAGGGCCGTCCATTCCGCATCTTCAAGTTCCGCTCCATGTCAGTGGGTGCGCCGGACATTCGCAATGCCGACTCCTCCTCGGTCGCCTCCAAGGCAGACGCCCGGGTGACCCGCGTGGGGCGGGTCCTGCGCGCTACCTCGATCGATGAGGTGCCCCAGTTCCTCAACGTCCTCAACGGCACCATGAGCCTGATCGGGCCGCGCCCCAACCTGGCCACCAAGCCCCTGGACCGCATGGGGGACGACGAGCGGCGGCGCCTGACGGTGCGCCCCGGCATCACCGGCTACAACCAGGCCTTCTACCGGAACTCCACCACCCTGCCCGAGCGCTACGCGGCCGACTGCTACTACGTCGACCACCTGTCCTTCGGCCTGGACGTGCGCATCGTGCTCAAGACCATCCAGACGGTGCTCACGGGCAAGTCCGTGTACTCCGACGCCAAGGGATCCGGCGAGCAGACCGCCTCCGCCCAGGCCCCGGCCGCGCCCGCGTCCCGATAGCCGGAGTGCGGCCATCCGCACCCCCGAAACACGACTCCCTGAAACCAGCCACCAACAGGAGACTCCCGCTCATGACCGCCCCTGAATCCCCCACCGCACACGCCCCCGAAGCCGACCGCCCGGCCGCCGTCGACGACCGGCCCCCGGTACTGATCCTGGGAGGCTCCCCCCTCCAGGTGCCGATGATCCGCGCCGCCCGCCGCCTGGGCATGCGTACGCTCGTGGTCGACGTCGATCCGAACGTGCCCGGCGCCGCCCTGGCCGATGAGTTCGCCGCCGTCTCCACCACCGATGTCGAGGGGCTGCTGGCCCTGACCCGCGACCGCGAGCTGGCGGGCGTCACCTCCGTGGGCACCGACCGGCCCGTACGGGCGATCGCCGCCGTCGCCCAGGCGCACGGGCTGCCCGCCGTCTCCCCCGAGACGGCCGCCGCCTGCACCGACAAGGCCCTCATGCTGCAGGCCGTGGCCCGCGCCGGCGTGCCGCATCCGCGTTTCGCCCTGGCCACCGACCTGGCCGAGCTGCGCTCCGCCGTCGCCCACGTGGGTCTGCCCTGCATCGTCAAGCCGCTGGACTCCTCCGGCTCGCGCGGCGTGGTACAGGTTGACACCGAGGCCGACCTGCCGCGCGCCCTGGAGTACGCCCTGGCACCCTCCCACGAGCCGACCGTGATCGTGGAGGAGCTGCTGGTGGGCCGCGAGATCAGCTGCGAAGTGCTGTGCGTGGACGGCGTCTACCACGTCCTGGCCACCACCGACAAGGACACCACCGGCAGCCCCCACTTCATCGAGACCGGACACACTCAGCCCGCCGACCTGGATGAGGAGACGCTGGCGGCCGCGCACGCCCTGGTCGCCCAGTGTCTGGCCGCAGTCGGCATGCACTTCGGGCCGGCGCACGTGGAGATGATGCTCACCGACAACGGGCCGGCACTGATCGAGTTCGGCTCCCGCATGGCGGGCGACTTCGTCTCCTCCCACGTGGTCCCGGGCTCAACCGACATTGACTTCATCAGCCTGGTGCTGCGGCAGGCCTGCGGGGAGCAGATCGAGGTCCCGCCCTCCTCCGGGCGAGCCGCCGCCATTCGCTTCCTGACCGCCCCCGAGGGCGTGCTCCACGCCTTCCACGGGGTGGAGGAGGCGCGCTCCCTGCCCGGCGTCGACGCCGTCATCACCCTCGCCGAGCCCGGTGACGAGATCACGCCGCTGCACTCCAGCACGGACCGTCTGGGCGTGGTGGTCGCCTCCGCGGCAGACCGCGCCACCGCCGTAGCCACCTGCGAGCGGGCCCGCGACCTGATCCGCATCGAGGTCGACCCGAAGCTCCCGTCCCCCGCGGACGCGCAGGCGCCCGCCACCGATTCCCTGCCCGCGCGGGGGCGGCGCGTACTGATCATCGGCGCCGGCCGTGGCCAGCTCGGGCTGATTCGCGCCGTCAAGCGCCTGGGCGCTACCGCCGTCGTCGCCAGCCTGACCGCCGGACCGCCGCCGGGGCTGAAGGAGGCCGATGAGGCGATCAACGTGGACCTTCTCGACCCCGACGCCGTTGCCCGCCAGGCCCGCCTGGCCGGGGTCGACGCCGTCGCCACCAGCTGCCTGGACACGGGCCTGGAGGCGCTGGGCGCAGTCGTGGACGAGCTGGGGCTGCGGGGCCTGACCCGCGCGGCCGCCCGCCTGTGCATGGACAAGCTGGCCATGAAGCGCCGCCTGGTCGAATGCGGCGTGTCCACCGCTCCCTTCCAGGAGGTCTCCACCGCCGAGGAGCTGGCCGCGGCAGTGTCGGAAATCGGCCTGCCCGCAATGGTCAAGGCCGCCGACCTGCAGGGCTCGGCCGGCGTGTTCAAGGTGGGCACCCCCGACGAGGCACGCGTCGCCTTCGATCGTGCCAAGTCCCTGAGCCGCCACGGCGCGGTGATCGTCGAGCGCTTCCTGGACGGGCACGAGTTCGGCGCGCAGGCGCTGGTCCACGACGGCGAGCTCCTTCACGTCACCGTACACGGCGATGACCTCGCCGACGGCGGGCTGCCGATCCCGATCGGCCACCACGTGCCGCTTCAGGACGCCGATCTGGCCGCCCAGGCACGCGCCGTCACCGGCGCCGCCGTGACCGCGCTCGGCCTGAACAACTGCGCGGTCAACATCGACCTGATGGCCTGCGACGGGCAGGTGTATGTCATCGAGCTGACCGGACGGGCGGGCGCCAACGGCCTGCCCGAGCTGATGGGCGCCGTGCACGGCCTGGACTACTACGAGCTGGTCGCCCGGGAGGCGCTGGACCTGGACGTGCCCGCGGCATGGGCGGGACGAGCACCCTGGCCGGGCGCCGCCCTGGCGCTCATGCTCACCGACCCCGCCGCCCACGGCACCGTCGTCGACGTGACCGTGCCCACCGACCTGCCCGACTGGGCGGTGGACCTGGCCCTCTTCCGAGGCCGGGGAGACCAGCTGGACGGCTTCTCCTCCTCCAACGACTGCCTGGGCCAGGTAGTGGTCCGCGGCCAGGACCTCGCGCAGTGCCGGCAGCGGGCCGCCGCCCTGGCCGCACAGGTGTCCTTCAACCTGCAGGGGGCGTGATGAAACGGCTCGTCATCCTGGCCAACGCCTTCCCCTACGGGAACTGGGAGCCCTTCCTGACCACGGAGCTGGACTACGTCAAGGGCTTCGACCGGGTGGACATCATGTCGCTGTCGGTGCGCGAGGATCAGCGTGCCACCGTGCGGCCGCTGCCCGCGGGCATGAGCGCACACCCGATTCCGTTCCGCTCGCGCCTGTTCTACCTGCTGGGCTCGTTCCGGGTGCTGGGTGACGCCAACCTGTACCGGGAGCTGACCGACCTGGCCAAGCGCCGTCGACTCGCCCCCTCCCAGGTAGTGACCCTCTTCATCTTCCTCAGCCGCGCCCGTTACGAGGCGGGACAGATCGACCGCATCCTGGACTCGGTGGGGGCACGCCCCGACGACGAGGTGGTCTTCTACTCCTACCGCTTCGCCTACCAGCCCTATATGGCCGCCCGGCTGCGCCGCAGGTTCCGCCGCGCCGTCTCCGTCGCCCGCGCGCACCGGGCCGACCTGTACGAGGAGCACTCGCCGCGCCGCTACCTGCCGCTGCGCAGGCAGACCGTGGCCGACCTGGACCGCATCTACCTGGTTGCCGACCACGGGCTGCGCTACCTGCTGGAGCGGCAGCCGGAGGCGGAGGGCAAGGCCGTGGTCTCCCGCCTGGGCACCACCGACCACGGCGTCCCCGCCACCGTACCGCCGCGCGCACAGGGACTGCGCATCGTCTCCTGCTCGACGATCGTGCCCATCAAGCGCCTGGACCTGCTGGTTGACGCCCTGTCCGGCACCCGGCTGCCGATCCAGTGGGACCACTTCGGGGAGGGAGAGCTGCGCGACCAGCTAGAGGCCCGTGCTGCCCGGCAGCTGGGCAACAACATCACGCTCACCTGGCGCGGGTTTGTACGCAACGCCGACCTGGTCGAGGAGTACGTGCACTCCCCCCGCCACCTGCTGGTCAATGTCTCCGCCTCCGAGGGCGTGCCCGTATCGATCATGGAGGCGCTGTCTACCGGGATCCCCGTGGTGGCCACCGACGTCGGCGGCACCGGTGAACTGGTACAGACCGGGGTCAACGGAATCCTGCTCCCCGCCGATCCGACACCGCAGGAGGTGCGGGCCGCGATCGAGGAGATCGCCTCCCTGGGTGAGACCGCCTATGCCGCGCTGCGCGCCGGCGCCCGACGCACCTGGGAGGAGCGCTGCGACGCAGGCGCGCTGTACACCGCTTTCGCAGCTGAACTGGCGGGCCTGCTGGAGGACGGTGCGGCCCGCCACGGCGCCCGGGAGGTGCAGGCATGACCACCGCCGCTGGGCCGGATCGCAGGGTCCGTCGTCGGGCAGCGCGCCCGGCCCGCAGGCGCCCCGGTAACGTGCTGGTGGGGCTGGTGTGCAACCTTGCGGTGCTCGCCCTGGCCCTGGCGACCCAGGCGTCGGTCGAGTGGACGCTGATCCTGGTGCTGTGGCTGAACGCGTTGCTGTTCGCCGTCGCCCGCATGTCCAGCCGCACCATCCTGGCGGCCTTCCTGATCTCATTCTTCCTGCTGCTGCTGGGACGCGAGATCACCGTGGACTTCTTCCGCTACGAGACCAGCCAGGCTCCGCCGGGGCAGACCACGCACCTGCAACTGTGCCTGACGCTGAGCCTGCTGGGCATCGTGCTGGGCGCCATCATGATGGAGACCTGGCGCATGTGGAAGCAGGCCGCGAACGAACGCCAAGGCGCCGGGGACGGAGGCGGCCGCCCGGAGCGGCACGGCGGGAGTGTCCTGGCCGACCCCTCGATCGTGCGCTTCCTGTTCTGGGTGACGCTGATCCTGTCCCTGATCTCGGTGGGGCTGCGTGCCCGCTACGTGCTGGCGAACGGATACCTGTCCTACTACACCGAGTTCTCAGACCTGGAGGACGCCTCCGGTTCCATGTACGGCTTGCGGCGCATCGAGGTGATGGCTCCGCTCATGCTGACGATTCACCTGGGCCTGTTCCCCCCGCGCCGCCAGGTCACGGTCGCCTTCGTCGGCTGGAGCGCCTACCTCTCCCTGAGCCTGCTGACCGGGCAACGCGGCACCTTCGTGGGCGGCCTGGTCATCATGATCGCCTACTGGATCGTGCGTGCCCGGCAGGATCCGTCAGGCACCTGGCGGATCGGCAGGGCGGGCCGGATGGTCGGCGCCATCGCGGTCCCGCTGATCGCCGTCGCCCTGACGGTGGTGGAGTCCGCGCGCGGCGTCGGCGCGGTCGCCTCCGACACCGAGGGCCGCAACCCGGTCCTGCAGCTGCTTTACGGGCAGGGCGTGAGCTCAACCGTTGTGCGCAATGCGTACACCTACGCCGACTTCATCCCGAAGGACTGGTATACGGGCGAGTTCCTGCACTCCGGGCTTCCGGCGCGCCTGCTGGGTTACGAGGTCTACCACGGCAACACCGTGGAGCACGCCCTGAACGGCGGTTCCTTCACCCACGCCTTCGCCTACACGCTGCTCGGACCCCAGTACCTCACCGGCCGCGGAACCGGCAGCTCCTTCATCGCCGAGCTGTTCTACGACTACAGCTACGCGGGAGTGCTGGTAGGCGGAATCGTCTACGGGGCGGTTTGCATCTGGGCCTGCACCCTGGTGAAGGGACAGCCGCTGCGCAACGGCCTGCGCCTGGTGATCGTTCCGACGCTCCTGTGGGCGCCGCGCGGCAGCGCCTCCGGCTTCCTGAGCACCTGGCTGACCCCCAGCGTCGTCGTGGCCCTGGTATCCGTGACCGTGCTGTCCCTCGCCGCGGCACTGCTTCGCGAGGCCGGCATCAACCAGCGTGGGCGCCGACGGCGCCTCGCCGTCCCGTCGGCCGCCGAGGCGTACCGCTAGCCTCCCGTTCTGTGAGTGTTTGGGTGGCGGTGGGCGGTCGGGTGTCTGTGCGCGTGGCCGTCAAGCCTGCCAGTTGGACCCCTGTCCCCCCGTTGGACCCCTGTGCTCCCGTTGGACCCCTGTCCCCCCGTTGGACCCCTGGTCCCCCCGTTGGACCCCTGTGCCCCCGTTGGACCCCTGTGCCCCCGTTGGACCGCCGTAACCGGTGGCTAGGGCGGTCCATCGGGGCGTTAGCGGTCCAACGGGGCCGTAAGCGGTCCAACCAGGGGCGGCGCAAGACCTACTCGCCCCCTCCGGCGGGCGCACGCAGCCCACTCAAACTCGTGCCCCGCAGCCACCAGACACGACCAACTCGCCATCCGCTACCAGACCACCACCCACATCGCCGGCACCGCCCCACCACCACAAGCGACTTACACAACACGGCCTAGCGTCCTGTCCGCCGGTTAGGAGGCGTACGACCCCGGGGGTGGTCGTGAATCGCGGTGGTCGCCCACTTGGTGTGACCCGATATGTGCGTACGACCCCGGGTGGTCGTGAATCGCACCCCAGGGTCGGAAACCGACACGACCACCATCCCGCGAAGCTCAACCAGCCAGGGATCGGGGGCCCGCGTCCGACGGTGAAGTCGTCTGCTACGCCACTTAGGGGCTTGCAACGGAGGTTCGGCGTCTGCTGAAGGCCTCCGGGTCATTCAGCAGACGCCGAACCGCCGTACCCAACGACGATGAGGCGTAGCAGACCCGCCCCCGGGAGTCCGGAGACGGGGACGCCCTCGCCACCAGTCCTCATGCTCGCAGCTCCATGTGCTGTCTGCCCGGGCATCGGGGAAGGGCCGACCACCACGCCCCTGGTTGAAGGCACCTGCCCCGACAAGCACGAAGGACCCCATAACGACCGACCTCGGTATGTAAGATCAACCGACCTCGGTACGTAAGATCAACCGACCTCGGTACGTAAGATCAACCGACCTCGGTACGTAAGATCAACCGACCTCGGCAGACTACTCTGCGACGTGACGCCCCCGGCGGCGGCGTCCACCCCCGGGCAGCGCGTCCCGGTGCACGTACCCGTACAGCCCCAGGGTGGCGTACACCGCAAGCAGGCCAACCGGCGGCCCGCCGGCGGCAACCACCGCCAGGAACACTGCACACACCAGCAGCTCGGTGAGGGTGTCCGCAAGAATCGGCACCCTGATGAGGCGGTTGATCAAGACCTCGGAGGCGATCGAGCGGGCCGCGGAGACCACCGCGATCAGGAAGACGGCGGCCGTCGCCGAGCCCCACAGATACACCGTCCACCAGGTTCCCGCGACCGCCAGGCCCAGGCAGACCACGTTGATCAGTGCCATCAACCGCTCCCGCCGCATGACCTTCAAGAACACCACCGACAGCCCGCGGCTCTTGGTCTCGTACACGCTCAGGGGGAACAGCAGCGCCAGGAAGAAGATCGCCTGCGCGTAGTTGGGCAGCCACGCCCGCAGCAGCCAGGCAAGGGGGAAGTACAGGCCCAGCATCAGCACCAGCGGCGTCACGAACCGCGAGCGCAGTGCGGCATAGGCGTCGGCGTAGTGCGCACGATCCAGGTTGCTCAGCTGCGGGTACACGGAGATGGACACCGAGTTGACCAGCACCATGAACATGGTGGTGAACTGAAAGGCCAGGGACACCTGCGCGAACATCTCGATGCCCCAGTGATCCTCCACCGCCCAGCGCACCACGAAGGTGATCAGCGCCGCAGCCAGGTTGGACACCAGCACGAACATGCCCGCCCCGCAGTCGGCGAAGAACTCGCGGGTGGCCTGCCAGCTCAGGTCCGGGCGGGCCAGGAACACCCCGCGGGCGATCAGCACTGCGATGACCAGCCCCAGTGCCTTGCCCAGCGCGTCGAAGACGATGAACACAATCACCTCGCGCACCCCCAGCAGCAGTGCGCCGCCGACGCCGACGAAGGTCACCATCCGCTCCACCACGGTCCCCAGGGCGAAGGCCCGTGCCCTGCCGGCGATCTGCAGGATCACCGTGACCAGCGTGCGCGGCACGTAGAACAGCGCACCCGCGCCCGCCAGCACCAGGATCAGTCCCCGCTGCTGCTCCGGCGCGGACGCGTACACCCATGCCACCAGGCCCACGCAGGCCGCCAGATCCAGCAGGAACAGCCGGATCAGGCCGGCCGACAGGCGGGAACCGGGCATGTCCGCCCAGCGGCGTCCGCCCAGGCGCAGGTAGACGCCGTCCGTATAGCCGAAGGTCACATAGCCGAAGTACATGACGTACAGCTGGTAGAGCTGCCACAGCCCGTAGTCGGCCACGGAGATGATGCGTGGCAGCACGAGCGTCAGCAGCGCCGCCGAGAGCATGTACAGGACGTTGCCGACCAGCACCCAGGGCAGGCCCCGGGTCAGACTGCGGCCGGTCGGGGAGGCGGTGGACACAGAGATTCTCCTCACGTGTCATCGCTGCAGGGCGCAGACGGGTTCAGGGCGCCAGTCTGCGATGACCTCCCCCATGCTGGCCCGTGTGCACCGCGTCCGTCAAACGATTGGCGTTTGACCCCCACCGCATTTACGTCTTAAATGTTAACGGCCCTCGTTTCGCTTCCCTGACGTCGACGCTGTGCCGGACTCACCTCGCTACGCAGGATCGACGTTGCCGCAGTCACGAGGGTGCCGCCCTGAGCCCTGGGTCGGTCTACCGCCAAGAGGTATGTGACCAATCATGCGACCGAATACTGCATCCCCTGAACGCCAACCGCTGTTACTACCCGTCATCGACACCCTGTTCTGGCTTCTGGCCGCCTTCGTCGCCTGCCGATTGCACGGCGACGCCTTCGCCTCCCCCGCCGCTCTCACGCTGCTGGCCGCCGCGGCCATCGCCGGCGTCGTGAGCCTGGCCCTGGGATACCTGTGGCTGCTGACCTACCGACGCCGTTACCCGGCCGGTTCCTTCGAGGAGGCCACCGCCGTCGCCGCCCAGTTCGGCGTCGCCGCCCTGGTCATGCTGGTCCTCTCCGCGGGGTGGGCGGCCGCCACCGGCACCCCGCTGCGCACGCTCACGCTGGCGGCGACCTTCGCACTGGCGCTGCTGGCCTCGCTCACGGTGCGTTTCGCCATGCGGCTGGTGACTACCTACCAGGCCTCCCAGTACTACCAGCGCGTGGCCCGCGATCAGGCACCGATCGTCGTCGTAGGCGCGGGCCGGGTCGGCGAGCAGATCATTCACCTGACCAAGTTCGACGCCGCTTCCCCCTTCACCCCGGTGGGCCTGGTCGACGATGACCCCGCCAAGCGCAACCTGCGGATCCTGGGTGTGCCTGTGCGCGGCACCGTGGACGACCTCATCGGCGTCTGCTCCGAGCTGTCCGCCGCCACGGTGGTGATCGCGGTCGCCGACTTCCCCGCCGACCGCCTCAAGCAGGTCACTACCGGGTGCGCGGAGCACGGCATCCGCGTGATGACGATCGTTCCGGTCCGGCAGCTGACCAACCGCGCCCTGCAGATCTCCGACATCCGGGAGATTGACCTGGCGGAGGTGCTTGGCCGCCGCGAGATCCACACCGACGTGTCCCAGATCGCCGGCTACCTGTCCGGCCGCACCGTCCTGGTTACCGGGGCCGGCGGTTCCATCGGCTCCGAGATCGCACGCCAGATCCACGGCTTCGGCCCCAAGGAACTGGTGCTGCTGGACCGGGACGAGTCGGCCCTGCACTCGGTGCAGCTCGACATCTACGGCAAGGGTCTGCTCGACACCCGCGACATGGTCCTGTGCGACATCCGCGACCGGGAGGCGCTTGAGGCCGTGTTCGCCGAGCACCGCCCGCAGGTGGTGTTCCACGCCGCTGCCCTCAAGCACCTGCCGATGCTGGAGATGTACCCGGAGGAGGGCTGGAAGACCAATGTGCTGGGCTCGCGCAACGTGATCGAGCTGGCGCTCAAGTACGACGTTGAGACCCTGGTCAACATCTCCACCGACAAGGCGGCCGACCCCACCTCGGTGCTGGGACGCACCAAGCTGCTCGCCGAGCGCATGACTACGGCGACGGCACTGGGATGCGGCCGGCGCTTCGTGTCGGTGCGCTTCGGGAATGTGCTGGGCTCGCGCGGCTCCATGCTGTGGACCTTCAAGCGCCAGATCGAGGAGGGTGGGCCGATCACCGTCACCCACCCCGACGTGGAGCGCTTCTTCATGACCATCCCGGAGGCGTGCCAGCTGGTGCTGCAGGCGGGATCCTTCGGTCGCCCCGGTGACACGATGGTGCTTGACATGGGTGAGCCCGTGAAGATCGTCGACGTCGCCCGCCGGCTGATTGCGCAGTCGGGCAAGGACGTCCGCATCGAGTTCACCGGGCTGCGCCCGGGCGAGAAGCTCTCCGAGGACCTGGTTGCCCACTCCGAGCACGGTGAGCGCCCCTTCCACCCGCTCGTCAGTCACGTGCGCGTGCAGGAGGAGGACCCGCAGGCGGTGGCTGAGCTGCACGCCTGGGCGGTGGGCGAGGACCCGCTGGACGGAGCGTCGCAGGCCGTGACCGAGGAGGCCGTCACCGCGGCCGACCTGCGGGTCCCCGACTCCGCGGAGGCACTGCGATGATTCCCTTCTCCCCGCCTACTCTGACCGAGGAAGACATCGACGCCGTCGTGGAAGTGCTGCGCTCGGGCTGGATCACCTCCGGCCCCGTGGGCCGCCGCTTCGAGCAGCGCATCGCGCAGGTGAGTGGCACCAGTGGTGCGGTGGCGCTCAGTTCCGCCACGGCGGCCCTGGAGCTGGCGCTGCGCGTGGCCGGGGCCGGGCCGGGTGACGAGGTGGTGGTGCCCGCTTACACCTACACCGCCTCCGCCTCGGTGGTTGACCACGTCGGCGCGAAGATCGTCATGGTCGATTCCGAGCCCGGCTCCCCGTTCCCCGGCGTGGAGCGCATTGCCGCCGCCGTCACCGAGCGCACCCGCGCGGTGATCACTGTCGACCTGGCCGGTATCCCCTTCGACTCCCGGCCGCTGGCCGAGCTGCTGGCCGGACGCGGGCGCACAGACACCGGGCTGGGTGCCGCGCTGGGACGGCCGGTGATCATCTCCGACTCCGCGCACTCGCTGGGCGCCTCGCTGGACTCACATCCTGCCGGGTCGCTGGCGGACCTGACCGCCTTCTCATTCCACGCCGTCAAGAACCTGACGACGGCGGAGGGCGGGGCGCTCACCTGGCGCTCCGGCCTGCCCACCGACCAGGAGGCACTGGAGCGCTGGGTGCGCACCTATTCGCTGCACGGGCAGACCAAGGACGCGCTGGCCAAGTCGCGGGGCGCCTCCTGGGAGTACGACGTGATCGCCCCCGCCTACAAGTGCAACCTCCCGGACACGCTGGCGGCTCTGGGGCTGTCGCAGCTGGACCGGTACGACCACTCCCTGGAGCGTCGGCGTGAGCTGCTCACCCGCTACGCCGAGGGACTGGCCGGCACCGGGGTGACGCTGCTGGACCACGGCGGCGACGGCGTCATCTCCAGCGGCCACCTGGCGATCGCCACACTGCCGGTGCCCGGAGTCGCCGAGCGCAACCAGGTGATCCAGGACCTGTACGAGGCCGGGGTGTCCGCCAACGTCCACTACAAGCCGCTGCCGCTTTTGACCGCCTACCGCGATCTCGGCTTCGACATCGCCGACTTCCCGAACGCCTTCGCCTTCTACTCCACGGAGCTGACGCTGCCTCTGCACCTGGCGCTCAGCGACGCGGACGCGGAGCAGGTGTGCACCGTGCTCACCGCCGCGCTGCGGCAGCGCTCGGCGCAGGGAACGGTGTCCGCCGCCTGACTCCGCCCACAACCGACCTGAACAGACCTACGCAAAGGATCTAAAGCAATGCAGGAACTCATGACCCTCGTGCGCCGGGGCCTGGTATGGATCATTGTCCTCGGAATCGTCGGCGGTGTGGCCGGGGGCGTGGCCGCTGCGGCGGCCGACCCCGTCTACACCGCCAGCTCGATCGCCTACGTGCAGGTCAAGGTCGACCCCGAGGAGGGTATGAGCGGGTACTCCTACGCCTCCTCCGTGGCCGACTCCGCCACCGACGGCTACCTGCCGGTGCTCACCTCACCGGCCGTTGCCCAGGAGGTCATCGAGGAGCTCGGCCTGACCCAGACGCCGACCGAGGTGGCGGCCTGGATCTCCGCAACCCGTGTCACCGAGTCCCCGGCCATCAGCATTCAGGTGTCAGCGCCCTCCAAGGACGTGGCGGCTGCCGTGGCCGACTCCGTCGTCGCCCATGCCTCCGACGACCTGGGGGCCCTGGCCGGAGACGACTACCCAGTGAGCCTGGCGCTGCTCAGCCCCGCACAGGTCGCGGCTGTTACGCAGGCGCCCTCCGTTACGCGTTACGCCGCGGCTGGAGTCGCGGGTGGCGTGATCCTCGGCATCATCGTGGCCTTCATGCTCGCCACGGCCCGGCCCGCACGCTCGCAGGTGGCACAGCCGACCGCCCGCGGCGGCCGCGCCGCCACCCCGGCTCCCGCGCCCGACGACGAGGCGCGGTAGCGGGCACGTCCAACGGCGCCCCTCGCGCTCTGCGGGTCACCGCTCGAGCTCCGTGCGGATGGTCAGGACTTGGACGGAGAGGGCTCGTAGAGGCGTTCATCACCGCCGGATGCGGGTGCGGTCGCCTCGGCCAGCATTAGCCAGGCCGAGGCGAGCCGCGCCGCATCCGGCGCGACCATTACACGCAGACCCGTCGCCACGGCCTCTTCGTGTACCTCCCCCGGGTGCGCCTGGTCCAGCAGGAGCACCGGGGCGGGGCGCCCCGGCGGGGCGTCGGCCTCGTGCCCGGTGAGCAGCCCCGGCGGGACGCCGTCGGCGTCGGCGATGAGAACTACAGTGTCCGCCCACCGGTCCACCCACCAGTCCGCATCCGGGGCGGGCATCCGCACTCGCACGTCCATGCCCAGCCGCCGTAGCAGCGCGGCCGCCTCCATGACCATGGCGCGCATGCGCGTCGGCGCCTCCTCGCCCCCCGGCCACAGCACGTTGAAGGTGGATCGTGCACCACCGGCCGCGCGGGTCCCGGCGGAGTCACGCCGAGGGCACGCGCTCCGCGTCTCGCTCATGGGCCGCTCCCCCATCATTCAGGTACTCATGCGCTACGGCAGCGGCGATCGTGCTGCTGCGGCGCTCCATGCTGCCACCGGTTCCCGAAGCAGCGAGCCCGACGTCGCCGTCGTCGCCCAGCTGAGGTGGTCTTGCATCCGGCTCGCAACCCAGGAGCATGCCCAGGTTGTCCACCTCACATGCGATGAGACGGCGCCGGGAGAAGCAGGCCCGTCCCGCCGTGACAGAATCGGGGCCATGTCTGAGTCCGCCGCCGAATCCGCTGCGCCAACACCTGCCGCCCCGGCACGGGGCCGCTTCCTGCCCTCCGAGCTCCACTCCCCCCGCGTGCCCGACAAGGTCAGCACCGACGGCCTGGAGGAGACCTGGAAGGAGCGCTGGGAGCAGGACGGCATCTACGCCTTCGACCGCAGCGCGCAGCGCCATGAGGTCTTCTCCATCGACACCCCGCCGCCGACCGTGTCAGGCTCCCTGCACGTGGGGCACGTGTTCTCCTACACCCATACCGACACGCTGGCGCGCTTTCACCGCATGCGCGGCAAGGCCGTGTTCTACCCCATGGGCTGGGACGACAACGGCCTGCCCACCGAGCGGCGAGTGCAGAACTACTTCGGGGTGCGCTGCGACCCCTCGCTGCCCTACGACCCGGACTTCACTCCCCCGCACACCGGCGGTGAGGGCAAGTCCATCAAGGCCCGCGACCAGGTGCCGATCTCACGCCGCAACTTCGTGGAGCTGTGCGAGCGCCTGACCGCCCTGGACGAGGCGCAGTTCGAGGCCCTGTGGCGCCACCTGGGGCTGAGCGTGGACTGGCGGCAGACCTACCAGACCATCGGCACGCGCGCACGCCAGGTCGCCCAGACGGCGTTCCTGCGCAACCTGGCACGCGGCGAGGCCTACCAGGCGCAGGCCCCCGGCCTGTGGGACGTCACCTTCGGCACCGCCGTCGCCCAGGCGGAGATCGAGTCGCGCGAGTACCCGGGCTTCTACCACCGCCTGGCCTTCCACGTCGTCGACCCCCAGGCGGCTGCCACCGCGGCCGCAGCGGGCGCGCCCATCGAAACCGGCCCGGGGGGCACCGCCGACGTGTGCATCGAGACCACCCGGCCGGAGCTGCTGGCGGCCTGCGTGGCCCTGGTGGCCCACCCCGACGACGAGCGCTACCAGCCCCTGTTCGGTACCACCGTGGCCTCCCCCGTCTTCGGGGTGGAGGTTCCCGTCCTGCCGCACCCCGAGGCGGAGATGGACAAGGGCGCCGGCATCGCCATGTGCTGCACCTTCGGCGACACCACCGACATCGACTGGTGGCGCGACCTGAACCTGCCGCTGCGCGCCATCCTGCGCAAGGACGGGCGCATCGAGACCGAGACGCCCGCGTGGATCACCACCGAGGCGGGTCGGCGGGCCTATGCGGACATGGCGGGCAAGACCACCTACTCCGCCCGCCAGGTGATGGTGGAGGCGCTGACCGCCTCCGGCGAGATGCGCGGGGAGCCCACCAAGACGGTGCGGCAGACGAACTTCTTCGAGAAGGGCGACAAGCCGCTGGAGATCGTCACCTCGCGCCAGTGGTACATCCGCAACGGCGGCAAGGCCTGGACCAACCCGGCCTCCGGCAAGGACTTGGCCGACGAGCTGCTCGAGCGCGGCAAGGAGCTGAGTTTCTTCCCCGACTTCATGCGGGTGCGCTACGAGAACTGGGTGGGGGGCCTGAACAACGACTGGCTGATCTCCCGCCAGCGCTTCTTCGGCGTACCCTTCCCGCTGTGGTACCGGGTGGGTGAGGACGGCGAGGTGGACTACGACGCCGTCATCACCCCCGAGGAGTCCGCCCTGCCGGTGGACCCCTCCACCGACGTGCCCGTCGGCTACACCGAGGAGCAGCGGGGCAAGCCCGGCGGCTTCGTCGGCGAGCTGGACATCATGGACACCTGGGCCACCTCCTCCCTGTCGCCGCAGCTGGCATCGGGCTGGCTGACCGACGAGGACCTGTTCGGCCGTGTCTACCCAATGGACCTGCGCCCCCAGGGGCAGGACATCATCCGCACCTGGCTGTTCACCTCCGTGGTCCGCGCGAACCTGGAGTTCGGCGCCCTGCCGTGGGCGAACGCGGGACTGTCGGGCTGGATCCTGGACTCCGACCACAAGAAGATGTCCAAGTCCAAGGGCAATGTGGTCACCCCCATGGGACTGCTGGAGAAGTACGGCTCCGACGCCGTGCGCTACTGGGCGGCCTCCGCTCGCCTGGGCCTGGACGCCGCCTTCGAGGAGACGCAGATCAAGATCGGTCGCCGCCTGGCCATCAAGCTGCTCAACGCCTCCAAGTTCGCGCTGTCCATGGGCATCCCGTGGGACGCCGATGCGGCCACCAAGGCGGCGGCGCCGGCTCCGAGCCTGGACGCCGCGCAGGTCACCGAACCCATTGACCGGGCCGTACTTGCGGCCCTGGCGGATGTGGTCGACGCGGCCACCGCCGCCTTCGAGGGCTTCGAGCACTCCCGCGCGCTGGAGGCGACCGAGTCGCTGTTCTGGACCTTCTGCGACGACTACATCGAGCTGGTCAAGGACCGCGCCAACGACGCGGGCGCCAACCACGACCCGGCCGCGGTGCGCAGCGCCCGCACCTCCCTGGCCATCGCCGTGGACACCTTCGTGCGCCTGTTCGCCCCGTTCCTGCCCTTCGCCGCCGAGGAGGTGTGGAGCTGGTACCGCACCGGCTCGGTGCACCGGGCGTCCTGGCCCGTGGCGGAACCGCTGCGTGAGGCGGCCGGCGATGCCGACGCCGAGCTCGTGGCCCGTGCGGGCGCCGCCCTGGCGGCTCTGCGCAAGGTCAAGTCCGAGGCCAAGACCAGCCAGAAGACCCCGATCCTGGCGGTGACGCTGGCGGTTTCGGAACAGGCCGCTCCCGCCGTCGAGCTGGTGCGCGCCGACCTGGTGGAGGCCGCCAAGGTGACCGGCGAGCTCACGCTCGCCCCGTCCGCGGATGCCGCCGATGCCCCGGCGGTGCAGGTGGTCGAGGTAGAGCTCGGCGAGCCCCCGGCCAAGCCCGCCAAGCGGGGCTGACAAGCAGGTCGACCACCGCGGGCCGCTGGAGCGGCCCAGCCAGACACAAGGCACAGCCCGGCCCGCCGTGCACGGTTGCCCCCGCGCCCGGCGGGTCGGTGTGTGCGCTCGGCCCCGGCGACGCCTCCGGCGCTTGCTCCCCGCGCCCGGCGGGCCGGCGTCCGCTTCACACCAGCTGCCACACCCCGGCCGCGAATTCCTGGCTCCTCCGGTTTGAGAGCGTGGTGTCCGGCCGAGGCGACGAGGTCGTTCTCGGGTTGGTTGGGTCGTCCTCGGGCCGGCGGGAAGGTTGTGGATGAGGATCATCTGCGACGCCACCTCCCCGTCTGCAACGCCACTTCGGGGTTAACAACGCCAGTTAACCGTCTGCTGCAGGCCCCAGAGGTATACAGCAGACCGTTAAGTAGCGTTGTTAACGTCCAACCGGCGCAGCAGACACCCCAGCACACCCCCATAGCCACCACACCCCACGCCGGAAGCACCGCAACAGGCCCTCGGCCTGAACCGCACCTGACCTGCGGGATCGGGAACCGGCCACGCGGTATGGTGAGGGAAACATCACCAGGACCGGAACGCGCGAGCACAGCTCCGCACCATCGCGCAACGCCGGTCGAGGAAGAAGAGGATCATGACCTCAGGCTCAGCGGATTCTGGATCTGCCGCACCGGAGGCGGCCGCCGCGGCCGACTCCCCCGGCACTCCGACGGCGGGCGCCCTCCAGTGGCAGGCCCCCACCCTCATTCGCATTGATGAGCGCACCACGATTCCCTCGTTGCTGCAGGCCAGGGTGCGGCGCTCCGCCGCGCGCCCGCTGATCGCCCGCAAGCAGGAGTTCGGCGAGGCCTGGCAGACCGTCACCGCGCAAGAGTTCTATGACGATGTGTGCTCGGTTGCCGCCGGCCTGATCGGCAAGGGGCTTCAGCCGGGCGCACGGGTGGCGATCATGTCACGCACCCGCTACGAGTGGACGCTGCTGGACTTCGCCTGCTGGGCGGCGGCGCTCGTGCCCGTACCCATCTACGAGACCAGCTCCGCGGAGCAGATCGCCTACGTGCTGGCCGATTCCAAGGCCCGCTTGGTGGTCACGGAGTCCATCACCACCGCGGAGCTGGTGCGTGCCGCCGCGGCCTCACTGGATCGGCCCGAGCCCGAGGTGCTGTCGCTGGACACCGGCGCCCTGCACGCGATCACCGAGGCCGGACGCGGAGTGACCGCCGAGCAGGTGGCCGTGCGCACGGCCTCCCTGACCACCGCATCGACCTCCACCATCGTGTACACCTCCGGCACCACCGGCTCCCCCAAGGGCACGGTGCTGTCCCACGGGAACTTCACCGACCTGTGCTCGAACGCGCACCTGTGGATGCCGGAGATCGCCATGGGACGCGACTCGCGGCTGCTGCTGTTCCTGCCCCTGGCACATGTCTTCGCCCGCTTCCTGGAGGTCTTCCAGATCTCCGGGGAGGGCATCATCGGGCACGTGCCCGACACCAAGAACCTGCTGTCGGACCTGGCCTCGTTCCGCCCCTCCTACCTGCTGGTGGTGCCCCGGGTCCTGGAGAAGATCTACAACTCCGCCGATGCGCGGGCGGGCAATGGCGGAGCGCGGCGGCTCTTCCGCTGGGCGGCGCGGGTCGCCGTCGACTACTCCCGGGCGCAGGACACCCCGGCTGGGCCGTCCCGTGCCCTGCGCGCGCAGCGGGCTGTGGCCGACCGGCTGGTCTACCGGCGGATCCGCGCCCTGGTGGGTGACAACGCCGACTGGATCATCTCCGGCGGGGCGCCGCTGTCGCCACGCCTGGCCCACTTCTACCGGGGCCTGGGTATTCCAGTGCTGGAGGGCTACGGGCTTACCGAGACAGTCGGCCCGATCTCGGTGAACACGCCACGGCTGACGAAGATCGGCACCGTCGGACCGCCACTGCCGCCGATGGCGGTGCGGATCTCCGCCGACGGAGAGATCATGCTCAAGGGGCCGTCCGTGTTCCAGGGCTACCATGACGACCCTGCCGCGACGGCGGCCGCCTTCACCGATGACGGCTGGTTCCGCACCGGCGACCTGGGCTCACTGGACCGGGACGGCTACGTCACCATCACCGGCCGCGCCAAGGACGTGATCGTCACCGCCGGTGGCAAGAATGTCTCCCCCGCCCCGCTGGAGGACTCGCTGCGCGGCCACCCGCTGATCAGCCAGGTGGTGGTAGTCGGTGAGCAGCGCCCGTTCGTGTCCGCCCTGATCACGCTCGACGCCGAGATGCTGCCGTCCTGGCTGCGCGCCCACGGCCTGGGGCCCATGACCGTGTCCGAGGCCGCCTCGGACCCGCAGGTCCTGGCGGCCTTGGACCGAGCCGTTCAGCGCGCCAACACGCACGTGTCCCGGGCCGAGTCGATCCGCAAGATCCGGGTGCTCAAGGTCGACTTCACGGAGGCCAACGGCCTGCTGACCCCATCGCTGAAGGTACGGCGCGGGGTGGCGCTGGAGCGCTTCGCGGCGGACATCGATGACCTGTACGGCGGGCCCACCGGAGTGCAGTCATGACATACCCGTGAACCGTCCGGGCGCGGCGCCGGAGCGCACGTCGGCGGCGAGTGCCCCACCCCCAACCTGCCGGTTGGAGGATTTCTCCAACACCCATTGCCGGTTTCGTCGCTCCGATCCGCGCCCAACCGACCCACTACCTGAAAGAATGATGCAGTGGCCCAACAGTCTTCCGCACCCATGTCCATAGGCATCCCCTCCGAGGCGGGCAGTCCCGCCGTCGTCGACGGCGCCGCCGTCAGCCCCCTGGTCAGGGAGCCGGAGTCGGACTGGACCGTCCCCTGGCTGCTGGCCGACCGCATCTCCCGCTTGCCCGACGCCACCCTGATCGAGCGCAAGACTCAGCTGGGGAACTCATGGGTGAAGGTGACCGCGCGCGCCTTCGGGGACGACGTCGTCCGGGTCGCCTCCGGTCTGATCGGGCTGGGGCTCCAGGTCGGCCAGTCGGTGGGCATCATGGCGCACACCTCTTACGAGTGGACGCTGCTGGACATGGCCATCGCCCGCGCGGGACTGGTGTCCGTACCCATCTATGAGACGGACTCCGCCGAGCAGGTGGAGTGGATTCTGACCGACGCCGACGTCCGGCTCGTGGTTACCGAGAGCGCCGTCCTGGCTGAGCTCGTGAGAGGTGCGGCCGAGCGCGTGGCCGCCGCCTCCCAGGCGCCCGCCGTGAAGGTGCTCTCCCTGGACCATGACGCCATCGCCGTGATCAGTGAGGCGGGCCGGGATGTGAGCCGGGACGAGCTCGAGGCCCGCTCCGCCTCCCTGACCTGCGATGACGTGTACTCCATCATCTACACCTCCGGCACCACCGGTCGTCCCAAGGGCGTGGAGATCACCCACCGGCAGGCCGCCGGCCTGGGGTGGAACGGGGTGCGCTGGATCCCGGAGCTGCTCAACTCCCCCGACACCCGGCTGCTACTGTTCCTGCCCTTGGCGCACGCCTACGCCCGCTTCCTGCAGCTGCTGGCGATTGCCGGCAACGGCGTGCTCGGCCACACTCCCAACGTCAAGACGCTGCTACCGGATCTGAAGGGCTTCGCGCCCTCCTACGTGCTGGCGGTGCCCCGCGTGCTGGAGAAGATCTACAACGCCGCCGACGCCAAGGCCGGCTCCGGCGCCAAGCTGCGGACCTTCCGCTGGGCGGCGAAGGTGGCGATCTCCTACTCCCGGGCCCTGGATACCCCGGAGGGACCCTCCCGGCAGCTGCGGGCCGCCCACGCGCTGGCCGACCGCCTGGTCTACCGCACGATCCGCTCGCTGCTGGGCCCCAACGCCCGCTACGCGATCTCCGGCGGGGGGCCACTCGGTGAGCGGCTCGGCCACTTCTACCGGGGCATCGGCCTGGTCATCCTGGAGGGCTACGGGCTCACCGAGACCATCGGCCCCACCGCCGTCAACCTGGACATCCTCAACAAGATCGGCACCGTGGGCCCGCCCGTGTGCGGCAACCGGGTGCGGGTCGGGGAGGACGGCGAGCTGGAGGTCACCGGCCTGGGCGTGTTTACGCGCTATCACAACAACCCCGAGGCCACCGCGGAGGCCTTCACCCCCGACGGCTGGTTCCGCACCGGTGACATCGGCTCCGTGGATGCCGACGGCTGGGTGCGGATCACGGGGCGTAAGAAGGAGCTGATCGTCACCGCCGGCGGCAAGAACGTGGCCCCCAACATCCTGGAGGACCGGCTGCGCGGGCACCCGCTGGTCAGCCAGGTGCTGGTGATCGGCGACGGCGAGCCCTTCATCTCCGCCCTGGTCACCCTGGACAAGGAGATGCTCCCCCAGTGGCTGGCCAACCACAACCTGCCAGAGATGGACGTCATCGAGGCCTCCACCCACCCACAGGTGCTGGCCGCCCTGGACCGGGCGGTGGCACGCACCAACCGGGCGGTGTCCCGCGCGGAGTCGATCCGCACCTACCGTGTGCTCACCTCCGACTTCACCGAGGCCAACGGGCTGCTCACGCCGTCGCTGAAGGTTAAGCGCAGCCTGGTGATGGAGACCTATGCGGACACCATCGCCGAGATCTACTCCACCACTAAGAAGGGGCCGCAGGAGTGACTCAGGACAACACATCCGCCGACACCGCCGTCGGCCCAGTCCCGCCGCGGGAACAGTCGACTCCGCTGCTGGTGCCGCTGCACGCGGCCATGACGGCGCCGTGGGCACTGGCCGAGCGCGCGCGAACCAACCCCCGCGGGGCCCTGATCGCACGCAAGTCCTCCGTTGGCGGGCGCTGGCGCGACATGTCCGCGCAGGCCTTCCGCGACCAGGTCCGCGAGGTCGCGGCCGGACTCGTCTCCCTGGGGCTGGAGCCCGGGGATGCGCTCGGCATCATGGCACATACCTGCTACGAGTGGACGCTGCTGGACTTCGCCGCCTGGGAGGCCGGACTCGTCGTCGTCCCCATCTATGAGACCTCCTCCGCCGAGCAGGCCCGCTGGATACTCACCGACGCCGCCGTGCGCCTGGTGGTCGTCGAGGACCAGCCCATGGAGACCATGCTGACGGCGCTCGCGGCGCAGGACCCGGCACTGGCGGAGCTGAGGGTGCTGAGCCTGGCCCGGGATGCCATCACCGAGCTGGTCACCGCGGGCAAGGATGTGCGCCCGACCGAGCTGGACACCCGCGCCACCGCGCTGACCAGCACCGACCTGGCCACTATCGTCTACACCTCGGGCACCACTGGCCGCCCCAAGGGCGCGGAGCTGACCCACGGCAACCTGATCCACCTGTGTGTGAACGCCTGCGCGCACGTGCCCGAGGTGCTGGAGGCGCCCGAGACGCGCACGCTGCTGTTCCTGCCGCTGGCGCATGTGCTGGGCAGGTTCGTGGAAGTCGCCATCGTGTGCTCCTCCGCGGGTGTGCTCGGCCACGCCCCCAACGTGAAGAACCTGGTCACCGACCTGGCCTCCTTCAGGCCGACCTTCGTGCCCGCGGTGCCGCGCGTGTTTGAGAAGATCTACAACGCCGCCGATGCGCGCGCCGCCGGCGCCAAGCAGAAGGTGTTCCGTCTGGCCGCCAAGACGGCGATCGCCTACTCCCGTGCGCTGGACACTCCTGCGGGGCCGAGCCGTGGCCTGCGCGCCCAGCGGGCGGCCTTCGACCGGCTGGTGTTCTCCACCCTGCGGGAGCTGCTCGGCGGGCGTGTCACGCATGTGATCTCCGGCGGCGGCCCACTGGGTGAGCGCTTAGGGCACTTCTACCGCGGTGCCGGAGTGACCGTGTTGGAGGGGTATGGGCTCACGGAGACCTCAGCCCCCTGCACCGTGAACCTGCCGGCGGCCACCCGCATCGGTTCGGTGGGCCTGCCCCTGCCCGGCACCGCCATCCGCCTGGACGACGACGGCGAGGTACTGATCAGTGGCATCGGCACCTTCCGCGGCTACCACAACAACCCGGAGGCCACGGCGGAAGCCTTCGTCACCCCGGCCGACACCGCGCACGCACGTTCCGGTGAGCCGGAAACGGTATCCGCCGCAGGCACGCTGTGGCTGCGTAGCGGCGACATCGGCGCCCTGGACGCGGACGGCTTCCTGCACATCACCGGCCGCAAGAAGGAGCTGATCGTCACCGCCGGCGGAAAGAATGTGGCGCCCGCGGTGCTGGAGGACCGGCTGCGCGGCCACCCGCTGGTCAGCCAGGTACTGGTGGTCGGGGAGAACCGGCCGTGCATCGGCGCCCTGGTGACTCTGGACGCCGAGATGCTGCCGCTGTGGCTGTCCAGTCACGGCCTGCCGGACATGGACCCGATCGATGCTGCGAAGGATCCACGTGTGCGCGCCGCCCTGGAGCGGGCTGTTGCCCGCGCCAATGAGGCGGTCTCCCGGGCGGAGGCCATCCGCACCTTCACGGTGCTGCCGGGCGACTTCACTGAGGCCAACGGGCTGCTCACCCCGTCGCTGAAGGTACGCCGGGCGGAAGCCACCAGGCGCTTCGCCAAGGAGATCGACGAGCTCTATCTGCGAGCAAGCATATGAGGTGATTGCACCTATGCCGCCCTACCGGCCCGATGCGGACCAGTCTGCTGCGGCGTCAACGCTGACGCCTCCTGTCCGAGCGCGCGGCGATCGCCGCGCGTCGTCCTGATCTCCACGTGCTTCTGGCGGCGAGGCTGGCCGCCTCTCCCGAGCCGCTGACATGGCTCGCAGTACAACGGATTCGGCGGTCCAGTCCACTCGGACCAGCGGGGAGTACCTGGCTTCCAGCCGTATCCGTACCCGCTCTCGCCAGCTCGGCCTGCACCAATCGACCACCGCCAGACGATCGCCAATTCCACGACGTTCTCAGGCAGTGTGTGGATGAGGCCGAGCCGCTTTCGCGGGCACCTGAGATCGGTCTCATCGTAGGCTTGGCGTATGCCGTGCCTCGCGCTGGGCAGCATCACGGCTCTTCGTGTTTGTGGGTGTGGTGGCTCGGGCTCGCGGGTGGTCGTGTTCGGCGCGGACGGGTCCGACTTGGTGGTCGTGTTCGGGACTGGGAGGTCGTGCTCGGGCGTGCGGGAAGCGAGGTCGTGGGTCCTGCGCGGACGTTCTGAGACTGACGACGACATCACCGGCGGCGGGGATGTCCTCGGGGCGGTGTCACGGGCGTGGAGCAAGTGGGATCGAGGCCAGGGCACGGTCGTTGGGTACGCCCCTTCGGCCTCTACTACGCCCCTTCGGCGTTTACTACGCCCCATCGGCCTCCGCTACGCCCCTTCGGCCTCCGCTGAAGGGCCCAGAACCCTTCAGCAGACACCCAACCGGCGTAGTAAACAGGCGCTTCCGGTTTGGGTTGTGGCGTTCAGCCGGGGCTGTGGTGCGGGGGTGGTGGTCGGGGCGATGCTGGCGTGCTCGGGTCAGTGCGACATCGTCGGACCGCCGAAGACGCTCTCCCGGAAGGCACCCTCGAGGGCCGGGGCATGTCCTCTAGCAACCCCGCCAGGCCATCCGGACCGGCTCGTCGTGCTCGTGGATGTGGCCGCCGACGCGTCGCCGGGTGAGGAAACCGGTGCGCCTGCCGGCTCACCACGGCGACCGCCGCCCAGCTGTCACTGATTGCACCACTTTACCCGCCCGGATACGAGCCACCTAGCACAAATCGTTGAAATCATGCGGTTCTGTTGACCGGGTTCCCGGCGCGTCCCGGCGAAAGTGGTGCAATCTGTGACAGCAGTGAACACCATCGGATGCTCACCGGCGCTACGCGTTTGCGGGCGTGGCGGTACGGACCCGCGGGTGGTCGCGCTCGGGTGTACGAGGTCGTGCCCGGGCGCGCTGTTCAGCGTGCACCGGCCCGGCTAGGTGGTCGCGCCCGGGCGCGCGGGATCGTGCTCGAGCGTCCGGGCGAGGTCGGCGTGGGGCACGTGCGGAGTTCTGGGGCCGACGAGGACATGTGGCCGGCGAGGGGGTGTCCCCGGGGCGGCGTCACGGGCGTCGAGCGAGTGCGGTCAAGACCAGCGCGCGGTCATCGGGCACGCCCCTTAGGCGTCTACCACACCCCTTCGGCCTCTGCCACGCCAGTTAGACCTCCACTGAAAGGCCCAGATCCCTTCAGCAGGCACCAAACCCGAGTAGTAAACCCCGAACCGGCGCAACAGACCACGCCAGCGCAAACCACGCCGACGAACCACCCCCCCCGGCTCCACCCACACCCCCAAACACGAAGCGCCAGCATCACGCGAGCAACTAGATGTGCGGCTATTCGTGTTTGAGGGTGTGGTGGTGGGGCGGGGTGTGTCTGCTGCACCGGTTGGACGTTAACAACGCTACTTAACGGTCTGCTGTACGCCTCTGGGCCCTTCAGCAGACGGTTAACAGGCGTTGTTAACCCCGAAGTGGCGTTGCAGATGAACCCGCTTCCAGACGCCGGGACCGCCGACAGACAAGTGCGGCGCGGTGTACCGGCGGGCTCACCAGGTCCCTCACCCCGCAACACCCGAGCCAACACGCCCACATGCACGAAGAGCCGGTTAACTAGGAGCCGGAAAGTGTTCAGCCGCCAGTTCTCATGGAGTCCAGCGGCCTCAGGCGTCCGCCGATGCCCCGTCCCGGATGGCCTCGTGGTGGCGGATCACCTCGGCCACGATGAAGGCGAAGAACTTCTCCGCGAACACCGGGTCCAGGCCCGCATCCTCCGCAAGCGCACGCAAGCGGGCCACCTGCTGGCTCTCACGGACCGGGTCCGACGGCGGCAGGCTCAGGTCGGCCTTGAGCCGACCCACCTGCCGGGTGCAGCGGAAGCGCTCCGCCAACAGGTGGATCAGGGCTGCGTCGAGGTTGTCAATGGTGGCCCGGTAAGCCGCCAGCTGCGGCGGTACCTGCGCTTCGGAATCGCTCATGCGCTGCGGGTCCTGCCCTTGGACGTGGCCGATAGGGTGCCGCTGCCGTGCTCGTAGCGGGGAGCGCCGGTGCCGCGCACGGCATCGGCGTCGACGACCACGCGGCCGACCTCCGGCATCGACGGCACCTCGAACATGGCCTGCCCGAGCACCTCCTCCACGATGCTAGTCAACCCTCGCGCCCCGGTCTTGCGCTCCAGTGCGAGGGATGCGATCGCCTGGATCGCCTCATCGGTCAGCTCCAGCTCCACACCGTCAAGGCTGAACAGGTACTTGTACTGCGAAACCAGAGCGTTCTTGGGCTCGGTCATGACGCGTACCAGCTCCGGCACGCCCAAGTCGTGGACGGCGGCGATCACCGGCAGTCGACCGATGAACTCAGGAATGAGGCCGAACTTGTGCAGGTCCTCCGGGCGCACCGGCGTGGAGAAGACGTCCTCACTGTGATCCTTGGCCAGGGTGGCGCCGAAGCCGACGAGCTGCGCGCCGGCCTCGCGGCGGCGGCGCTGGCGGACGATCTCCTCAATACCGGAGAAGGCGCCGGCGGCAATGAACAGGATGTTCGTGGTGTCGATCTCCAGGAACTCCTGGTGGGGGTGCTTGCGTCCGCCACCCGGCGGCACCGACGCGGTAGTGCCCTCGATGATCTTCAGCAGCGCCTGCTGCACGCCCTCCCCGGAGACATCGCGGGTGATCGACGGGTTCTCCGCCTTGCGGCCGATCTTGTCGATCTCGTCGATGTAGATGATGCCCTTCTCGGCGCGCTTGACGTCACCATCGGCGGCCTGGATCAGCTTGAGCAGGATGTTCTCCACGTCCTCGCCCACGTACCCGGCCTCCGTCAGGGCGGTCGCGTCGACGATGGCGAAGGGCACATCCAGCAGGCGTGCCAGCGTGCGCGCCAAGTGGGTCTTGCCGGTGCCGGTGGGGCCCAGCAGCAGGATGTTGGACTTGCCCAGCTCCAGTCCGTCCCCCTCGGCGACGGCGCGCTCGCGCATCTGGACGCGCTTGTAGTGGTTGTAGACCGCCACGCTCATGGCGCGCTTGGCTTCCTCCTGGCCGATGACGTACTGGTTGAGGAAGTCGAAGATCTCCTGCGGCTTGGGCAGTTCGAGGGGAACGCCGGAGCTGGACGCTCCCAGCTCCTCGTCAATGATCTCGTTACACAGCTCGATGCACTCGTCGCAGATGTAGACACCCGGTCCGGCAATGAGCTTCTTGACCTGCTTCTGGCTCTTGCCACAGAAAGAGCACTTGAGAAGGTCGACGCTCTCAGCGCTGCGTGCCACCTGGATTCCCTCCCGTTTTCGGGTGTGCCCGTAGGCTACGGGCACCGCCCCAGCCTACGGGGCGCAGGCCGCCACGGCTACAGTCAGACGGCCGGTGTGTTGACACCAATCCTGTCCGGCTCATCGCGCTCGGGCAGGCTACGTCCGTGGGCGGTCAGGGTGATCAAACCAGCGTGATACGGCCCACGAGGTCGACCGGACCCGTCAGCACCGCCATGGCGTCATCCACCAGCGGAGCCGCCCCAACGTGCACACCTACCTCGCCACCGGGGATTTCCAGCAGGTAGTCGGTGAGAGCCCCCTCCCCGGTCCACTCATGCAGGGCTGCCGCCGCCGCGCAGTAGGCCTCGGCCCCGCCGGCCGGCCCCGCACCCGACGTCAGCACCCGCACGCGGGCGAGCCCCACGCGGTCGCCGGTGCCGGGGTCGGTCCGCTCCCCCATGGGAACTACCAGCTCCAGGCTGGGCGCCGCGTCCGGCTCGGGGTCGTAGTCGACCTGGCCCCCGGCAGCCGTCGCGCCCGCCCCTGCGGCATCGAGCTCGGCCTCCTCCCCCAGGGCGACGACGACGTGCCGACCGCACAGGTCCAGGCTCAGTGCCGCTCTCTCCCCGTCCAACCCGGGTATGCGTACCACGGTGTCCCAGCCCTCGTCGTCAGGGACGGCGGCCGGATCGGCCACAGCAGCGGGGTGCGCGGGCCCGGCGTCGACCGCCCACTGCCCGCCCAGGCGAGTGACAGTCCTGGCGCCGCCACGGGTGCCAATGGTGATCGCGGCGCCGTCGTCCAGCGGCACGAGTCCCTCGGAGTCCAGGACGGCGGCCAGCATGCGGCAGGCGTCGCCGAAGGGGAGGTGCGGGCCGACCGCCGGGGTGCCGTCCGCCAGGTAGTAGTCCAGGAACCACTCGGCCTCGGGGACGGCGGCCCGGAATGCCTCGGCGCCGGACAGGGCGTTGATGCGCACCACCCGCACCAGCCCGTCGGCCCCCAGCCCGGCGCGGCGATCACAGACGGCTACGACGTCGGCGGCGGTGACAGCGACCTCCTGCTCGGGGTCGATGAGCAGGAGAAGGTCGGTGCCGGCGGCGTGGCCCTTAATGAGCGCACGTCCGGACAGGCCGGGGGCAATGGTCATGGGGCCACCCTATTGCCTGTCGGGGGATGTCACGGCACTGTCCGCGTCCCGCACGATCCGGGCTGCCTGCTCAACGACGCGCCGGCGCTCCCCGCACGCCCAGGTGCCGTCGGTGGCGGCGACGTCGAGCCAGTGGACGCGTGGATCGCGTCGGAACCACTTCAGCTGCCGGGAGGCGAGCTTGCGGGTGGCGGCAGCGGTGTCGGCCACCGCCTCCGGGACACTCATGCGGCCGTCCAGTACGCCGATGGCCTGGGCGTATCCGATGGCGCGCGGGGCGGTCGGCCCCTCCCGCAGGCCGTCGGCGAGCAGCGCCTCGGTCTCCTCCAGCAGCCCGGAGGCGAACATGGCCTTGGCCCGGTCCTCGATGCGGGCGTTCAGGACGGCACGGTCCCAGCGCAGCGCCAGGTGCACGGTGGGGGCGAGGTCGGCGTACCGGGGCAGGGATGCGGAGAACGGAGCACCGGTGAGCTGAATCACTTCCAGTGCGCGTACGACGCGTCGCGTATTGGCCGCGTCGATGCGTGCGGCGGAGACGGGATCAGCACGCCGCAGCTCCTCCCAGAGGGCGGCGGCGCCCTCACGGCGGGCACGCTCCTCCAGGGCGGCTCGCACAGCCGGGTCGGTGCCGGGAAAGTCGAGGGCGTCGGTCACGGCGCGCACGTACAGACCGGAGCCGCCCACGATGACGGGCCGGTTGCCGCGGGCGGTGATGGCACGCAGGTCGGCGCGGGCATGGGCCTGGTAGGCGGCGACGTTCGCCTCCTGGACGACGTCGAGCACGTCGAGCTGGTGGTGGGGGTAGCCCCGTCGCTCCGCAACGCTCATCTTGGCGGTGCCGACGTCCATGCCGCGGTACAGCTGAAACGCGTCGGCGTTCACCATCTCTGCGCGGCCGCCCAGGGCGTCGGCCAGGTCGAGTGCGAGCGCGGACTTGCCGGTGGCGGTGGGACCAACCACCGCCACCTGCACCGGTGGGACCTGGGCGTTCACAGCTCTGGCAACAGGGGTCGGACCTGCCCGAGAGCCTGGGTGCAGGAGGACAGGGCGGCATCCAGGTGCAGTCGCAGCTGGGAGTCGGTGACGCCTGGCGCCATTCCCACCATGTAGGTGGCACGTACCAGCGGGCCCGCGGGCGTGTCCACCAGGGCGACCGTCGGGAAGTACTTGTCTCGGTTCCAGTCGTTGACGGAGGCGGCGAGCTCGTCACGGTCCCCCTCCGCGGCAGGCTTGTCCCAGTCGCCGGAGACCAGCAGCCAGTCGTCGTGGCCCTCGGGGATCTCGATGACGAATGGGAAGCCGTCCCAGGTGCCCAGCAGGCAGACGTGCTCGTCCTCGCGGTGGCGGCGCACCCCGTAGCCCATGGGGCCGGTGAGCGTCGCCTCTATGCGCTCCAGCGTCAGCGGCGCCGTCTCCTCCCCACCGGAGTGCGCCAGTGCGGCGGGCCCGTCGGGCGCAGTCGGCTCGGAGGGCGGGCGCTCAGGGTAGTCGATGTCGAAGTCGGACAGGTCCACCGGCCGTGGCCGCCGCAGCCGGCGCCCCGCTCCCCGGGGGCCCTGCCGCCCCTCCACCGGGACGTGCTGGTCCCAGGACTTGGCGAACAGCCGCGCGATGAAGTCCGTCCATCGCCGACCCGGGCGGCGGCTCATGGGTCCAGCCTTCCACGGATCGGGTCGGGGAAGACGTCCTCCGCCTCCCGCATGAGGGCGACTATTAGGCGGCACCCGGTGAAGACGAAGTCATCCAGCTGAGCGTCGGTCATGCCGGCGCCCAAGGGGTAGGTGACCTCCCCGTGCAGGCGCACCACCCCGCCGTCGGCAATCGTCAGGTAGGCCTTGGGACCGATGCGGGTCGCGTTCCAGTCCTCCACCAGGCGGCGCAGCTCCACCAGGTGCTCGGTGTCAGCGATGCGGTGCCAGACGCCCCGCAGCTGCAGAGCGCGGTCGCCCTGGAAGATGGCATGGACGGTGACGTAACGCCAGGGGATGCCGATATCGCCCTCATCGTCCAGGAAGAACCGCAGGCCCAATCGGCGCACGCAGTCCATGACGCGGTCCACGTCAACGGGCGCCGGCGTGGCGGGTGCGTCGGCGGCGCTTGCGGGTCCGGACTGCGGCATGACTCCAGCCTAACCGGCGTCCCACCGGTTTCCCATGCGGCTTCGCGCACGGCTGCGCGCCTTGATGGACGCTGGGACCGGATGCGGCGAAGGAGGTCCGGGCCGCATCAGCGGCCCGAGGCGCCAGTGCCGCGGACGGTGAGCCGTCTCCCGGCCCCTCCGGCCACCCCGGCGCCTCGTCGTCAGGAGGCCTCGGCGGCCTGGGCGGCGATGGCGTCGACGGCATCGTTGAACGCGGCCGAGGTCTTGGAGGCGCCGGCCAGGGCGGTCACGTGCGCGTCCTCGATGCTGCGACCGACGACGGCGTCCTCAATCTCCTCCACGAAGCCGGAGATGTAGTTCTTGGAGGTGCCGGTCAGGGCGTGGCCGGTCACCGAGACGTCGGTGATGTAGCCGTCTTCCAGACTGATGGTGACGTCGATGGAGTCCTCCTCCACTACGCCGTCGACAACCCCATACGCCTTACTGGCGGTGTACTCGCCGTCGGCGTACGGACCGCCGGTGGGTGTGGCGGAGGGGGTCCGATTCGCGGAGGCGGTGGCGAGCGCCGTCGGGTTGAGTGTCTGCGCGCGGCCGGCGTACTCGTCCTGGCCGGGCGTGACCTCCCCACCGCCGCAGCCGGCGATTCCGGCAGTAGCCAGGACGGCTCCGACGGCGGCCAGCGTGCGGCGGGCCGGGCCGACGGCGGGCGGCACCTGAGTTAGCGTGCGCGCAGTACTGCTCATGCCGTCCCCTCCTGACCGAAGTCGAGCATGTCGTTCTCCCGGCGTCCGGCGGCGACCGTGTTGAGCTTCTCCCCCGTGAGCCTTCCGTGGTTCAGCAGGATCTGCCGCTGCCCGCAGGAGGCCACGTGGGCGTCGTGCGTGACCACGATCAGGGTCGTGCCGGCCTTGTGCAGGCGGGCGAAGATGTCCAGGACCAGCTGCTCGTTGGCCTCATCGAGGTTGCCGGTGGGCTCATCGGCGAGCACCAGCTGCGGGTGGTTGATCAGCGCCCGGGCGATGCACACGCGCTGCTGCTCGCCGCCGGACAGCTGTGAGGGCAGGTGGTGGGCGCGGTCGCCCAGGCCCACGTTCTCCAGGGCCGCCAGGGCCTCCGCCTGGTCCGTCATGGAGTGGTAGTACTGGGCGACCATGACGTTCTCGATGGCGGTCAGGTGCGGGATCAGGTGGAACTGCTGGAAGACCAGCCCGATCACGTGCTTGCGAATGTCGGTGAGCTGGGCGGCGGAGAGCCTGCCCAGCTCCCGGCCGTCCAGGAGCACGGAGCCGCGGGTGGGGGTGTCCATGCAGCCGATGATGTTCATCAGCGTGGTCTTGCCCGATCCGGAGGAGCCCACCACGGACAGCCACTGCCCGCGCGGCACCTGCAGGCTGAGGTCGTCAACAGCGTGCAGGTCGCCGTAGATCTTGGACACGTGCCGCAGTTCGAGCAGCACATCGGCGCCCTGGTCCGGCGAGCCGGTCCGCGGCGCGGTGAGCGTGTCGGTCATGTCATTCCTCTCTGAGGACAAGCGCGGGGTCGATGCGCGAGGCGCGGCGCACCGGAGAGTATGAGGCGACGACGGCCACCACTGTAGTCAGCACGAGGGAGGCCACCGCCAGCCACCAGTTGAATCCGATGGGGCGGTCGAACACGCCCAGGCCGACGGCGACGGCCAGGCCGTGGCCCACTGCCGTGCCGACCACGCCGCCGACCAGCCCCAGCAGGCCGGCCTCGGCGAAGAACTCGGCGGCGATGGAGCCCTCGGAGGCGCCCAGTGCCTTGCGCAGGCCGATCTCGTTGCGGCGCTCGGCGACCACGACGGTCATGGTGGTGGACACGCCCACGAGCGTCAGGCCGAGCACCACCACCGCCACCACCCAGAACAGGGTGTTGAGCATGGTGATGATGCGGGTATCGCCGCTGGAGATCTTGGACACGGGCTGGGCGGCGACGCGCCCGGCCGCCTCGGAGTCGGCGACCGCGGCGGCGACCTCATCCACGCCGGCCTTGGCGGTGTCCACGGAGAACTCCACCACGTCGTACCCGGCATCTGCGGTGCCGGTGAGGGACTCCAGCGCGGCAGTGGGGACGTAGACGATGTCGTCCTCCTCCCCGCCGGTATCCACGATGCCGGCCACCCGCCACTGGGCCCTGCCCGCGGCGGTCTCGTCTGACTTGGCCGGGTCGTCGGCCGCCGCCGTACTGCCCGCGTCACCGACTCCGGCGAGGTTGTCGCTGGACAGGTACTCGGCGGTGACCGCGGAGCCGACGCTCAGCCCGGCGGCCTCGGCCACGTTCATGCCGACCAGCACCTGCCCCTCGCCCGGCCAGTCGCCGTCGATCTCCCAGTGCCCGTTGAGGGAGCGGACCGCCTCGACGTCGATGCCGGCCAGGAGGTAGGGAGAACGGTTGATGCGGATGGTCTCGTAACGGTAGGCGGCGGTCGCCAGCTGCTCGGGGGCGGCGCCCACGGCATCGGCGACGGCGGCGTCGACCAGGTCCAGGTCGGCCGCGGAGATGCGCACGGTCCGGGCGGCCGCGCCCGACGCCGCCTGCGCGGTTGCTGCCGGCGGCGTCGAGCCGGTGGTGCCCGCGCCCGTCGCGGATGCACCCGCGTCCAGCTCGGCCACCGGCACTACGATGAGATTGGCGCCGAACTGGCGCATCTGCGCGCTCATCTGGGCCGGGACGGCCAGGCAGATGGCGGCGAGGCAGAACAGGGTGGCCGCACCCACTGCGGAGGAGCCGATCGCGGCCAGGGCGCGGGAACGACGCCGGAACATGGCGCCGATGAGCATGGTGGCGAACATGCGCCGGTTGGTCATGGGCCGGGTGGTCGCCGAGCGATTGCTCGCGGAGCGGCTGGTCATGGTGCTCCTCACCGCCTGTGCAGGGCGGTCGCGGGCTGGATCCTCAGGATGGTGCGCAGCGAGGAGGCTGTGGCCACGAGCAGCACCAGCGCCACCAGCACCACCACCAGCACGTACACCATGGGCCGCATGGTGATGGAGGAGCCGAATACCACTTGTCCGATCAGCTGGGCGATGCCGGAGCCGACCAGCGCACCCACAGCCGTTCCGATCACGCCGATGACGGCGGTCTCCGCCAGGATCAGCCGGTTAATGGAGGCGGAGGAGGCACCCACCGCCTTGAGCAGGGCGAACTCGCTGGTGCGCTCCACCAGGGAGGCGTTGGTCAGGGAGGCCACGGCCAGCGCCGCGGCGACCAGGCTGAGGGCGGTCATCAGGATCATCAGCGCCTGAGTCTTCTCCAGCACCTTGCCCTCGACGGCGGCCACCTGCCGCACCTGCTTGGCGACGGCGCCGGGGATGACCTCCTCGATCTGGTAGGTGATGGAGGAGGCGTAGGCGGTGCAGTACCAGGTCTCCCACTCGGCAGCGGACAGCACATTGGGGTTGCGGGCGGCCTTGCGCGACAGGTCGTTCTCCGGAGTGGTCAGGGCCTTGACCTCGACCTCGTCGACCTGGCCTACGTGCCCGGTGAGCTCCTGGACCACCGCCAGTGGGGCGTACAGGGAGTCTTCATCCGCATCGCCGGAGGTGTACACACCGGTGACGGTCAGGACGCGCTCACCGGTCGCGGTGGACAGGGTGAGGGTGTCACCGGTGGTGACGCCCAGGCGCTGGGCGAGGGTGGAGCCGACTACGGTCTCCTCGGCGTCGTCCGCGGGCCAGGCGCCCTCCAGGGTCCACCAGGAGCGCAGGGTGGTGACCCCCGCGGTCGTGGTCTGCCCGGTCGACAGACTCAGCTCCTTGTCGAACCAGGTTCCGGTGACGCTCAGGTCCTGTGCCTGGCCGGAGGCGGAGGCCACATCGACGCGGCCGCTGAGCTTGGCGGAGAAGTCGACGATGTTGTACGCCCAGAAGATCGTCTTGATGCCCGCCACCTCCTCCTCGGCGATGAAGGCGGTGGCCTCGGCGGTCTCCTCGGTCTCGTACAGGCTGGAGACGACGGCGCCGGCCTTGGGCTGGACCACGATGTTGGACCCGTAGGCGGTCAGCTCCGCGTTCAGCTTGTCGCCGACGTCGAGCACGACGCCGAGCATGGCCACCGAGATGGAGGCGCACAGCGCCACGGTCAGCCCGACCAGGGAGCGGCGCCACAGCTGGCGGGTGAAGGAACGGTGCAGTAGGCGTGCGAAGAACACGTCAGGCGAACACCTCCGCGCTGTCCTCCAGGACACTCAGGGGCACGCTGACGGCGCCGTCGTCGACCACGAAGTCGATGGGGATGGGGTTGCAGCCGCCCTTGAAGCCGATAGTGGCCGGGTTGATGGCCACATCACAGCGCTTGCAGATGATCTTGCCGCCACCCTCGTAGTACCCGGCCGGCCCGCAGGACTCGCAGGCGTCCAGCCCCACCCCGTAGGCGCCGCCATTCTTCAGGATCATGATGAAGCGGACCTCGGTGCCGTCGGAGGCCTCGTAGGCGAAGCGGTGCAGGTGGCCGTCGGCCAGGAGGGCGGCGGACACGACGGCGGCGTCGTGGGAGCGCTCGTAGGGCTCGGGATCGGACAGGGTGGGGACCTCGTTGACCTTGGCGACGGCGACGGTCCGGGTGGCCGCGAGGGCGGCGAAGCCGAGCCCGGCGGCGAGCACCCAGCGGCGCGAGCGGCGCCGCTCGGCACGCAGGGCGCGGGTGAGTGCCGGATTGGCCTGTACCGGGGTGCGCCCGACCGCCCGGGCCAGGGCGAAGCCCATGGGGACCAGCCATAGTGCCGCCACAGTCAGTAGGACGATGCCGCCGGCATTGTTGGTGGCCCACGACATGGCGCGGAATGCGTCTGTGCCGAGCCGGATCCGGTGAGCGGACTGCAGCACCCGGGCCAGCTGGAGGGCGTGAATGGCGCCGAAGGCGAGCATGAACACCAGCAGGGTGATCCGCGTGGGACCAACCGGGGCCCGGCGGGCGGCGCGGTAGTAGATGAAGGCGAGCAGGGCGACGGAGATCCAGCCGCCGATGAATCCGAGCGCCCGTAGCAGCATCTGCGAGGACAGTACCTCCTCGCCCGGCTCGATGAATGCCGCGAGCTGCAGCACCACCTCCGGTACGGCACGGAAGAAGCTCAGGGCGATCGCCGAGCAGGCAATCGCCTGGGCGGCCGCGCCCACGCGTCCGTCCACGCCCCAGGTGGGACGGCGCACCAAAAGTGCGAGCACCACGATCAGGGCCGCATCCACTGCCACGCAGGCGATGAGCGTGGGGATGTTGACGATGGTGCGCCGGTCGATCACGGAGGTGGCCCGCAGGACGGCGAACACGAGGGCTCCGGCGGTACCGGTGAGGGCGGAGGCCAGGCGCCAGCGGCTGGCGCGCGGCCACCCCTCTACAGCTGCGGGTGTCAGTACCACCGCCAGGGCGGCGTACAGCAGGAAGGGCAGCGCGGCCCCTCCAACAACGGAAACAAAGCGCTCCAGCACTCCGCAGGTGCTCCTTTCGGTATCGATTGCCCATGCCTGTTCGCCCGCGCCTGCGGGCCACGCGACGGCGGCGCCGTCGCGCCGTGTTTTCACCACTCCATGGGGGTGTAGTCCCAGTCCCAGGTCAGCTCGATCGGCTCGGTCCAGAAGCGGCCCGTGACGCCGGTGTCGGGGTCGGTGTGCAGCACCCAGCCGTTCTCCTCCGGGCTGTGGATGGTGATGGTGACGGTGTACTGGCCGGCGTCCGGCAGGGCGATGTTACCGCCGTAGTGGGGGCCGTCGGAGGCGTTCATCTGCATGAAGGTGCCCTCCACGGCCTCGCCGGAGCCGTCGGCCGGGGCGATGGAGTAGTCCACGGTCAGGCCGGGCACGAAGTCGCCGGCGCCGTAGCCGAGCGTGTTGTCCGCCAGGGCGCTGATGTCCGCCTCCAGGTGCAGGTCCGCCTGTGAGGCGGGCAGTCCGGCGGCGCCGGCGGGTTCCATGTCCACCGGCTGGAAGTAGACCAGGTTGACGTTGATCTGCCCCTCGGCCTCCTGGTCCTTCTGGGACTCGTTGACGTCGAATTCCTCGAATCCGGCCTCGTTACCGGCGTCCGCAGCCGCCTCGGTGGCTGCGGCTGTGGAGCTGTCGGCGGTGTCGTTGGAGGAGCAGGCGGCCAGGCCGAGGGTCCCGGCCAGGACGAGTGCGCCCGCCACGCTGACGAGTTTGAGGGATCGCATGGGGTGTTTCCTTCGTTGGTTGTTGGTGCTGGTTATTCGGAGTGCCCAGGACTACTCGGCCGTGGCCTCGGCATCGGGCTCCGAGGCCGCTCGGGCGGCGTCTACCCGGCGGTGACGCAGCACGGACACGGCGGACAGGACGATGACGAGCGCAGCCATGAAGGCCTGGAACAGGAGGGTCTCCCGATAGGGGTACAGGCCCAGGTAGTCGTACGTGGGCCACCCCTCGACGTAGGTCGCCGGGATGATGTCGCCCTCAATGAGGGCGTGGGCGCCGCCGCCGGCGAATATCACGACGAGGACGGCCATGAGGAAACTCGTGATGGCGAAGAAGGGCCGCAACGGAATCCTCACGCTGGTGAAGCGGATGAGCAGGAAGACGGCCACGAGCACCACCGCCCCAGCGGCAAAGCCCTGCCAGATGCTGGCCGAGCCGGAGGGGTCCATGGCGAACAGGGCCTCGTAGAACATGACGGTCTCGGCGCCCTCGCGGAAGACCGCCAGGAATGACAGGGACGCCAGTGCCCAGAAGCCGCCGTTGGAGATGGAGGCCTCCGTCTTGTCCTTGATGTAGCGGTTCCAGGAGGCCACCGATGACTTGGACAGCATCCAGTTGGAGGTGAACAGCAGCATGACCATGGCGATCAGCGCCACGACGCCCTCGAGGATCTCCTGGTGGGCGGAGGCGGAGTCGTACAGCCAGGCGAACAGCAGCGCCACCATGCCGGAGCCCGCCAGCCCCAGTATCAGGCCGGCGTAGATGTACTTGACACGGTCCTTCATGCCGGCCTTGAGCAGGTAGGCGATGACGGCGGCGACCACCAGGATGGCCTCCAGCCCCTCGCGCAGCAGGATCAGGAAGGCCTGCCCGAAGGAGCCGGTGAGGAAGGCCTTGACGGGGCTGATGTTCTCGGCCGCGCCGCCGTCGAGGGTGGCGGCGTCCTCGGTCAGGTAGTTCTTGAGTGTCTCGGCGTTGGCGGTGATCGTTTCGATGTCGCTGCCGCCCACCATGGCCTTGCGCACGACCTTGAACTGGTTCTCCACCTCGGAGACGCGGTCGCCGGAGATGGCGGACATGACGGTCTTCTCAAAGCCGAGTTTCTCGTAGTAGCCGTAGTAGGCGTTGTTGACGTCGGCGGCGCCGCCCTCGCGGTCCCCGGAGGCGGCCTTGTCCACGCCGGAGTCGATGAGCTCGTTCATCTCGGCGGCTACTTCCGTCCAGGTGCGTTCGCCGCGGCCCTCGTTGATCCGGGTCTTGTTGGCCTGGAGCTCGGCCCGCTCGGTGGCGATGGCGGCGGCCTGATCGGCGGCGTAGGTGCGCGGGTCCGCCAGGTCGGCGAGCTCATCGAGTTGAGCGGTGGTGTCGGCCAGGGAGTCGGAGAGCTCAGTGACGCCCGCGCTGATAGTCGCTTCATTACCGGTGGCGTAGGCGGCCTGACGCAGGTCGGTGAAGTCCTGCCGCTGCTGGGATGCGGTCTCCGCGCCGAGGTTGTCCGTAGTAACCAGCTGCAGATTGGAGGCGACGTATCCGGAGTTGTAGGCGCGCTGGAAGGCGGCGGCGGCGCCGGGGCTGTCACCGGCTGCGTAGGAGTCGGCGGCGGCGTCGAGCTGGGCGGAGATGGCCTCGGCGACGGCGGCCCAGGAGTCGTAGTCCGTGTCGGACTCGGCGGCCCGGGCGGGTGACCACGACCCGCCCAGCACTCCGGTGAGCAGCACCAGTGCCGCGCCTAGCACGATGACGGCGTGCGCCCGGCGGGAGATGCGGTGTTCCTGGGTTGGGGCACTGGGCATGCGGCCGGTTTCCTTCGCGTGACGAGCGGTGCAGGCAAGCCTTCCGAAGTTTAGGCGAGGCATGTCTGTATCCGAAAGACTAGACTCACATAATTGCCCGCGTCAAAGCCGACTTCGGCGAGAACTGGTTGACGCACCACACGTCGCCATGGTCGGATGGCCGACATCGGGCCAGGTCAGGGAGGTTGTATGCACGCACCGAGCGCCCCGGGCGGCCTCTCCCGGCCCTGGTGCTTCGAGGCCACCGGCTGTCACTGGACGGTTAATACACGCACTCAGCTGCCCGACACGCTGCGCAAGCGGATCACGAAGCGCGTCACCACCTTCGAGGACGTCTGGTCCCGCTTTCGGCCGGGCTCGCTGGTCAGGCGGGCGGCCGCCGGGGCACTCCCCCGCCGGGCCGACGGCGGGGTGGAGCTGAGCCTGCCTGCCAGGTCCAGCACGCTGCTGGAGCTGTACGACCGCCTGCACGCGGCGACGGACGGACGCATCGATCCGCTGGTCGGCGCAGACCTGATGGCACTCGGCTACGACGCCGAATACAGCTTCGTGGTGCGCGACGGCGCCGCCCACAGGCTCGGGGCCGACCATGGGCGGCCCACCTGGGCGGACACCGCCCGCCACGATGGCGACAGGCTAGTGCTGCGCGAGCCGGCGCTGATCGACGTCGGCGCCGCCGGCAAGGGCTTCCTGGCCGACCTGCTCGCCGACTGGCTGAAGGACGCCGACCAGGAGGAGTACGTGATCGACGCGAGCGGCGACCTGCTGGTGCGCTGCTCCGAGCCGGTGCGCGTCGGCCTGGAGCGGCCCGGGGCGAGGAGCGGAGGCGAGGGCGAGGTGGTCGGCGTCGTTGAGCTGACCGACGGCGCGGTGTGCGCCTCGGGCATCTCCCGCCGCACCTGGGGGCCGGGACTGCACCACATCCTGGATGCGCACACGGGCCTGCCGGTACAGGGAATGAACGCCGTCATCGCGACCTGGGCGGTAGCGAGCAGTTGCGCCGTCGCGGACGGACTGGCCACGGCGCTGTTCGTGAGTGATCCCGCGGCCCTGGCGGCTGCGGGCTTCGACTACGACTTCACCCTGCTGCGCGCCGACGGCTCCGCGGCCGTCTCCCGCACCTGGCACGACCTGCCCGCCGCACTCTTCACCGCCCCTCACCGAGATCGGTAGAAGTTACGTACCGAGGTCGGTAGAACTTACGCACCGAGATCGGTAGAAGTTACGTACCGAGGTCGGTAGAAGTCACGCACCGAGATCGGTAGAACTTACGTACCGAGATCGGTCGGAGACGGAAGATCGCGCCGCAGGCAGTCCTGCACGGCTGCCACGATCTGCGCGTCGGTGAGCCCGAGCCCCCGCATTCCGGCGACGCAGTACGCCGCGAGCTCGGCCGCGCTGCTCCCGCCCACGGCCGCGGGCGGCGCGACGATCGTGCCGGTGCGCCGGTTGGTGCGGACCAGGCCGGCCTGTTCGAGCTCTCGGTAGGCCCGGGCAACCGTCCCCGGAGCGACCCCGAGGTCCGCTGCGAGCCGACGTACCGAGGGCAGCCTCGTCCCGACGTCGATCTCCCCGGTGACGATCTGCGCCCTCAACTGGTCCCGGATCTGCTCGTAGGGGGGTGTCCGGCCGGAGGCGTCGACCGTCAGCACGCCCGCCCCTCCTGCGCATGCCCCGTGAGGTCATGGTCGCGCCACAGCCCCAGGGAGGGGTTGCGCACCCGCCGTCCGCGCTGCCACGGCACGAGAATCGCCGCCCAGCAGGCGAGCCCCACAAGAAGGGCGGCCAGCCCCAGGAGCGCGGTCAGCTCCATGCCCCGGGCACGCACCTCCGGGGCGATCAGCCACGTGGCAGAGGTCCCGAGAATGACCAGGGTCGCCAGGAGCCCGGTGCCAACAACCACGTCGAGCACTCCCCTGACGGCGCCCGAGCGCAGCGCATCATCCCAGGCGAGCTCGAGGTCGCTGTGTGCCCGCTGGGGACGATCGGCCAGGACCGCTGCGAGCCGCAGGCAGAGCATCTCCGCGACTCCCACACACGCCCCCGCGCCGATGACTGCCGCGAGCACCAGCCACCCGCCGTCCGGGCGCAGCGGGGTCAGCACCCACACGCCCAGGGCGGCGATGCAGGCGAAAGCGATGGACAGGACCGCAAGGAGCGCCGCACGACGGTCCCAGCGGTCGCAGTAATCCCTCCACGTCGTGGCCCGGGCGCGGGCCACCCGGGGCGCGGCTGGGAGGGGATCGACCACCTCCCGCATCAGGCCGATGATCGCGCCGGTCGCATGCCCAAGAGCAGTGGCCAGGAGCGTGATGAGCGGCACGAGGTGGACGGCGCCGAACGCCTGGGCCGCCGCGGCCATCGCGACCCCCACTGCCCAGCCGCCCCAGCCCCAGGCGACGGCGGTATGCGACCGCAGGCGCAGGCGCGAGAGCACCTGCTGCCGAAGGTCGGGCGGCAGCACGAGCCCCTGTCCGCCGAGGTACTCCTCGGTGTGTTGATCCCGGCCGGGGCCATCCCGGAGTGCGCTCGCGGCGGGCAGCTGGAATAAGACGGCGGCGATGAGCACCCAAACGACGAATGTCGACATCATCGACCTCCCACTCAGTGTACCAACACACTTAGTGTGTCAGTACACCGCGTGACTGTCAACTCCCACGGGTCCACCCGGCGACTCCGAGTCGCTCACAATGCGCGCCCTCAAGGCATCACTATTCGTGGTCGCGAAGCGGTGCAGACGACCTACCTCATGCCATGCGCCCCGGGACGGAGCGTCGGCATACCAATGGCCACGGGCGCCGCATCCGGCTCGGGCTCGGCGTGGGATTCACGGCGACGGCGCTCCCAGGCATCCCCGGCCCGGGTGCGCCGCACCTCGAACAGGGCGGGGCCGCCGTCCAGCCAGATGCGGTCCCCGGCACCTCGGCCCGCACCATCCACGGCCGCCCCATCGGCCGCGACGCCGCAGCGGGCGGAGTCGGCAATGAGGTTGTGGGGGGCGCCGTGCGTGACGCGGACGGTGAGCATGTCTCCGGGTCGCGGGGCGCCGGCGGCGTAGTCGTCCGCAGCCAGTCCGGCCGGCAGGGCGGCGTGCACCAGGCGGTTGTCGGCGGCGCGACCGGAGATGCGTGCAGTGGCCCGGTCGCGGCGGCCCTCGCCCTCGGCCACGAGGATCTCGACGATGCGCCCCTCCTGACGCTCGTTCTCCTCCCGGGTGATGCGGCGCACGAGCTCGTCCAGTCGGGCGTAGCGCTCCTTGACCACCTCGATCGGCACCTGGTCGGGCATGCCCGCGGCCGGGGTGCCCGGGCGTGGGGAGAACTCGAAGGTGAAGGCGGAGGCGAAGCGGGCCTGCTCCACGACGTCGAGGGTCGCTTGGAAGTCCGCCTCGGTCTCACCGGGGAAGCCGACGATCAGGTCGGTGGTGATGGCGGCCTGCGGCATCCGGTCGCGCACGCGCTCGAGGATGTCGAGGAACCGGCGGGTTCGGTAGGAGCGGCGCATGGCGCGCAGTATCCGGTCCGATCCGGATTGCAGCGGCATGTGCAGGCTCGGCATGACCGCGGGCGTGTCGGCCATGGCGTCGATGACGTCGTCGGTGAAGGCCGCCGGGTGCGGGCTGGTGAAGCGCACCCGCTCAATGCCCTCCACGCTCCCGGCCGCGCGCAGCAGGCCGGCGAAGGCGCCACGTTCACCGAAGCCGACGCCGTAGGAGTTGACGTTCTGCCCCAGCAGGGTGACCTCGATGGTGCCCTGGGCGGCGACGGCCTGGACCTCGGCCAGGATGTCACCGGGGCGCCGGTCGCGCTGCTTGCCGCGCAGGGAGGGGACGATGCAGAAGGTGCAGGTGTTGTTGCAGCCCACCGCAATGGACACCCAGGCGGCGTAGGGCGACTCACGCCGGGTGGGCAGGGTGGAGGGGAAGACCTTAAGGGATTCCTCGATCTCGACGGCGGCCTCGGCGTTGTGGCGGGCGCGGTCCAGCAGCGCGGGCAGCACGTCGATGTTGTGGGTGCCGAAGACGACGTCGACCCACGGGGCCTTCTCGACGATCCCCTCCCCCATCTGCTGGGCCAGGCAGCCGGCGACGGCGATCTGCATGCCGGGGCGCTCCCGCTTTACGGCGGCGAGCTGACCGAGGTTGCCGAACAGGCGGGTGGCGGCGTTCTCCCGCACGGAGCAGGTGTTGATGATGACGACGTCCGCGCCGCCGTCACCGGCCGCGGTAGCACGCGCCGCCACCTCGGGAACGTCCTCGGCGCGGCGGTATCCCGCCTGCTCCAGCAGGCCCGCCATGTGCTCGGAGTCGTGGACATTCATCTGGCAGCCGAGCGTGCGCACGTGGTAGGTGCGGGGCAGGCCCGCGCCCCGTGTCCGCTCGTTCGGGGATGCGGTGCTGGTAGGCGTGGCGGTCGTAGTCATCGCGGGCAGTGTAGGCCCGTCGGGCACCCGGATCGACGTCCGGGCTGTGGACCTGGGGCGCACGGCGGGCACCCGGCCGCCCATTCCGGTGCGGCGGACGGCTCAGCGACGTCGCTGGGCGAGGCGGGCATCGTGCTCCGCGGCGGCGGCGAATGCCGCTCCCGGTGCGGCCACCGAGCCGAAGCTGGCCAGGTCGCGGCGGAAGACGACGGCGGCGAACCAGTCCATCATGATGCGCACCTTCCGGTTCAGGGTCGGCATGGCGTAGACGTGATAGCCGCGATGCGCGGTCCATGCCATGAATCCGCGCAGGTTGTGGCCCATAATGCGGGCCACTCCCTTGCCGATTCCCAGCGAGGCGACCGTGCCGAGGTTCTCGTGCCGGTAGGAGGACAGCTGCGGGCTCTCGCCGGACTGCGCCGTCAGCGCCGCAACCAGGTTGGCGGCCAGTACCTTCGCCTGCCGAACGGCGTGCTGCGCGGTGGGGGCGCAGGTGGCCTCCGGGTCGGCACTGGTCAGGTCCGGTACGGCGGCGCAGTCTCCGGCGGCCCAGGCGCCGTCCACGACGACGCCGTCACGAGCCACCTGCAGCGTGGGCCGGGCGGTGACGCGGCCGCGAGCATCAATCGGCAGGTCGGAGTCGGCCAGCACCGGCGCGGCCTTGACGCCGGCGGTCCACACGATGGTGTCGGCGTCGAACTCGCTGCCGTCGGACAGGACCACGTGCCCGTCCACGCAGGAGTTCAGGAAGGTGGACAGGCGCACGTCGATGTCACGCTCGCGCAGCTGCTGGAGGCCGTAGCCGGACAGCTCCTCGGTGAGCTCCGGCAGGATCCGCCGGGTGCCCTCCACCAGCACGAAGTGCACGTCCTCCTGCTCGATGCTGGGGATCTTGGCGACGGCGGCACGCGCCATGTCCTCCAGCTCGGCGATCGCCTCGACGCCGGCGAATCCGCCGCCCACGAACACGAAGGTGAGCAGGCGGCGGCGTCGGGCGTGGTCCCAGGTGGAGGCGGCGTCCTCGATGCGGGAGAGCACCCGGTTGCGCAGGGCAAGGGCCTCCTCCACCTGCTTGAAGCCGAGGGCCTGCTCGGCCAGCCCGGGGATGGGCAGGGTACGGGCCTCGGCGCCGAGGGCCAGCACCAGTTGGTCATAGGCGAGCGGGTACGGTTCGGGGGCCAATAGCGTGGACTCGGGCACCGGGGGCGTGATGGTGATGGTGCGGCCGGCGTGATCGATGCCGGCGACCGAGCCGGTGATGATGGTGATGCCGTCCAGGCTGCGCCGGTGTGGGGCCACGACGTGCCGGGGCTGGATGGAGCCGGCGGCCACCTCCGGGAGGAATGGCTGGTAGGTCATGTACGGCCGCGGGTCGACGACGGCGATCTCCACCTCGTCGGTGTTCAGCCGCCTCCGCAGCTCCCTGGCAGTGGTGAAGCCGACGTAGCCGCCCCCGGCTATGACCACGCGCGGCGGCCGGTGGCGGTCGGGGCCGACGGCGACGGCGGGCACGTGCGGGCGGGCCGGACGGGCGGAAAGGGCGAGCGCGGCGCCAGCAGCGGCGAGGCCCACGGTGCCCAGTGCGATGGCAACAGGACGTCTCATAGGAGAAATGTAAGGATTGCCTTATGCAAGAGGGAAGCGGCGCCTGCGCCACCTCCCATGATTCGCCTCACATCCCCGCGCCGGCACGCCGGAGCCGACGCCAGCGAGAATCCGCAGCGCCAGCCACCGCACCTGTACCGGTGCCCGTGTGCGGGCCTTGCCACGACAGGCGCGCTCCCACCTAGACTGGTCGTTGTCCCATTCCTTGACCCAAGGTTATATAGAAATGCTGTTTCGTAACCTCCCCCGCCGCACGGCTGTGCTGCTCACCGCCGCCACCCTGGCCGCCGCAACCGCCTGCTCCTCCCCCACAGGGACGGACACCGAGGCCTCCGCCGCCGCGTCGCCGAGTCGTTCCACTTACGGCACGCAGACCCCCTTGGTGGGCAACTCGAACTACGAGGCGGTCGGCCTGACCGCCACCACCCTCAGCATCAAGGCCGAGGCGGGTACGGTCCGCACCGACGAGCTCGGCGTCACCTTCATCCAGCCGCGTGTTGACGAATCCGCGGACTTGACGGTCCGCCGTGCCCTGTGGGACGGCACCGAGGCCTGGTCGGCCACGGTTCCGGTACCCGATGGCGCCGCCGACATGCAGGCACAGTTGAGCCTGGACCCGGCGATCGGCGTCGTCTCGGTGTGGTTCTCCGGCCCGGACGCGCCGAGTGAGGACGGCGCCAGCTTCCTGAGGAACACCTACGCCATGGCGAATCAGGTCACCTGGCTGGACGTGGAGACCGGCCGGGCCGTCTCCGAGGATCTGATGGTCAGCGCCTTCGATCTTGCGGGGGCGTCTGTGCGCACGAATGAGGACTTCGTGGGCGCTATCGTCATGGAGGACGAGTCGACGACCTCCGGCGTGCTGCATGTCGACGCCGACCTCACCTTGGTCGGCTCGGCCTGGGGCGAACTGATCTCGGCTGAGGGCGACTTCCAATTGAGCGACGTATCCCAGTGGAACAGCGCGCCTTTGTTCACGCTCATCGACAAGAATGACGACAGCAACAACATCGTGCAGCTCGGCTCCACCGAGCTGCTGACCGCCGACAGTGACGCCATCCGGTACATCCCCGGCCCCACACACCTGGGGCTGAAGCACAACGAGGACCTGTGGCTCGTGGATGGGACCGGAGGCGTCACCACGGTGGACACCAGTGCCTGCGAGCTGGGCAACAACCACCTGTACCCGACAATCTCCGACACGGCCCTGTACACGGGCCTCGCCCGTGTATCACTCGCCGACCAGTCGGTGGAGTGCCTGGCAGATATCGCCCCCACCCCGGACGCCAAGATCACCGGGGAGTTCTCCGACGGCGCCCTGCTGCTCACATCAGCTCTGTCCGACGCGCAGGTGCGCGGCACCTGGCTGGTTCCGGCGGACCGCTCAGAGCCGGTGGAGCTGGACAGCCTCGGCCCGGTTAAGGTGCACGCGGACCACATCGTCAGCATCGTGGACGGCTCCGACAGCACGTTCGTAGACGTCTACGACTACCGCGATCTGCTGCCGGCGCAGCAGTGACGTCGACCGCCGAGCACCGCCGGGCAGGGCTAGGCGCCAGGGCTGGGTCGTGTTGCGTGAGTCGTTCGTGGTGGTGGGACGGTGCCGACGATGTGGGTGGTGGTCTGGTAGCGGATGGCGAGCTGGTCGCAGCTGGTGGCTGCGGGCCTGAGTTTGAGTGGACCGCTCACGCCCCGTTGGACCGCTCACGCGCCGATGGACCGCTCACGCCCCGTTGGACCGCTGTAACCGGCGGCTACGGCGGTCCAACGGGGGCACAGGGGTCCAACGGGGGCACAGGGGTCCAACTGGCAGGCTCGACGGCCACGCACCCAGACACCCGGCCGCGCGCCCCCGCCCAGGCTCCAACACAACCGGGCCTAGGCGCCCCGGCCGGTCCCGAGCAGGGCCGCAGCCTACGTGCGTCGTCGACGGGGAAACGCCGGAGCTACTCCTCCGCCAGTGCCCGGTCGACGGCGTCGGCGGCAACGTCCGCCGAGTAGCCCTTGCGTCCCAGCGCCGCCAGCGCCCGCCGACGACGCACGGCCGTCTCAAGCCCCCGGCTGGCGGCCAGGCGCTTGCGGGCCAAGGCCGCAGCGGCCGTCGCCTCGTCCTCGCCGTCGATCTGCGCCAACGCCGCGCGGATGTGCTCCTCCCCCAGCCCCTTGCGGTGCAGCTCATCGGCGATGGCGCGACGGGCGGCACCCTTCTCTGTGAAACGGGTGCGTGCCAGGCGGGCGGCGTAGGCGGCGTCGTCGATCACCCCGGCGGTCTCCAGGCGGTCCAAAACCTCCTGGGCAATGGCCGAATCGACGTTCTTACGCTCCAGTAGCTGCGCCAGCGCGGCACGTGGGGCGGCGGAACGGTCCAGACGGCGCAGGACCATGTCGCGAGCCGCCTCGACCTGCTGCGCATGCGCATCGGGGGTGAGCCAGGGCATCAGAAGCCGCCGGCGTCCTCACCGAACATGGCGTCGGCGTCCTCCGCCGCCGCAGTCTTCTTCTTCCGTCCGCCGGCCTTGGAAGTCGACGCGGCGGCCTTCCCGCCGGCCGGCGCGGACTGTGCCGCAGTCTTCTCCGCCGCCTCCTGCTCCGCGGCCTCACGGGCCTTGCGTCCGGGCTCACCGATGCCGAGGGCGGCGAGGATCTTGTACTCGATCTCATCGGCGAGCTCGGGATTGTCCTTGAGGAAGGTGCGTGCGTTCTCCTTGCCCTGACCGAGCTGGTCGGTGCCGTAGGTGAACCAGGCCCCGGACTTGCGCACGATCCCGTTCTCCACCCCCAGGTCGATGATGCCGCCCTCACGGGAGATGCCCTGGCCGTAGAGGATGTCGAACTCGGCCTGCTTGAAGGGCGGGGCCATCTTGTTCTTGACAACCTTCGCGCGGGTCCGGTTGCCGACCGGCTGATCGCCGTCCTTCAGGGTCTGGATGCGGCGCACGTCGATGCGCACGGAGGCGTAGAACTTCAGGGCCTTGCCGCCGGTGGTGGTCTCGGGATTACCGAAGAAGACGCCGATCTTCTCGCGCAGCTGGTTGATGAAGATGGCGGTGGTACCGGTGGCGGACAGGGCGCCGGTGATCTTGCGCAGCGCCTGGCTCATCAGCCGCGCCTGCAGGCCGACGTGGGAGTCGCCCATCTCCCCCTCGATCTCCGCCTTGGGCACAAGGGCGGCCACCGAGTCGATAACGATGATGTCCAGTCCGCCGGAGCGGATGAGCATGTCCGCGATCTCCAGCGCCTGCTCTCCGGTGTCCGGCTGAGAGACCAGCAGGTTGTCGGTGTCTACGCCCAGCGCCTTGGCGTAGACCGGATCCAGGGCGTGCTCGGCGTCGATGAAGGCGGCGTTGCCACCGGCCTTCTGCGCGTTCGCGACGGCGTGGAGCGCCACGGTGGTCTTACCCGAGGACTCCGGCCCGTAGATCTCCACCACCCGGCCACGAGGCAACCCGCCAATGCCCAGGGCGACGTCGAGCGCGACGGATCCGGTGGGGATGACGGACACGGGCGGCCGAGTGTCATCGCCGAGGCGCATGACGGAGCCCTTGCCGAAGGACTTGTCGATCTGTGCGAGGGCAGTGGCCAGGGCCTTGGAGCGGTCCTGCGTCTGGGTTGCAGCGGGCATTGGTATTCCTCTGTTCTCATGCGGCTCGCCGCCGCGGTGGATACGGCTGGTCCTGTTGCGGGTCCCCTCTCCGGGGCTCGCGAACGACGTTATGCCGGACCACCGACATGTTTCACGACCCATTGGCCGCCCCTGTGGACGTGGGGTGCGCGAACGCCGCCTGTGGACAACAGTAGGCGAACAACTGTTCGAATGAGGAGTGCACTCACCGCGTGTCGCGACGGCGACGTCGCGGATCATCGCGGAATACCCACCGATCCGCCTCACTGCGGTCCGTGTCATCACACAGGGCGTGCCAGACATCACGCGGCGGCACACCCGCCTCCAGGGCCTCAGTGCAGGTCCGCCCGATACCGGTCAGCACCAGGTCCTGCGCCAAGGAGCGCCCATAGGCGGAGCCGAAAACGGCGTCGACGGCGCGCCAGAACTCAGAGTGCTTCATGTTGCTTCCTGCGTTCCTTAGGTGAGAGCAGACGGATCATGGTAGCCCGGTGCGCCGGGCGCAGCTGTGCCCGGGCACCATCCGCCGCAGCGGACGAGCCCGGGCACAGGCAGTATGGATCCCGGATCCGATTCAGCGGAGCGTCAGGCCCTGCTGGCGGACGAGCTCGTCGGGAACGGTGTCGGGCACGGCCACGCCCTCGGCGACGGCGATGCGGTCCGACACCTCACGCAGCACCGCGGAAAGGGGGGCGTCCAGCGCCTGGCAGATGGAGGCCAGCAGCTCGGAGGAGGCCTCCTTCTGACCGCGTTCGACCTCGGAGAGATACCCCAGGGACACGCGTGCCTGGCTGGAGACCTCGCGCAGGGTGCGGCCCTGGTGCTGGCGCACCGAGCGGAGCACCTCGCCGATCTCCCGGCGCAGGAGGATGTTCTCATGCTTGTTCGTCGTGTTGTCCACGACGCCGCCGCGCCCAGCCGCGGAGGCCTGCCGCATCGGTGCGCGGCCGACCGGGCGCGCGGGGCGGTTAGTGCGGGGGTGAGTCACGTTGTTCATCGTGTGGCACAACCATTCATCTGCCGGATTCATTCCCGCCCCCGATGGTCCTCCACCGGTGGCGTTGTGTTGATCCTCGCCGAGAAGCCTGGGAGGAACCTGGAGGTCAAGTAAGCGTTATACAGGTCTGCCGCATCACTCGGCAATCCGATCCAAATACCGGAGTGGCGCGGCCCGCTCATTGCGGATCCCGCGGGGCGTCCTGGCCGGCCTTGGCAGCGTCTCCCGGGGCTGCTTCCAGCAGCGCCCCCGCCAGGGCGAGCACCGCGGTAGTGGCACCATCCCGGACCGCCTCCCGGTCACCGGGCAAGTGCAGTTCGCGGGCCAACGTTCCCCAGGGGGAGGCGACAGCCACGTGCACGGTACCGGCCGGATGGCCGTCCGCCGCCCCCGGGCCGGCCACCCCGGTGGTCGCCAAGCCGAGATCCGCACCCATGAGCCGAGCCACCCCGACGGCCATCTGCTTGGCGACCTCGCCGTCGACCGGCCCGGTCATGGCCAGGCGCTCGGAGTCCACGCCGAGCACCTGCTCCTTGATACGAGTGGCGTACGCGACCACCGCCCCCACCACCACCGCCGAGGCCCCGGGCACGCTCACCAGCGTCGAGGCGACCTCACCGCCGGTAAGGGACTCGGCCGCAGCCAGTGTGAGCTTGCGCTCCTCCGCCTTGGCCAGCAGGAAGCGCGCCGCCTCCACGAGCGTGGAACGGTCGCCATCGACCGTCTGCACCGGATCGGTGGACATCACGCACCCCCCTGAGCACGCCCGATTCGCCGGGCCTGGATGATGTAGTCCACCCCGGTGACCACGGTGACCACCAGGGCGGCACCGATCGCGGCGTACGCGATGGCGGTTAGCGCATTGGTCGGCGGATCGGGCAGGAACAGGGCCCATGGTGTCAGCAGGCCGATGATGCCGACCATCTGCAGGGTCGTCTTGAGCTTGCCGCCGCGGGATGCCGCCATGACGGCGCGGCGCAGCATCATGAAGCGCAACACGGTGATCCCCAGTTCCCGCACGATGATGACCACCGTCACCCACCACCACAGGCGTCCGTCAACCGACAGCAGGATGAAGGCGGACAGAGTCAGCGCCTTGTCCGCGATGGGGTCGGCGATCTTCCCGAAGCTGGTGATCAGGTTGCGGGAGCGGGCCAGCTGCCCGTCCAGCTTGTCGGTTATGGCCGCCGCGATGAACACGACCGTGGCGGCCAGCCGCACCGGTTCACCGCTCTGGAGCATCAGCCAGATGAAGACGGGCACCAGTATCAGCCGCAGCACCGTCAACGCGTTGGCAACGTTGAGCAGCGGAGCACTTCGCTCCTGCACAGTGGAAGTCTTCGCGTTCATCACAGCAAGCTTAGTTCGCCCGAGCCCGCTCATGTGCCCGGTACACCGGCAGTTGCGCGCGTAGACTCACCCATGTGTCACGACGTCGTGATTACTCAACGAGATCCCGGGGCGCCCGCCCGCGCCTCACCGGAGCCGCCCTCGTAGTCGGCACCGTCATCACCGGCATGGTGTACGTGCTGGCTGTGGGCCTGCCGTGGCCACTCGGGCCGCTCCACCCAGGCGCCTCCTCGCCGACTCCGTCGCGCACATCTGCACCACGCACCCCCTCCGCCTCGGCAACTCCCAGCCCTACACGACCACCGGACATCCGGCTGACCATCGGATATGCCGGCGACGTCCTCACCCACATGCCGGTCATTGAGGACACCGCCGACGGGCAGGGCGACATCACCCCGCTCATCGCAGCCGCAACCCCCTGGTCGGCAGGCGTGGACCTGGCACTGTGCGGCATGGAGGTGCCGGTCTCGCCCACCGGCGTCGCCTCCGGCTACCCGGTCTTCGCCACCCTGCCGACAGTGGTCTCGGCGCTTTCGGACTCCGGCTGGGACGGCTGTGCGACTGCCTCGAACCACGCCTGGGACCAGGGCTTCGAAGGGGTACTGACGACGGCGGACGCGCTCCGGGCCAATGGCATGGGCTACGCCGGCACCAACCGGACGGAAGCGGAGGCGGCCAGCGGCTACCAGCTCTACGAGATCGTCCGTAACGGGGTGACGGTCACGGTCGCCGAGATCTCAACCACCTACGGGCTCAACGGCTTCACCGCGGAACCCGCCTGGGCGGTCGACCTCAACGACGTCGACGCCGTCGCGGCCCGTGCACGGCAGGCACGCCGCCGGGGCGCCGCCCTCGTCGTCCTGCATACGCAGATCGGCGAGGAGTACCTGCCGCAGCCGGTGACCGCCCAGACCGAGTACGCCCGCGCCGTCGCCGCCACGGGGGAAGTGGATCTGCTCTTCGGGGCGCACCCCCATGTTCCGCAGACCAATGAGCTCCTCCCGGGCGGCCCCGGCGGCAGGGGCATGTGGGTGTCCTACTCGGCCGGGAACTTCCTGTCCAATCAGTCCGAGGCCCAGGGCACCGTCCTCGCCGGCGTTGGCCTGTTCGTGTGGGCGGACGTGGTCGTCTCCACCGGCACCGACGGCGCCCAGGAGGCCCGGGTCGAGGCGCTCAACTGGCATCCCTTCACAGTGGACAACCTCGGTGGACACCGGCTCGTCGACCTGGCGGCGGCCCAGCGGGGCGAGATCGACGCGGGCTGCACCCTCAGCGCCGCGGAGATAGACCGGCGCTGGCGGGCAGTCATGGACACCGTCAACAATGAGACCTACTCCGACACGATCCCGGTACCGACAGGACAACCGCCGGTGGCCCTGCCCAGGTCCTGAGACCGCCGAGCCTCAGCGGGCGGCCGACTCCTCCCCGTCACCGGCACTGACCGGCGCGGAGGTCACCAGGAGGCGCCGCGGCCGGTGAGGCTCCACGCGTCCTCGGAGTCCTCCTCGGCCGCCAGGTCATCCCAGGACTCCGACTCGCTCATGCCCCGGTCCGCCTCCAGCGGATCCGCAGCGTAACGGTCGGCGGATGACGCGGCGTCGGGCGTGGGCGCGTCGGCGTCACCGGCGGCGCCCGCATCGGGTGCGGCGTCGGCATCCTCACTGCCGGGCGCGGCCCCCTCACCCTTGATCCAGGCGAGGGTCTCCTCCAGCTGCTCGGGCTGGACCAGCACCTCCCGGGCCTTGGACCCCTCGGAGGGCCCCACGACCTCGCGGGTCTCGAGCAGGTCCATGAGTCGGCCGGCCTTGGCGAAGCCGACTCGCAACTTGCGCTGCAGCATGGAGGTGGAGCCGAACTGGCTGGTGATGATCAGCTCGGCGGCCTGCAGTAGCAGGTCCATGTCGTCGCCGATCTCCTCGTCGATCTGCTTCTTGACCTCCGGGACGATCACGTCCTCCCGGTAGTCGGGCTGCAGCTGCCCCTTGACATGGTCGACGACGGCGCGGATCTCGGACTCGGTTACCCACGAGCCCTGCACGCGCACGGGGGCGGAGGCGCCGGGACCCAGGTACAGGGCGTCGCCCTGGCCGGTGAGGGTCTCGGCACCGTTCTGGTCCAGGATGACGCGCGAGTCCAGCTGCGAGGCGGTGGCGAAGGCCAGGCGGGAGGGCACGTTGGACTTGATGAGTCCGGTAACCACCTGCGCGACCGGCCGCTGGGTGGCCAGCACCAGGTGGATGCCGGCGGCACGCGCCAACTGCGTGATGCGCTGGATGGAGGCCTCCACGTCCTTGGGCGCGGTCATCATCAGGTCGGCGAGCTCGTCCACCACCACCAGCAGGTAGGGGTAGGGGGCGATCACGCGCTGGGATCCGGGCAGGGGCTGCACCTCCCCGGCACGCACCGCCTTGTTGAAGTCGTCGATGTGCTTGAAGCCGAAGGAGGCCAGGTCGTCGTAGCGGGCGTCCATCTCCCGCACCACCCACTCCAACGCCTCGGCCGCCTTCTTCGGGGAGGTGATGATGGGGGTGATCAGGTGCGGGATGCCCTCGTATATGGTCAGCTCCACCCGCTTGGGGTCCACCAGCACCATGCGTACCTCCTCGGGCGTGGCCCGCATCATGATGGAGGTGATCATGGAGTTGACGAAGGAGGACTTTCCGGAGCCGGTCTGGCCGGCGACCAGCAGGTGCGGGGTCTTGGCCAGGTTGGTGACGACGTAGTCGCCCTCGACGTCCTTGCCCAGGCCCACCACCAGCGGGTGGGTCTGCTTCTTGGCGGCCTGGGAGCGCAGCACGTCGCCGAGCTTGACCATCTCGCGGTCGGAGTTGGGGATCTCCACGCCGATGGCGCTCTTGCCCGGGATCGGGGTGAGCAGGCGGATCTCGTCCGAGCCCACCGCGTAGGCGATGTTCTTGGCCTGGCTGGTCACCCGGGACACGTTCACGCCGCGGCCCAGGTGTACCTCGTAGCGGGTGACCTGTGGGCCGCGCGTGTAGCCGGTGACGGTCGCGTCCACCCCGAACTCGGTGAACACGTCCTGGAGCTTGTTGACGATCGCGTCGTTGGCGTCGGTGCGGGTGGCGTGGCCGTGGCCGGGCTCGAGCAGCGCGTCCTCGGGCAGGCTGTACGTGGAGCCGTCCGGCAGCTCCATCTGCCCCAGCGCGATGGCGTCGGCGAAGTCCTGCTCCTCCGAGACGGCCGGGGTCTCCTGGGTGTCGGCGTCCGGATCCGCGCCGCCGACGGGCGTGGCGGGCATTGTGGATGCGGCGGGCGCGGCCGCACTCGCCTTGGCCCTGCCGCCCTTGGTGGTCTTCCCGCGGCGGCGCGCGGGCGCGGCGTCGGCCTCGGGCTCCAGCGGGACATCGACCGGAGGGTCGGGCAGCATGTCGGTGGGTGCGTCGCTGGGCACGACGGCGTCGACGGCGTCAAAGGCGACCGTGGCCGCCTGGGGGCGGGGGGTGGTGCGCTTACGGCGACCACTGCCCCGGGACCGCTTGTCGGTCTCGATGGCGCTGCGGAAGGCCTCATCGCCGTCGTAGGCGTCCAACCTGGTGGTGGGGGCGGCGGGGTCCGGGCCGGAGACCGCGTCACGCACCCGATTCAGGGTGCGGGTGGCGAGGCTGCTGTTTCCGCCGGGCGCTGCCCCGCGGCGCTCGGCCAGGTACTCGCGGATCTCAGCGACCGTCTTCCCGGAGATCACCAGGGCGGAGAAGGCAATGAGCAGGATGAACAGGATGACGGCGCCGACCGCGCTGAACAGCGTGGCCAGCGGGTAGCCGACCACCCATCCCAGCAGTCCGCCGGCGTCCTCCAGCGGGGCGATGCCGAAGTCGAGGGAGGGGTTCCCGCGGCACACGTGAATGATGCCGACCACGCCGGTGAGCACCCCGAGGCTGCCGACGCCTACCCGAATATGGGTCGCCCCCAGCGTGCGGGCGCGCAGCATGGCCACGCCCAGGGCCGCGAGCAGTACGGGCACGATGATGCCGAGGACGCCCAGGGGGCCGGCGGCGATGTGATGCAGTACGCCGCCTGCGGCTCCGGAAACACCGAACCACTCGCGCAGTCCGATCACAACGGCTAGCGCCAGTACGACGAACGCCCAGCCGGTGCGGCGGTAGCGTCCGCCGGAGGGCCGGGAGGGGGGCGGCGAGGTCTTAGTGCGACGATTGGCCATGATGGTCGCAACGCTACCCGCGCGTCCCCGAGGCGGCGGGCCAGCCACGCCGGGTCACTCGCGCAGGAACGCGTCTATCTCATCTCGTCGGGGAGCACGGGCCGGGCCGATCCGGCTGACGGCCTCGGCCGCGGCGGCGTTAGCCCGCCGAGCCGCGGCCACGACGTCGAGGCCGTCCATGAGACCGACCACGAGCACGCCCGTATGAGTATCGCCGGCACCGGTGGTGTCCACCACGTCACGGGCGAATCCGGGCACCTCGATGCGGTCGCCTCCCGATGGCCACATCACGCAGCCGTGTACTCCGGTGCGTCGCACCAGCAGCCCGTCGGGGCAGGCGCGGCGCAGCGCCTCGGGGCTGCCCAGGCGGGCGGTGAGCTGCATGGTCTCGAAGTGATTGCCGGTCAGCAGGGTGGTGCGGCGCAGGATGGGCAGCAGCACGTGATCGGGAATCTCCGGCTGGACGGGACCGAGGTCGATGACGAGCCCGACGCCCTCGGGCAGATCCAGCAGCCAGGAGGTGAGTACGTCCCGGCTGGAGCGATGGACCAGGTCGTAGCCGGTGGCGTAGACCCAGTCGCCCTCCTGCAGCTCCAGACGCTGAAGATCCTCCAGCTGCGGCTCGGCCTCCACCCCCTCCGTGGTGATGAAGGTGCGCCTGCCACTGGGCTCGATCAAGGTGGTGCAGGTGCCGATGTCGCCTACCAGCTCCTCCACCAGCAGCTCGACGCCGTCGTGCATCATGGTCTCCCGCACCTGGGCGGAGTTGGGTCCGGTACCCAGGGTGGCCGCGAGGGCCGCGGGCAGCCCCTGGCGGGCGACGGCGGAGACCACCGTGTAGCCGCCACCCACCGTCGGTCCGGCGGAGGTAGCCGTGACGGCCCCACCGGGAGCGGGGATGCGCTCGACGTGCAGGGGCAGGTCGATCAGGACCGAGCCGGTGGAGATGAAGCAGGCCGGGCGGCGCATCGCCCGGTGACCGTTCCCCTTGCTGATCAGTGTGCTGCGGAGCGCGCTCATGCTTCGATTACCACGGGCACGATCATGGGCCGACGGCGCAGGCGGCGACCGATCCAGCGCCCGAGGGTGCGGCGCATCGCCTGCTGGAGGGAGTGGGCGTCGGCGTTGCCCTTGTCCAGGGCCTCGGCCAGCGCGTTGGTGACATCGGGCAGGATCTCGTCGAACACGGAGGGGTCCTCCGCGACTCCGCGCGCCTGAATATCCGGTCCGGCCAGGATGGTGCCCGTGGAGGTCTCGACCACCGCGTATACGGACACGAAGCCCTCCTCGGCGAGGATGCGGCGGTCCTTGAGCTCGGACTCGTCGATCTCTCCGATTGAGGACCCGTCGACGTACACGTAGCCGCACGGCACCTGGCCGACGATCCGGGCCCTGCCGTCGGCCAGGTCCACCACGACCCCGTCCTCGCACAGCATCACGCGACCGGGATCGACTCCGGTCTTGACGGCGAGGGCGCCGTTGGCCACCAGATGCCGGACCTCGCCATGGATGGGCATCACATTGCGGGGGCCGACGATGTTGTACACGTGCAGCAGCTCCTCGGAGGAGGCGTGCCCGGAGACGTGCACCCTGGCGTTGCCCTGGTGGACCACCCGCGCACCCAGGCGCATGAGCTGGTTGATGACCCGATTCACCGAGTTCTCGTTGCCGGGAATCAGGGAGGAGGCGAAGATGACCGTGTCTCCGGGCTCAACGGTGACGGAGCGGTGCTCCCCGTGCGCCATGCGGGACAGTGCCGCCATGGGCTCGCCCTGGGAGCCGGTGACCATGAGTACCCGCTCATCCGGCGGCAGTGACGCCAGGTCGCGGGCGTTGATGAGCACGCCCTCGGGGACGTTCAGATAGCCGCGCTCGGCGGCAATCCCCATGTTGCGGACCATGGAGCGACCGATCAGGGCGACCCGGCGGCCGTGCAGGGCGGCGGCGTCGAGGACCTGCTGCACCCGGTGCACGTGGCTGGCGAAGGAGGCCACGATGATCTGCTGGTCGGACTCGGCGAACACGCCGTCGAGCACCGGGCCGATCTGATTCTCGTGCCCGATCATGCCGGGCACCTCGGCGTTGGTGGAGTCCACGCAGAACAGGTCCACGCCCTCGTCGCCGAAGCGGGCGAAGGAACGCAGGTCGGTGATGCGCCCGTCAATGGGTAGGGAGTCGATCTTGAAGTCCCCGGTGATCAGCACCGAGCCCGCCGCGGTGCGGATCATGGCGGCCATCGCATCCGGGATGGAGTGGTTGACCGCGACGAACTCCAGCTGGAAGGGCCCGTAGCTGACCTGCTCGTGCTCCTCCACCACACGCAGCACCGGGTGCAGGCGGTGCTCGGCGAGCTTGGCGGAGACGAATGCGAGGGTCAGGTCCGAGCCGACCAGGGGGATGTCCTCCCGCAGCCGCAACAAGTAGGGCACGCCGCCGATGTGGTCCTCATGACCGTGGGTCAGCACCATGGCGACCACGTCATCGAGCCGGTCCTCGATGTAGGTGAAGTCGGGCAGGATCAGGTCGACGCCGGGCTGGTCCTCCTCTGGGAACAGGACACCGCAGTCGACGATCAGCAGCTTTCCGTCGACCTCGAAAACGGTCATGTTGCGCCCGACCTCGCCGAGTCCGCCCAGGGGCACGATGCGCATCGCACCGTCGGGAAGCGGGCCGGGGGCACTGAGCTTGTGGAAGTTGGTCACGGCTGCGAGTGTAGCCACTCCCGCCACCGGACCGCGCTGGTCCGCCGCGAGCACCGGCACCAGTGAAAAAAGACCCGGCCGCGAGGGCCGGGTCTGCTCTTCATATCGCGCTGGTGCCAAGAACTGCTTGGCGCTGGTACCCCGTACCGGATTTGAACCGGTGCTGCCGCCGTGAGAGGGCGGTGTCCTGGGCCGCTAGACGAACGGGGCCTGCCATCGGATTCCGCATGGGAACCGTGGCTCGTACCCCGTACCGGATTTGAACCGGTGCTGCCGCCGTGAGAGGGCGGTGTCCTGGGCCGCTAGACGAACGGGGCTCGGATATGGAATTTGTACGAGGTACTGAGGCCGCATTTTGCCCCGGAATCGGCGGTCAATCAACGACGTATCAGTACTCGGCTGGGGTACCAGGACTCGAACCTAGAATGGATGAACCAGAATCACCTGTGTTGCCAATTACACCATACCCCAAGAGATTGGTGCGCCTGAGCGGCTAACGCCCGGGCAGCGATCGGTAATCTACACGGCCGACCGCCCGACGCCAAGTCAGATCGCCGTGAGTGCAGACACACCACGCACAGGACCGGCAGGACCGATGCGCGGGACGCCCGCATCACCAGGACGCCCCAACCATCCACGCCGGCGGAACGGGGAGCTCTCCCCTGCCGCAGTTGGTGCAACAGCGGCCCTCGCACCCTAGACTGCTTCCACCGTACGCTTTACCAACCCGTGTCCAACCCCTTCCCGGAGGCAACGATGACTTCACCTCAGTTCCCGTCCGCACGCCCGGCCGCACGCGCCCTGGCCGTCGCACTCTGCCTGAGCTCAAGCCTCGCCCTGGGCGCCTGCGGCTCCGGCTCCGGCTCCGACAACGCCTCGGGCGCCGCCACCGCGGCCAGCGGCTCCGGCCTGTCACTGCGCGACTCCACGCCCGTCACCGTCCCCACAATCGAGTCGCAGCCGAGCCCGTCGTCGGCCGGAGGCCTGAGCGACCGCGGCACCGAGGCGCCGACGGTGGCCGCACCCACGAAGGACTCATGGACCGCACCGGCACTGAAGTTCTACAACGAGGACACCTCCGTGTGGTACCAGGACGACTCCGTGGTCAACACCGACGCCGTCTCCGACGAAGGCAACATCGAGGGCTACCGAACCTGGGACCACACCTGCATCGGCTACGAGACGCGTGACATCTCCGAGCGCATCCACAACCTCGGTCTGGATGACGACACCATGAGCTCGCTGCTGGTTCCCGTGAATGAGTCCGTGATCACCGACTACGACGAGACCGGACGGGAGACCCTGGACCTGGTGCGCGATGACGGCGGCACCATGGAGGGGTACTCGGTGACCTGGACCGGCACGTTCAACTACGACGACGGCTCCACCGAGGCCGTGGAGGGCTACAAGTTCGCCCGCGCCGTAGGCGACGCCGGGCTGGACTTCAGCGTGCTGATCATCTGCGCCAGCGGCTCCAACGTCTCCGCCGCCCAGTGGAACACGATCCTGTCCGGAATCCGCATTGAGGGGCTCAAGGCCGGCAAGATGAGCAGCTGACGCAGGGGGCGCGAGCCCGCTACGCGTCGTTCACGCGTCAGCCCAGCCGGGCGCGCAGAGCGCGCAGACGCGCCAGCGAGGACTCGGCCCCCAGGATCTCCATGGACTCGAACAGCGGCGGGGACACCTGCCTCCCGGTAACGGCCACGCGCAACGGCCCGAAGGCGAGTCGCGGCTTGATCCCCATGCCGTCAACAATGGCCGCGCGCAGGGCCTCCTCCAGCACCTGAGTGCACCAGGGGCCCGGCAGCTCCTCCAGCGCGGCAATGGCGGTGTCGAGCACCTGCGGGGCGGAGTCCTTCAGCCGGGACACGGCCCGCTCGTCCACCTCGAGCGCGGCGTCGTCCACCAGCAGGAAACCGAGCATGTCGCGCGACTCGCGCAGCAGCTGGATGCGGGTCTGGATCAGCGCGGCCCCGGCGGTGAGGATCTCCTGCTCGCGTTCCGTGAGGTCGCCGAATGCGGTGGCGCTCACCAGGGGGCGCGCCGTCCAGTCCGGATCGGCCGGGTCGGGGTAGACGTCGGCGAGGTAGGGCACCAGCCGGTCGCGGAAGTCATCGCCCTCCAGGCGGCGCAGGTGCTCGGCGTTGATGGCCTCGCACTTCTTCGGATCGAAGCGCGCCGGGTTGGGGTTGACGTCGGTGATGTCGAAGGCGGCCACCAGCTGCGCCGGGGTGAACACGTCCTCGTCCTTGGACAGGGACCAGCCCAGCAGGGCCAGGTAGTTGAGCAGGCCCTCCGGCGCCATGCCGCGGAAGCGGTGGATCAGCAGGTTCGACTCCGGGTCGCGCTTGGACAGCTTCTTGTTCCCCTCCCCCATCACGTAGGGCAGGTGGGCGAACTCGGGCACCCGCTGCGCGCGCCCGATCTCCATCAGGGCCCGGTACAGCACCACCTGGCGGGGCGTGGAGGACAGCAGGTCCTCCCCACGCAGCACGTGGGTGATGCCCATGGCGGCGTCGTCGACTGGGTTGACGAGCGTGTAGAGCGGGTCGCCGCCGGCGCGCACCACCACGTAGTCGGGCACGGAGCCGGCCTTGAAGGTGACGGGGCCGCGCACCAGGTCGTGGAAGGTGATGTCCTCGTCCGGCATCCGCATGCGCAGCACGGGCCGACGCCCCTCGGCGCGGAAGGCCGCCTTCTGCGCCTCGGTCAGGTCGCGGTCGTAGCCGTCGTAGCCGAGCTTGGGGTCCTCGCCCTTGGCGCGGTGGCGCGCCTCAATCTCCGCGGGGGTGGAGAAGGACTCGTACAGGTAGCCGGCCTGGAGCAGCTCATCGGCGACCTGCCGGTACAGCTCGGTGCGCTGGGACTGGCGGTAGGGGGCGTGCGGGCCACCCTTGGCCACCCCCTCGTCCCAGTCCAGGCCGAGCCAGCGCAGCGAGTCGAGGATCGCCTCGAAGGACTCCTCGGAGTCGCGGGCGGCGTCGGTGTCCTCAATGCGCAGTACGAAGGTTCCGCCGGTGTGCCGCGCGTACGCCCAGTTGAACAGGCAGGTGCGCACCATGCCGACGTGGGGCGTGCCCGTGGGCGAGGGGCAGAAGCGGACGCGGATCGGTGAGGATCCGGGGGCGGGCGAGGTGAAGGCGGGGGCCTTGGCGGTGTCGTCACTCATGATGTGCCAACCCTAGCCGCCCGCGCCGCCGAGGCTCACATGCGTCGGGGCTCCTCCCGGACTGCTCCCGGTGCGCCCGGTCTCCTGCCTCGACGCCGGCCCGCCGCCCGCTGCACGCTGAATGTGACGAACGGGGAACGCTCCCCATGGCGTCCGCGGCCTCCGCCCGCTAACGTACGTGATGAACCTGTAATCCCAGCCCAGGAGCACCCATGAATACGACAACCCCTCGGTCGAGACTCACCGCACGCCGCGGCGCGGTGACGCTACTCGCGCTCGGGCTAGCCCTGCCCGGCGTTGTCGCCTGCGACGACGAGGTTCCGGTCGCCAGGGCCCCCGAGACCACGCAGTCGCAGTCCGCCGCCCCCGGAGAGTCGGACTCCCCCAGCCCCACCCCATCAGCGGATGACAAGCCCGGCGTCGGTCTCAGCCCGCTGGACAAGTCCAGTGACGCCCCCGTTGAGAACCAGGAGGATGCCGCGTACTGGTCCTTCCCGATCGCCTTCGAGGGCTGGTACCCGGAGACCATTGACGAGGATGGCCGCAACGAGCTGGACCGCAACGACGGCAACTGCCTGTTCGAGTCCGGTCAGTACCTCTACGAGGACTCGGACTACGGAGACACCGCGGAGTCCCAGTACCAGGCGGACTCCTGGGTCGATTACCTTAAGGAGGAGTACGGCGAGGTCGAGTCCACGCAGACGGCAGACACCACCGTGACCGACATGTCGGGCAAGCCGGTGGAGATGGTCAAGGTCGAGACCTCTTACCAGAACAAGGGAAAGAACATCAAGGCGATCACCTGGATGCGTGTGTTCACGACGATGGAGACGCCCACCATGATGTCCCTGCACTACACCTGCATCGCCGAGCACGTAGACACGACCGAGCTTGCCGACCTGGTCTCCGACACCCACATCGTCAATCCGGGCCCGGCCAAGATGGAGGACGGCGAGCCGGGCAAGTCATCCGGTAGCTCCTCCGGCAGCAGCGACATGGTCTAGTCCCGGCTCCCCGGAACTGCCCCGGTATTGCGGCGCCCCGTGCTGAAAGGCACGGGGCGCCGTCGCCTCAGCCGGCAACGGCGCTCCCCGGCCCGCCGGCGTCGTCGGCGCGGCCCGGCGGTGCGGGGGCTTCCATAGACTGCGCGCATGACTTCGCCCATCCCCGCACAAGGAACCGTCCCCGAGCCGACCGCACCGGCACCCGCCTTCGACGCCGCGCGCACCAGGGCCGCCTTCGACGCCCTGACCCCTGAGGTCATGCGGCGTCGGGGCTCATTGAAGTGGAGCATGTACTCCGGCGACGTGATCGGCGCCTGGGTGGCGGAGATGGACCTGGGTACGGCGCCGTCGGTCACAGACGTCATCCAGCGGGCGGTCACGGACGGCTCCTACGGCTACATGGCACCGGAGACCGCCTGGGCGGCGCGGGCCGAGGCCGCCCGCTTCCAGGCGGAGGAGTTCGGCTGGCAGGTGTCCGTTGACGACGTCAGCCTGCTGCCCGACGTGCTGTCGGCCCTGGGTGCGGTGATCGCCCACCACACGCGCGCCGGCAGCCCCGTGATCGTGCCGACCCCCGCATACATGCCGTTCCTGTCCATCCCGGCGCTGTACGGGCGTGAATGCGTTCAGGTGCCCGCACTGTCCCGGGCCGGAGGGACCGGAGCGCCGCGGTGGGAGCTGGATCTGGACGGGATCGATGCGGCCATGGCCGCCGGCGGCGGGCTGCTGGTGCTGTGCAACCCCTGGAACCCGGTCGGGCGGGTATTGTCGGCCGCTGAGCTCGACGCCGTGGCTGAGCTGTCCGCGCGGCACCACGTGCCGGTCTTCGCCGACGAGATCCACAGCTCCCTGATCCTGGATGCGCAGGCCACGCATATCCCCTACGCGTCCCGGCCGGCGGCCGACCCGGACCTGACCTTCACCGCCACCGCCGCCTCCAAGGGCTGGAACATCCCCGGTCTGAAGTGTGCGCAGCTGATCGCCTCCGGCGGCGCGCGCCGGGCCTGGGACGCCAACGCCCGGTGCCGGTACCTGGCCAATGAGACGGCGGCGCTCGGCGCTCAGGCGGCCGTGGCCGCGCTGCGGGACGGAAGGGAGTGGAATGCCTGCGTGCGCGAGTACGTGCACGCCAACGCCGTGCTCGTGGCGCAGGCGCTCGACGGCGTCGACGGCGTGGAACTGACGGTCCCGTCGGGCACCTACCTCGCCTGGCTCGACTGCTCGGGCCTGCCCCTGCCCGACGGCGTCTCCCCTGCCGAGTTCTTCCGGCGTGAGCCCGGCGTCGCCATGAACGACGGCGCCGCCTTCGGATCCGGCTACGAGGCCTGTTGCCGGCTCAACCTTGCCACCGGGAGGGGCATTGAGGAGCTGACAGTGCAGCGCCTGGTCGATGCCGTCAGCCGTCTACGCGGCTGAGCTCAGCGGCGCACCACCGGGTTGCTGAGGGCCCCGATGCCCTCCACCTCTACCTGGACACGCTGGCCGGCCCGGATCTCACCGACGCCGGCGGGGGTACCCGTGAGCACAACGTCACCGGGCAGCAGCGTGAACACGTGCGAGACGTATGAGATCAGCTCGGGGACGGACCGGATCATGTCGGCGGTCCTCCCCTCCTGGACGACGCGTCCGTCGACGCGGGCACGCACCACGGCGTCGGCCGGGTCGAAGCCCGCCTGGGCGGCGGCGGTCTCCGGCACCTCGATCCACGGGCCCAGCGGGCAGGAGGTGTCGAAGGCCTTGGCGCGGGTCCAGGTCTCATCGTCGCGCTGGCAGTCCCGGGCGGAGACATCATTGGCGACCGTGTACCCGAGGACGGCGGCTGCGGCGTCGGCCGGCCCGGCATCCTTGACGACGGACTTGATGACCACTGCCAGCTCGGCCTCGTAGTGGACCTCAGTGGACCAGGCGGGGAGCACGATCGGCGCATCCGGGCCGATGACCGCCGTATTGGGCTTGAGGAACACGACCGGCTCCGCCGGCGCCTCGCCGCCCATTTCGGCGGCGTGTGCGACGTAGTTCTTCCCAATGCCCACCACCTTCGAGCGTGGAATCACCGGGGAGACCAGGCGCACCTCCGCCAGTGGCAGTACCTCCCCCGTGGCCTCGGGCACCGTGTACAGCGGGTCGCCCTTGAGCACCAGCAGGCGCCCGGTGGACTCGCCTGAGGGAGTGGTTTCGTCAGCGGGTAGCCCGTCGACAATGCCGTAGCGGAGTTCGTCTCCGGTGGAGAAGCGTGCGATCTTCATGGGACGACCCTAGATGATCGTCCCCCGGAGCCGGGCCAGCGGCGGCGGCCCGGCACCGGGTGCCGAAAGTCAGTCGGCGCTGGCCTGAGCCGCCTCGGGCTCACGCTGCGCGGCGGCCTCCTCCGTCCAGATGTCCCCGGGCAGCTCTGCGGGGAGATACGGGTTGCCTGTAGACACGAAGTAGATCTTGTCCCGCACGCCCGCCATGACCTCGCGCTGCTGCTGCTCCCAGTCGCGCAGGGCGCCGAAGGCCCACCTGCCCAGGAGCACCACCGCGATGATGTTGATGATCGCCATGACGCCCATGGCAACGTCGGAGAGGTTCCACACGAAGGACAGCGAGGCGACCGCCCCCAGCGCGGTGGCCACGACGATCATGGCGCGCACGCCGTAGTGGCTGTGTCCCATTCCGCGCAGGAAGTCCATGTTCACCTCGGCGTAGGCGTAGTTGCCCAGCAGGGAGGAGTAGGCGAAGACGAACACCACGATCGCCATCAGGTACTTGGCCCAGGGGCCGAGCACGGCGCTGACCGAGCTCACGGTCAGGGTGCCGGCGGCGTCGATGTCGGCGGTCGCGGGGTCGTACACGCCGGAGAGCAGGATGATCAGGGCGGTGGCGGTGCACACCACGATGGTGTCGACGAACACGCCCATCGACTGGATGAAGCCCTGCTGCACCGGGTGGTGCACGGTGGCCGTGGCGGCCGCGTTGGGTACCGATCCCTCACCGGCCTCGTTGGAGAACAGGCCGCGCTTGATGCCGTTGAGAGTGGCGGCCATGAATCCGCCGCCCAGTCCCCACAGCGCCTGGTCCACGCCGAAGGCCCCCTTGATCACGGAGGCCAGCGCAGCAGGAATGGCGCCGATGTTGAGCACCAGGATGACCACGGCGATGATGACGTAGACCAGGGCCATCAGCGGCGCCAGCCACTCCGTGATGGAGGCGACCCGCTTGATGCCCTTGAAGACCACGGGCGTGGTGATCAGTACCAGAACAATCGCCGTGACCCACGGCTCGACGTCGAAGGTTCCCTTGAGCACATTGGAAATGGCGTTGGCCTGGGTGGCCTCGTAGGCGAAGCCGAATACGAAGGTGATCACCACCGCGAAGATGCTGGCCAGCGTCTTGGAGCCCAGGCCCTTGTGGATGTAGTAGGCGGGGCCACCGCGGAAGGAGCCGTCGGGGTGAGCCACCTTGAACAGCTGGGCCAGGGTGGACTCGACGAATCCGGTGGCCATGCCCACCAGGGCGACGATCCACATCCAGAACACGGCGCCGGGTCCACCCATGGTGATGGCGATGGCGACGCCGACGATGTTGCCGGTGCCCACGCGGGAGGCCAGGCCCACGGTGAAGGCCTGGAATGAGGACATGCCCTCGCCCACATCACCCCGTGAGGAGGTGATGGCGCGCACCATGTGGGAGAACAGGCGCAGCTGCAGGGCGCGCGTGCGCCAGGTGAAATACAGGCCGGCGGCGATCAGCAGCCAGGCCAGCAGGTCGCCGTAGAGGTGGTCGGAGATGTTCTCGAGCACGGCGGCGGGGCCGTCGAAGAAGCCGGCGGTCGGCAGGGGCGTGGGATTCATAAGTCTCCGGACGTAGTCGGGGCGCGCCGCAGGGCGCACGGGCCCGTCACGAAACCGGGCCCGTTCAGTCGGCCGCGGGCCGACTCGGGGAAGTCGGCGCCGAAGCCGACAGCCAGTACAGGCTATGGGGACTCTATTTCAATTCGATGTCCAAGCCCCAGGCAGTGTCTGCCATCTCACTGCCCCAGTGCAGACCGTTCCCGACCCGCCGCTTCGAGGTCCTCATCCCAGACGTCACCCGGCAGCCGGGCCGGCAGGTACGGGTTGCCGGCGGCAACGAAGCGCACCGGGCCGGCGAACGTACCTCCGGTGCGCACCCGGCGCCGCTGGGCCTCCCAGTCGCGCAACACGCCCAGAACCCACGGGGTCAGCACCACCAGGGCGATCAGGTTCAGGACGGCGCCGATGCCGAGCAGCACATCGGCCAGCGTCCACACGGTGGTCAGGGCGGCGCCACCGCCGATGAAGGTGCACGCGACGGCGGCGGCGCGCAGCGTCGTCGTCGCCCAGGGGTCACGGGTGAGGTAGTCCAGGCACACTTCGGCGTAGGAGAAGGCGCCCAGGATCGTTGAGTAGGCGAGCACAATCACCAGTGCCGTCATGGGCCAGGCGGTCCACTGCCCCAGCGTGGCCCCGATGGCCGTCTGCGTGAGGGTGCCGGAAACATTCGGGTCGTCGGCGCCGGTGAGGCCGGGCGTGTAGACGGCGCCGTCGGAGCGGCCGGCAATGAGAATCGCCAGGGCGGTGGCGGTGCAAACGAACATGGTGTCCACCAGCACGCCGAAGACCTGCACGAAGCCCTGCTGGGCGGGGTGGGCGACCGTCGCCGAGCCGGCGGCGCAGGCGGCCCCGCCCAGGCCCGCCTCATTGGAGAACAGGCCGCGGCGCACGCCGTTGAGCAGTGCTGCCGCGATGCCGCCGGCCGTGCCGGCCAGGCCGGCGCGCAGGCTGAAGGCTGCGGCGAAGATGTCGCCTATCGCCTCGGCCGCCTGGAGCGGGTGGGTGACGATGATGGCCAGCACCAGGAGCAGGTACACGACCGCCATCACCGGGGCCAGCCATTCGGTGACCCGCACCACCGACCGCAGCCCGCCCAGCAGCACGGGGGCAACGAGCACCGTGACGACGACCGCGCCCTGCCAGGGGGACGAACCCGTGGATGCACCCAGCGCCGCGGTCATGGCATTGGCCTGGACCATGGGCATGGCCAGGCCGTTGGCGATCATGAAGACAACCGCGAACACGCCGCCCATGACGGGCAGGTGCAGTCCTCGCGCCATGTAGTAGGCGGGGCCGCCGCGGAAGGTCCCGTCCCCGCGGCGCACCTTGAACAGCTGCCCCATGGTGGCCTCGGCGAAGGCCGTGGCCGTTCCGAGGAGTGCGACCACCCACATCCAGAACACGGCTCCCGGTCCGCCGAGCACCAGAGCCAGCGCAACGCCGACGATATTCCCGGTGCCGACTCGGCAGGCGAGCCCCACGGCGAAGGCCTGGAAGGAGGAGATGCCGCCGCGCGCGCCGGAGCGCGACGACGCCACCGAGATCACCATCGAGACCAGATGGCGCAGTTGCAGGCCCCGGCTGCAGATGGTGAACCAGGCGCCCGCGCCCAGCAGCAGCCAGATCAGGATCGTGCCGAACAGCAGGTTGGAGGCGCTGTTCAGGAGGGAGTTCAGGGCTGACACGTCTCAGTCCTCCATTCCCCGGGGCGCCGTGTGGGACGGCCCGGCAGGGTCGAGGGTGTAAGGGGCGGCCGGGTCGACGGGCGGCTCCCACACGCCGGGCAGGACGTCGCCGGGCAGCTCGGGGTTGCCATGGCCGATGAAGACCGGATCGACGCCGAACGCGCGCTGGGCCTCGTAGTCGCGCAGTGCACCGCGCACCCACGGGAACAGCCACACGATCACCACCAGGTTGAGCACGCCCAGCAGGCCCAGGGCGATGTCCGTCAGTGCCCACACGATCGGCAGGGTCAGCACGGTGCCGGCGAAGGCGGCGGCGGTGAGCAGCAGCCCGAATGCCTGCTCGGCGCGCTTCTCCCCGCCCAGGAAGTTGACGTTGACCTGCGAGTAGGAGTAGCAGCCCAGCACGGTGGAGAAGACCAGGACGAAGATCAGTACCACGATCGGCCAGGTGGTCCACTCCCCCAGGTGCTCGGCGACCGCCTGCTGGGTGAGGACGGCGCCGACGACGCCGTCATTCCCCGGCTGGTAGGTGTCGGTCGCGAGCAGAATCAGCAGGCCGGTGGCGGTGCACACCAGGCCGGTGTCCACGAACACGCCGAAGGCCTGAATCAAGCCCTGGCGGACCGGGTGAGTGGTGGTGGCGGTTCCCGCCGCGTTGGGAACGGTGCCCAGGCCGGCCTCGTTGGAGAACAGGCCGCGGCGCACGCCGTTGAGGACGGCCGCCAGCACGCCGCCGGCGGTGCCGAACAGGGCCTGGTCCCGACCGAAGGCGCCCCGCAGGATCTCAGCGAATACGGTGGGGATCTCAGCCAGGTTCATGAGGATGACGACGATGGTGATCAGCACGTAGACCAGCGCCATCAGCGGGGCGACGACCTCGGTGACACGGGCAACGGACTTCAGCCCGCCCAGCACCACCGGTCCGGTGAGCAGCACCAGTGCCACCCCGACCATCCACGGGGCCACCTCGGGGACGGTCGCGTTAATGACGCCGGCCAGGGAATTGGTCTGGACCATGACGACCGTGACACCGACGCTGACGATGCACATTCCGGCGAAGATGCCGCCCCAGAGCTTCGAGCCGAGCCCGTTCTTGATGTAGTACGCGGGGCCGCCGCGGAAGGTGAAGTCGCGGCCACGCTCCTTGAAGATCTGCGCCAGGGTCGACTCGGTGAAGCTGGTGGCCATGCCGATCAGGGCCACCACCCACATCCAGAACAGGGCGCCGGGGCCGCCGGCGACGACGGCGAGCGCCACGCCGGCGATATTGCCGATGCCCACGCGGGCGGCCAGGCCCACGGCGAAGGCCTGGAAGGAGGAGATGCCGCCCTGGGCGCCGGAGCGGGAGGAGGCCACGGCCCGCAGCATGGAGCCGAAGTGCCTGATCTGCACGCCCCGGGTGCGGATGGTGACGTAGATGCCGACGGCGATCAGCAGGGCGGCCAGGAAGTAGGTGTAGAAGCGGTCGTCGACGAGGTTGAGGGTCTCCTCGATATCGGTGAGGCTCAAAAGGGGTGCGGGCATCGGGGCTCCTTGCTGGCTGGGTTCGGCGGGGTGGGATCAGTTCCAGACGTCGCCGGGGACGTCGTCGGGCAGGTGGGGGTTGCTGGTGCCGTGGAAGACCGGTTCGGCCACCCCGGCGCGGCGCTGGGCCTCCCAGTCGCGCAGGGCGCCCACTCCCCACTTGGACAGCAGGATGAGGGCGAGCAGGTTGGTGACGGTCATGACCGCCATGGCGATGTCGACGGCGTTCCAGACGACGTCGAGCGAGAGTACGGCGCCGGCGGTGGCGGATAGTACGGAGACCACGCGCACCGTCCAGGTGGCCCAGGGCCTGCCGCCGGTCAGGAAGGACATGTTGGTGTCGGAGTAGACGTAGGCGGCGATGATTGAGGAGTAGGCGAGCACGAAGATCAGGACCGCGATGGGCAGGATGGTCCAGCCGCCCAGCTCGTGGGAGACCGCCATGATCGTCAGGGTGGACGGGTTGGCGCCGTCGGCGCCCCAGACCTCGGGACCGGCGATGAGGATGACGAAGGCCGTGGCGGTGCACACCACGATCGTGTCGATGAACACACCCAGGGACTGGATCAGGCCCTGCTGCACCGGGTGGGCGACGGTGGCGGTGGCGGCCGCGTTCGGGGCGGTGCCCTGACCTGCCTCGTTGGAGAACAGGCCGCGCTTGGTGCCGTTGACTACGGCGGCGAGGATGCCGCCGCCCAGGCCGCCCACCAGCGGCTGGGGGGCGAAGGCGGAGGAGACAATCAGGCCGAGCACCTCCACGAAGCGGCCCAGGTGCATCAGGCAGATGATGAACACCAGGATGATGTAGATGCCCGCCATGATCGGGGCCATCCACTCGGTCACGCGGGCCACGGTGCGGATGCCGCCGAAGATCACCATGGCCGTGAATACGAACACCAGGGCGGCGATGACCAGCTGGGCGGCGGACAGGCCGCCGAAGCCCTCAATGGCGGCGCCGTCGTCGCCAATCGCACCCAGGAGGGTGCCGGCCACCGCATTGGCCTGCACGGAGGTAATGATGAAGCCACAGGTGACCAGGGTGATGACGGCGTAGACACCGGCCAGCACGGGGCTGCCCACGCCGGCGCGCATGTAGTACGCGGGACCACCGCGGAAGGAGCCGTCGGCGGCGCGGACCTTGAAGATCTGGGCGAGGGTGGCCTCGAAGAAGGCGGTGGCCATGCCCACCAGGGCCACCACCCACATCCAGAACACGGCGCCGGGCCCGCCCATGAGCAGGGCGGCGGCGACCCCGAATACGTTGCCGACCCCCACGCGGGCGGCGAGCGAAATGGCGAAGGCCTGGAAGGAGGAGATGCCGCCGCGAGCACCGGCGCGCGAGGAGGTCACCGCCCGGATCATGTCGGGCAGGTGGCGTACCTGGACGCCGCGGGTACGGATGGTCAGGAACAGGCCGGTTCCGACCAGCACCCACATGGTGATGTGGGCGGTGATCCAGTCGGCGATCGAAAGCAGGCTGGCGGCGAGTGCATCCATGAAGGACCTGGCCTTCCGCGTGGGAGACGGGAACGCGCGGCATCATGTCACAATCCGGGCCACGACCCGGCATCCGTCCGCATGCTCATACGCCATCGGCATTGCCGGGTGGTCGAGCCGTCGACTTGGGACTCAGGGCTGTGACTGTGCGAGCGGCGGCGCCACCGCCTCCCGGACAACTCCGTAGTCGATCATGAGCTGCACCGGACGATCGTCGCGATCGAACCCCCAGTAGACGGCGTAGGTGCCGTCCCCCCACCCGGAGCTCGTCATGACCCCGATGGGCCCGACGCCATAGTCGAACATCGTCATATCCTCCCAACGGCGCTCCGGGAACGGATTCCAGGCATTCCACCACTGCCGCCGCGTCAGGCGCATGTATGCGGCGGCGTCGACGATCGCGGCGGTGCCCGAGTCCACGCCCACAGCGGTCCCGCGCCCTGGGAAGAGCGAGGCGGCGTGCCAGCGCACGGGCTCGCCGGCGGCGAGAACCGCCCGCACCGCGGCAACCCGCTCATAGGGGCCCTGCTTGGTCTCGATGGTCGCCAGCAGGGCCTGGGCGGTGGCATCCCCCGGCGGCATGCGCAGCGCGCAGGAGTACATCATGGTCGTCTCCGAGCCGGCGTCGCCCACAGCGAGTAGGCCGCCGTGTGGGAAGGAGCCAATCGTCTGCACCCTGACTCGTCGGACCGGTGAGCGCCGCTGGGCCTCGGCGAGCGCCCGCTGCCACAGGGGGCCTTCGATTTCATCCACCTGTTCCGCCAGCTCGAATTCGTCCACGGGATCGCGTGCCCAGCCGTCGTGAAACAGCGCACCGGGGTTTGGGCTGTCCACTTCGGGGTTGAGGAGAATGTCCTCATAGGGCGCCATCCCATCCGGTGCCTGGAGCCACTTGCCGCGCCTGCCCTCGGGCACCAGGGGCAGTCCCGGCTCGTCGTGATACTCGTCTAGCCGATCGATTAACCAGTCCCCGGAGTCGTTGCGCAGGACGAATTCGATAATGGGCCTGCCCTGGCCGCCGGTGCGCGCCACCCGCACCCGGGCCCAGTTCCCGTACTCCTCGACCCGCTCCACCTTGCAGCTCTGCGGGCCGTAATAGCATTCCGAGGAGAATCCGTACCGGCGCTCCGCCCAGGACCTCTCGGTCCTGTGGGCCACATCAACTGCATGCATCGCCTGACTCCAGGCATCGAAAGGATCGGGGCCTGAATCATCCTTGTTCTTCCTCCGCTTGCGGGGTCCGCTAAAGACGGCAGAGTGCCCACCCGCGGACGCGCCCTCGTCATCCGGCGGAAAGAACAGCGGCTTGACCTGCGCGTGGGCGGCGGCATAGTCCGCCAGAAATGCTTCTACTCGGCTGCGGGGGTCCATCTCCGGTCCTGTCTTGAGACAACAGCGGCTCTTTAGCCTGCCACATACGTACGCTGCCGGGTCTCCTCAGGCGAGCACCAGTATCGATCGGACCGGCCGTCCCGGAACCGGCGGGGCACCGTGAGACGATGGCCGCATGCCCGCCTCTACCGCGCCCGCGCTCAACGTCATGCTCGACGCCCTCATCCCCGCCGACGACCCGGAGCGGGTCCCGGAGCCGGAGGAGGTTTATGTGGCCTTCGCCGAGTGGGCGGAGTCCACCGGGCGGCCGCTGTACCCGCACCAGGACGAGGCCCTGAGCCAGATCCTGTCCGGTCGGCACGTCATCGCCGCCACCCCCACCGGCTCGGGCAAGTCGATGATCGCCCTGGCCGCACACACCGCCTCCCTGGCACGTGGCGGCCGCTCCTACTACACGGCCCCACTCAAGGCGCTGGTCAGTGAGAAGTTCTTCGAGCTGGTGGGCCTGTTCGGGGCGGACAACGTCGGCATGGTCACCGGCGACACCGCCATCAACGCCGCCGCCCCCATCATCTGCTGCACGGCGGAGATCCTGGCCAACCAGTCCCTGCGCGAGGGCGAGGCGCTGGACGTGGACACGGTGGTGATGGACGAGTTCCACTACTACGCCGACCCGCAGCGCGGCTGGGCCTGGCAGGTGCCGCTGCTGGAGCTGCCGCAGGCGCAGATGGTGCTGCTCTCGGCCACGCTCGGGGACGTTTCCTTCTTCGTGCGGGACCTGCGCGAGCGCACGGGCCGGGAGGTCGCCGTCGTCGACGACGCCGTGCGGCCGGTGCCCTTGGAGTGGGAGTACGCGATTGAGCCGATCGGCGACCTGCTGCAGCGGCTGGTGGAGCAGGACAAGGCGCCCGTGTACGTGGTGCACTTCTCGCAGAAGGAGGCGGTGGAGCGGGCCTCCGCGCTGCTGAGCGTGGACCTGGGGGCGAAGAAGCGCAAGGAGGAGCTGGCGGCGGCCATCGGCGACTTCCGCTTCGGGCCCGGTTTCGGGCGCACCCTGTCGCGGCTGCTGCGCTCCGGCATCGGCGTGCACCACGCCGGCATGCTGCCCCGCTATCGGCGGCTGGTGGAGCGCCTGGCCCGTACCGGGCTGTTGTCGGTGATCTGCGGTACGGACACTCTGGGCGTGGGCATCAACGTGCCCATCCGCTCGGTGGTGCTGACCAGCCTGGTGAAGTTCGACGGCGCCAAGGAGCGGCACCTGACCGCCCGGGAGTTCCACCAGATCGCCGGGCGGGCCGGGCGGGCGGGCTTCGACACCCACGGGTATGTGATCGTGCAGGCGCCCGAGCATGTGATCGAGAACGCGCGCGCCCTGGCCAAGGCCGGTGATGATCCGCGCAAGCGCCGTCGGATCGTGCGCAAGCAGGCGCCCGAGGGGCGCGTCAACTGGACGGACAAGACCTTCGAGCGGCTGCGCGACTCCGCCCCGGAGACGCTTACCAGCCAGTTCCAGGTGACCACCACCATGGTGCTGAACCTGATGGAGCGCGACGGCGATCCGGTGCGGGCCATGGCGCAGCTGCTGGAGCGCGTACACGAGCCGGAGGCGGTCCAGCGCCGGCACGTGCGCCGGGCCGTGGACATCTACCTCTCGCTGCGCACCGCCGGGGTGCTGGAGCACGTCTCCTCCGCCCAGGCCACAGCCGACGGCCGGCCCCGGCTGCGCCTGGCGGTGGACCTGCCCGACGAGTTCGCCCTGAACCAGCCGCTGGCCCCGTTCGCACTGGCGGCCATGGATCTGCTGAACCTGGACTCGCCCGAGCACACGCTCGACGTGGTCTCGGTGGTGGAGTCGACCCTGGACGATCCGCGGCCGCTGCTGTACGCCCAGCAGCGGCAGGCCCGCGGCGAGGCGGTGGCCGCCATGAAGGCCGAGGGCATGGACTACGAGGAGCGCATGGCGGCCCTGGAGGACATCACCTGGCCGCAGCCGCTGGCGGACCTGCTGACTCCGGCGCTGGAGATGTATAAGCAGTCCAACCCGTGGGCGGCCGAGTACGAGCTGAGCCCGAAGTCGGTGGTGCGGGACATGGTGGAGAGCGCCATGACCTTCTCCGACCTGATCTCCCGCTACGACCTGGGCCGCAGCGAGGGGGTGGTGCTGCGCTATCTGACCGACGCCTACCGGGCGCTGCGGCAGGTGGTGCCCGAGGAGCACCGCACCGAGGAGGTGGAGCAACTGACCGACTGGCTGGGCGACCTGGTGCGCGCCGTGGACTCCTCCCTGCTGGACGAGTGGGAGGCGCTGGGTGCCGCCCAGGCCGGTCACGCCCAGGAGGGCGCGGCACTGCGGGAGCGGGAGGCCGCCGACGGCGCGGCCGGGGCCGAGCGTGCCTTCGGGGCCGACGCCGACGGCAGGCTGCCCTTCACCCGCAACCGGCACGCCTTCCGCGTGGCGGTGCGCCGGGAGATGTTCCGCCGCGTGGAGCTCATGGCGCGCGACGACGTCGAGGGGCTGGGACGGCTGGATGCCGCCTCCGGCTGGGGCGAGGACCGGTGGGATGAGGCGCTGGGCCGCTACTGGGACGAGTACGACTGGATCAGCACGGATACACCGGCCCGGGCCGTGGCGCTGGCGCCCCTGGATGAGGCGCCGGACGACGTCGCCCTGGCAGACGCCGGGGTGTCGGAGCGGCTGCGTGAGGCCCTGGCCGGCTCGGGGCGGCGCGTATGGCTGGCCACCCAGATCCTGGAGGACTCCGCGGGCGACCACGACTGGCGGCTGACCGCCCTGGTGGACCTGGCCGAATGCGACCAGGCCGGTGCCGCCGTCGTGCACCTGCTGAAGGTCGGCCCGCAGAACTGAGCGCCGCCGGCTGCCAGGCGGCACCGGACGCTCAGGAGGCCCTCCGCCGGCCGGCTCGGGTGAGCGGCTTGGTGAAGTGGACGAGCTGGTAGGAACCTGCGGTCGTTCTCCCAGCCTCGCGGTAGCCGAGCCGCTCGTAGAGTCGGATGTTGGCGGCGCTGTGCTCGCCGGTGAACAGCCGTATCTCACGCGCATCCGGGAAGACCGCCTCGGCATGGCGCAGCAGGAGGGTGCCCAGGCCCTGTCCCTGGCGGTCGGGAGCGACGATGAGGCGCCCGAGTTCAACCGCGTCGCCTTTGTGGCGCAGGCGCATGGCCGCGATGAGACGGCCGCGCTCGCTGATACCGCGCGCCGTGACGGCGGGGTCGGAGAGCTCCTCCTGCAGCTCGACCAGGGTCTGTGTCAGGGGCGGGAGACCGAAGTCGCTGTGTGCCGTGGCCTCGGTGATGTAGGCGGCCCGTTGCAATGTCAGGATTTCGCCCGCGTCCTGCAAGCCGAGCCCTATGATGGTCGGCGCATGCTCGTACTCGGGGGCGGAGGTGCGGGTGCTGTTCATGCCCCCAGCCTTCCACGTATGGGCGACTCTCCACGTTCCTGTGGCAGACAGGGCCGCGCCGCCCGAGGCGACTACAACAGGCGGGGTGGCTCAGATGATGCCGCGGCCGGGCACGATCTGCTTGCCGAAGGGGAAGCAGGTCACCGGGATCATCTTCAGGTTGGCGACGGCCAGCGGGATGCCGACGATGGTGACGGCCTGCGCGGCCGCCGTGGTGATGTGCCCGATGGCGAGCCAGATCCCGGCGACGAGGAACCAAATGACGTTGGACAGCCCGCTCATCACTCCCGCACTCGGCGTCTCCACCACCTGTCTGCCGAAGGGCCACAGGGCGTAGGAGGCGATGCGGAAGGAGGCGATGCCTGCGGGGATCGTCACGATTAGCAGGCAGGCGATGATGCCGAAGAATATGTACCCCAGCCACAGCCAGAATCCACCGAAGACCACCCAGATGATGTTGAGCAGTGTGCGCATGCGCCCATGTCTACCCGAGGCCCGCCGCCGGTACCTCATCCTCACGCAGGAGACGACCCTGATTCATCCCTGACCCGTGCCCGCCGGAGCCCGTCCGGTGCTACCCCAGTAGCGCCGCGCCGATGATCCCGCACATGCCGGCCCATGTCAGGGAGGCGAGCGTGCCGATGATGAACCGTTCCGTCGACCCGGGGTTGTCCTTCAGATCCGCCCAGCGCCCAAGCCCCTTGACCGCAACGACCACGGCAATCAGCGTCGCATGCCCGGACAGGAGGGCACCCGTCGTCGCCAGGCGCTCAAGCACTCCGATCCAGGTGCCACCGCGAAGAACCGGGGACTCGGAGGCGTCGTCTCGCGGAGACAAGACCGGCGCAGTCGAACCTGCGGGCGTAGGTTCCCGTGACGGCGGCAGCTCGGGCACGCGCGCCCAGCGCAAGACCAGTGCGACGATCCCCCAACCACCGAAAACGGACAGAAGGGAGCAGGAAAGAACTACAACCGCGCTCACCAGGGCCTGAGTCATACGTCATCCACCATATCAACCGACGTCCCCAGCCCCACTGACAGCCGGTGCGCCCGGTCGAGGAGCCGCTCAATGGCCGGCACGGCGGCAACTTCCTCGTCGTAGTGCGATGAGACCCGATGCTTGGAGACGGCCTGGCCGCTCACCCCCAGCCGCTTCGCCGCGTCCTTGCCGCTGAGCCCGGTGTCGAGAAGGGCCACGGCCGAGCGCTGAGCCCTGGTGCGGGAACCGATCAGCACGCCGAGAAGCCGCAGCACCGCCTCGGCGTCGGCCGTCGCCGTACGTGCCTCCCGATCGGCGACGCCGGTTCGGACTGCGAGCGACACACGAGACGATTTGGACTCCTCCACCGCTTGCCGTGCGGCGATGAATGCCGCTCCGCCTCCCGAGCGAGACCCGTGCTCACCTAGCGCACCAGTACCGATCCCCAAACCTATGTGCCATCCGCCGGCCGCCAAGAGGCGGCGCACACACACAACGGCCGCGGCCGCGTCCTCGAGCACCCCCTGTGCCTCGTCTCCGACTGTCCGCTCGAAGGGAGCCAGCGCAGGGACGTCAGCGAGCAAGCGGATCAGGTCCGGGATTTCATCCGCGCCCGCTCGGCTCGCAACCTGGTCCACTGTGAGCACGTACATGCCTACATGCTCCCATCAGCATCCCCAAAAAACAACCATTTTCGGTTGATTCGACCTCAGTCAACCCCACACGGTTGATTACCGTCGGGCCGTGGTCCGCGAGCCGCCCGCGCGGCAGCGCCAGCCCTACCAGAAGACACGCTGGGCGATGGCGTCGGCGAAGTTGTCCAGGGCGGCCGGCGCAGAACCGAGGTAGAGGCCGGCGTCGATGAGGGACACCTCCATCAGGTAGAAGCCGCCCTGCCCGTCACCGACGACGTCGACCCGGTTGAACAGCAACTGCATGTCCCGGCCCGAGCGCTCCTTGATGATGGTGTGGATGGCCTTGCGGACCTTCTCACCCCACAGCCACTCCTGCTCACTGGGCTCACGGGCGGTGACGATCTCCTCATGCACCTCATCCACCGACCGGAAGGAGGGGTGCAGCATGGGTGCCTTCTCCACCGCGTGGGACAGCACGCCGTTGAAGTACACCAGGGACAGCTCACCCTTGCGGTCGACCTCCTCCAGGTAGCGCTGCACCATGACGCTGCGGCCGCGGCCGAGGTGGTGCATGGTGTCATTGATGGCGTCGGCACGGGACTTGGCGTCCGTGGCGGTATAGCGGCCGGTACCGCGCCCGCCTGAGGAGATGGCCGGCTTGACCACGAAGTCGCCGTGCGCAGGGAAACGGGTGTGCACCTGGTGCTTGGAGTAGCCGGCGGACGGCTCCAGCCAAGTCGTGGGGATCACCGGCACACCCAACTCGGCCATGCGCTTGAGGTAGTGCTTGTCGGAGTTCCAGTCGACGACGTCGGCATGGTTGATGAGCCGCCTGATCGAGTGCGCCCAGGACAGGAAGTCCGCGTAGTTGCGGTTCTTGGCGTAGTCACGCACCGAGCGCAGGACCACCACGCCGGCATCCTCCCAGTTCACGTCCGGGTCATTCCACACCGCCACCCGCGGCTCGATACCGCGCTCACGCAGCGCATCGGGCAGCCCGCGGTCATCCTCATCGAGGTCCGCATAGTCGGCTGAGGTCGCCAGAGTCACAATCGGGGCGTTCACAGGCCATACGCTACCGCCCGCGGCTCCCCCACGAGTCCCGGTCGCGGCCCCGATCCAGCACAATGAGCCCATGCACGAACCCGACGCCACCTCAGCCCCCACCACCCGGCACCGCACCCTCTACCCGGCCATTGAGCCTTACGAGACCGGCCTGCTCGACGTCGGCGACGGCCAGCGCGTCTACTGGGAGGTCTGTGGGAACCCGGACGGGGTCCCGGCGGTGTTCGTGCACGGCGGCCCCGGCGGCGGCTGCTCCCCCGAGCACCGGCGCTGCTTCGACCCGGAGCGGTACCGGATCATCCTGTTCGACCAGCGCGGCTGCGGCCGCTCCCTCCCACACGCCTGGGAGCCGGAGGCGGACCTGAGTACGAACACCACCTGGCACCTGGTGGCGGACATGGAGCGACTGCGCGAGCACCTGGGGGTGGAGTCCTGGCTGGTGTTCGGCGGCTCCTGGGGGTCCACGCTGGCGCTGGCCTACGCGGAGCGGCACCCCGAGCACGTCTCCGCGCTCGTGCTGCGCGGCATATTCACGCTGCGCAAGCGCGAGCTGGACTGGTTCTACGAGGGCGCCGGCGCGGACATGATCTGGCCGGACGAGTGGGAGGCATACGTGGCCGCCGCCGGCGAGGACGTCACCCCGGGCGGCTTCATCGACCGCTACCACGAGCTCCTGACCGACCCCGACCCGGCGGTGCACGGCCCCGCCGCCCGCGCCTGGACCACCTGGGAGGCGGCCACCTCCACGCTGCTGCGCAACCAGGCCTACATCGACGAGGTGCAGGACCCGGCCTTCGCCGTCACCTTCGCACGCATCGAGAACCACTTCTTCCGCCACCGCGGCTGGATGGATGACGGGCAGCTCATCGCCGACGCGCACCTGCTCGCCGAGCACTCCATTCCGGGCGTCATCGTCCAGGGCCGCTACGACGTCGTCTGTCCGATGGGAACCGCCTGGGCCCTGCATCGGGCCTGGCCCCAGGCGCAGCTGCACGTCTCACCGGCGGCGGGCCACTCCTTCGCCGAGCCGGAGACCCTCTCCGCACTGATCCTGGCCTCCGATCACTTCGCAGACGTACTCTCTCCCGCCGGTGCTGGCGTCAGACACGGCCGCCAAGGCTGAGACTTCGCGCACACAATGGCGTTTTCAGTCGTTTCGAGTTGGACTTGGCCGGTTCGGTCGCGTAGAGTCCTACCTGTCGCCAGGCGGAACCGCCTGAACGACTCAGGCCTCCTTAGCTCAGTTGGTTAGAGCACCTGACTCTTAATCAGGGTGTCCAGGGTTCGAGTCCCTGAGGGGGTACCACGCAGAGCAGCACATAGCTGCGGCGCCGTTTCGGACAAGGTGAGCACTGTTCCCGCCACCGAGCTTGTCTGACCGGTCTTCCCCATCTCATTTTGGTCGTGGGAATGCCGTACCCGACCGCTGTGTTGCTCGTGTGCAGTTGACGGGTTACCTCGAAGCATTCGAGGTGCCCGGGTGCGCCCCACGGGGACGGACCCGCACCCGTCAGCCAGGGGTGATCCGTGGCGCGTCGCATTGGCGCGCCGCCCGGAGCGCCCGAACAGATTCGAAGCACGACGCCGGGCCGCAGGGGTTACCTGCACTCCGCCCGGCACTGAGGGGCCCGCCTGGGCCAAGAAGGGAAGGAAGACATGATGCATCTAGTCACCTCCGACAACGGGCGCGACGCCGCCGAGCGTGAGCTTGCCGCCGCCCGCACCGAACTGGCGTCCCTCGACGCCGGCACCTCGCCCTCCCGCCTGGAGCGCGCGCTCGAGCGCGTGCGGGCGGCGCAGGACGCGCTCGCGCTCGCCGCCTGACCCACCGAGGTCGGTAGATCTTACGTACCGAGGTCGGTTGAAATGACCGGCGGCGCTCGACTCGGCGCATCGCCTCGGCCGCCATCGGATATGCCTTGCGCACGCCTGGGCCGCCACCGCAACACCGCGGTGGCGGCCCTCGCCGTACCCACCGTGCCGGCAACGGGCTACATTTGCTGAGTCAACACCAGCCCAGCAGGCAACAGGAGAACACCGTGCCCCAGCTCTCAGTCGGCGACGCCGCCCCCGACTTCACGCTGCCCGATCAGGCCGGCACCCCCGTGTCGTTAGCGCAACTGCGCGCCGACACCGAGCGGGGCGTCGTCGTCTACTTCTACCCGCGTGCGCAGACGCCGGGCTGCACGAAGGAGGCCTGCGATTTCCGCGACTCGCTGGACGGCTGGCGAAGCGCCGGGTACGCCGTCGTCGGCATCTCCCCCGACCCGCCTGCCACGCAGGCGCGCTTCGCGGAGAAGCAGTCCCTCCCCTTCCCGCTGCTGTCCGACCCCGAGCACGCCGTGATGGACGCCTGGGGCGCATGGGGGCAGAAGAAGAAGTACGGCCGCACAGTCACCGGCGTGATCCGTTCGACCGTAGTCGTCGACGGCGACGGCAAGGTGGTCCTGGCGCGCTATAACGTGCGGGCCACCGGTCACGTCGACCGCCTGCGCCGCGAACTCGGCCTGGAGGACTGAAGTCCCAACGACCGGCGATTACTCCCCGGGGTAGACGACGCCGAGCTCGCGGCGTACCTCGTCCATGGTCTCCAGCACCGCCAGCGTCTCGCTCCACGGCATGGTCTCCGACTCGATCCTGCCGGCGGCGATGCAGCGGGCCACCTCGGCGGCCTCGAACTGGAAGCCGCCGGGAACGGTGGCGTCCCACTCGTGCCGCCTTGCTCCCGGCCCCTCCCCCAGGACTACCTCCAGCGGCGCGGGCCGGTAGAACTGCGTGGGCAGGAGTACGCGGCCGCTAGTGCCCACAACCTCGGCCGCTGTCTCCGATGCGGCGGACATGCTGGAAGCAGCCGTCGCACAGGCGGCCGGATATGCCATGGCGATCACCTCGTCCAGGTCCACGCCCGCGCCGGACAGCCTCCCGACGGCGGACACCGCCGTCGGCGCGCCCAGCAGTGAGTGCACGAAGCTGACCGGGTAGACACCCAGGTCGAGCAGTGCACCGCCGGCCAGTTCGGGCCGGTTCAGTCGCGCCACGTGCTCCAGCGACTGGAGGTGCTCGGCGCGCACGTAGCGCAATTCCCCCAGCACTCCGCCGTCGGCCAGTGCCCGCAGCAGCACCTGCCCGGGCAGGAAGCGCGTCCACATGGCCTCCATGGCGAACAGGTTCGCCGCGCGGGCGGCGTCGAAGACCCGACGCGCCTCGGCGGCGCTGCGGGTGAAGGACTTCTCCACCAGCACCGGCTTGCCTGCCCCGAGCGCCAGCAGCGCCTGCTCACAGTGGAAGTTGTGCGGAGTGGCGATGTAGACGGCGTCCACGTCCGGGTCGCCCACGAGCGCCTCGTAGGAGCCGTGGGCGCGCACCGGCTGCCCCTTGCCGGCGTCGGGGTGGGCGTCGATGAAGGCCTGTGCCCGAGCCCGATCGCGGCTGCCGACGGCGACGATCCGCCCGGAGGAGAAGGCGGGCACGTCGGTGGCGAAGGTGGCGGCGATGCCGCCCGCGCCGAGAACACCCCAGCGCAGTGCGGGCGCGTCCTGCGGCTCGGGGACAGCGGCGGCCAGGTTGAAGGGGACGTCGGCGCCGGCCAGGGCGTCGAGGACGGGGCCGGGTATGGCAGGGAGATGATCAGTGGTACGGATGGATTTGTCTTGCGCCATGTCAAAACTCTAGACCCCCCCGAAACCCCAGCGCCATACCTCACACCCGCTGCGAGGCCGGAACCGTCGGCAGCAGGTGCATCGGGGCCCGAGGGCGCCGACGGCGAGCCCGGCACCGCCGACGGCCCCGTGTCTCATCCGGGGCCCGGCCGCTGCTAGGCTGTGCCCGGCCGTCGACCGAGCGCTTCGGCTGGCACCGCACGGTGCCGGCACGTTCGGCCGGATGCGGCTGCGAGCGCGAGTGGCGGAATTGGTAGACGCCCCAGATTTAGGTTCTGGTGCCTTCGGGCGTGAGGGTTCGAGTCCCTTCTCGCGCACCATGACACCCTTATACGAACTTTCGTCATGCGAAGTTGGTGTAGGGGTCGTCTCAGCCAACGAAGCGTGCTCACCCTGCAGGGTGGGCGTTTTTCGTTGCGGGAGAGCTTTGTGTCCAGTCTCAAGCCCCGGGTTTTGTAGCGGTTGTTTCGCGGTGGCGGCGGCCAAAGGATCAGCTCGGCCTTGTACAGCGAGTTCAGCGCCTCGGCCAGAGCAAAGCCACAAGGAATCCACCCTTCGACCCCACCGAGGCCACAGCGTCACGGCCCGATAGGACCTGCCCGCCAGGCCTGCCGGGCACCGCTCCTGCCTTGAGCAGAAGCAGGCGCATGCAGCCTGTTTTCCCAAGAAAGCTGGCACTGTTCAAGGGGCGACCGTTACAATCACACAGCATGCGGTCGGCGGTGCGATGTAGACGCAAGGCGCAGCCGGCGATCGATTACGTTTACGTTCGCGGGAGGATCCGCATGGCCAGGACAGGCAAATCGGAGTGGGTTAAGCCACAGCGAACACACGGTGCGGGCGGCAGCGGCCTGATCCGGCTCGCATCCTCTCTATTGCGCTGATTGTCATCGTCGCCGGGGCGGGTTTGCTGTCCTTCCCCGCAGGAGCGCCTCATGAGGTCCTCAACCAGTACGGCGAGTCAGTACAGATGTGGGGAGGCGGATTATACGAGCACGACTCGTACTTCAAGGCGACAATCTTCATCGGCACGGATTGTGCCTGGCTTCTTGTTGTTGTGCCGTTCGCCGTAAAGGTGGTCGCCGACTACCGCAGGCGGGGCGACATGGGCAGTCGCATAAACCTCCTCACATTCTTTTCTCTCGCCCTCTATTACGCCGTTAGCATGTCATTCGGAGCGACATTCAACGAGTTGCACCTACTGTACACGGCGCTGCTCTCGCTATCCTTCTTCGGTACCGCCACCTTATCCCTAAGCCTTCTGGGTGAACGGCCGGAAGACTTCGAATACACAACCCCGAAGGGCGCGGTCGCATTCTTGGCGATTACAGGATCAGCCTTGTTCGCGGCCTGGCTGCCCGACATCGTCGGCGCCTACCTAACCTCGGGCACACTCGATCTCATCGAGGTTTACACAACGGAAGTGACCTACGTCGTCGACATGGGCATTATCGCCCCGCTCATGTTCTTTACGATCGGACATCTTCGGAGGAGGACGTATACCGGGTACGTACTGCTGCGGCTTCTACTCCGAGTTTGCCTGGGCGTCGGCGTGGTTCTGGTGTTTCAGACGGTTGTCCAGGTGCTTGGGCGCGTCGATCTGCCTGTTCAGGCCGTGATCAGTAAGACTGCAGTCTTCGTCATACTCGCGCTTTGCGCCGTTCTCATCGACAAGAAGATTCATGTGACGGAGACGGCTACGAACGCCGTCTGAGTGGGTGAGCGCGGAAGCGGGCCACTTATGAGGATGATGTCGGCCTGAGAAGCAGTGAGCCTTTCTCATCCGGGAATGACATTGACTCCCTCTGCGGGGGCCTCTCAGGTAGGTCTGGATGAGAGTGATCACCCGGCCCGGTACGCCGGCGGAATGACGGTGCGCGACTTCCAGCACCATTTGGCCTCGGCCAGCGGCACCGGCCCCGCGGTGACGAGTGCCGGGCCGCCGCCCGTCCGTGTCGCCGTCCGCCGGTCCCGGGCCCGAATCCAGCCCGGGTAACCTGGGGCGCGTGACTGACACCAAGACCCGTAAGGACGGCCGCTCCCCCAGCGAGCTGCGCTCCATCTCCATCACCCGCAACTGGCAGGTCAACGGCGAGGGCTCGGTCCTCGTCGAGTTCGGCCGCACGCGCGTGCTGTGCGTCGCCTCCTTCGTCGAGGGCGTGCCGCGCTGGCGCAAAGGCGGCGGCGAGGGCTGGGTGACGGCCGAGTACGCGATGCTGCCGCGCGCCGGCTCCGAGCGCTCGGGCCGCGAATCCGTGCGCGGCAAGATCGGCGGCCGCACGCATGAGATCTCCAGGCTGATCGGCCGCTCCCTGCGCGGCGTGGTGGACGTGGCCGCGCTGGGAGAGAACACGATCACCCTGGACTGCGACGTGCTGCAGGCCGACGGCGGCACCCGCACCGCCGCCGTCACCGGCGCCTACGTGGCGCTGGCCGACGCCGTCGCCTGGGGCACGCGCCGCGGCTACGTCAAGCCCCGCGCCGGAAAGCCGGTTGTCTCGGACTCCGTCTCAGCGGTGTCGGTGGGCATCATCGACGGCGTACCCTGCCTGGACCTGCCCTATGAGGAGGATGTGCGCGCCCAGACCGATATGAACGTGGTCCAGACCGGCGCCGGCAACTTCATCGAGGTGCAGGGAACCGCCGAGCACGCCCCCTTCGACCGCACTGAGCTGGGTGCGCTGCTGGACCTCGCCGCGAAGGGCAATGCCGAGCTGGCCGCGCTGCAGGCCCGCGTGCTGGCCGGTCCCGACGGCGTTCCCTTCACCGTGTCCACAGCCGACCAGGCGGTGCAGTCCCCCGCCGGGGCCGACCCGGCGGCCGGAGTCGAGGAGGGCTGACCGTGGCGCCTCAGCTCAACCCGGCGCAGGCCCCGACGCCGTCGGCCGCCGGTTCGGTGGCCGTGCCTGCAGGCGCCCGGCTGGTGCTGGCCAGCCACAATCCCGGCAAGCTCGCCGAGCTGCGCGGGATCCTGACGCCGCTGGTGGACGGACTGGCTCCCGAGCAGATCATCTCCTCGGCCGGCCTCGGCGCCCCCGAGCCGGTGGAGGACGGGCTGACCTTCGCCGCCAATGCCACGCTCAAGGCGCGTGCCCTGGCCCAGGCGACCGGGCTGCCGGCGGTAGCGGACGACTCGGGGCTGTGTGTGGATGTGCTAGGTGGCGCGCCGGGCATCTTCTCGGCGCGCTGGTCGGGCCGCCACGGCGACGACGAGGCCAACCTGCAGCTGCTGCTGGGACAGCTTGCCGACGTCGCCGACCCGCATCGTACGGCGCGCTTCACCTGTGCCGCGGTGCTGGTAGTGCCGATCCGGGGCGGCGAGCCGGAATCCGTAACCGTGGTGGAGCGCTCCATGGCCGGGAGGCTGCTGCATGAGCCGGTCGGTACCGGCGGCTTCGGCTACGACCCGATCTTCGTGCCGGTTCAGGAGGATGCCCCGGGCGGTTCCGGGCGGACGACGGCGCAGCTTAGTGCGGCGGATAAGAACGCCATCTCCCACCGCGGCCAGGCCTTGCGCGCCTTGGCTCCCGCCCTGCGGGACCTGCTCGCCTAGCCTTGCCGGGACCGGCGCCCACACCCCACCGAGATCGGTAGATCTTACGTACCGAGGTCGGTTGAAGCGGAGCGCCGAGGCACGAGCCTCAACCCATCACACACCCTTGCTTTCCGACAGGGAAAACATTACACTTTCCACACTGGAAAGTGAGGTGTAGTCGTGTCCTCATCCTCATCGACAGCCATGTCCCCCAACGAGGCGCGCAGCCGCCTGTACGACGTCGCCGCCACCGAGCGTGCGGCCGCGCAATGGCATCCCGCCACCTGGGCGGTCGCCTTGTTCGCCATCGCCTTCGGCACCACGATCGGCGCCCTGCTCACCGCACACTACTGGGTACTGCTCGGCGGACTCGCCGCACTCGTGCTCATACATGTACTGCTGCGGAACCGGCTTCTCCGCCCCGGGGTCCGCACTCGAGACGACCTGATCGGCACCGACCGGCAGTGGTGGAAACGGAATGGCTTAGCCGTGTGGGCTCTGGTTGTAGGCGCCGTCTTCCATGGGGTATCCATACATCCAGTGCTGGTCGGCGTGCTCGTGCTGCTCGCTACCGCTCACGCCTGGTACTGCGCTGCCGTGGTCTGGCCGGAGGGCACTCGTGCTTGATCCCGTGATACACCCGCTCAGTCGCCTACGGATCTGTGCGACGCTCAAGTCCGTCGGGGCAGTGAATGACGGCGCCCTGGTGTGGACCGGTACCGAGATGAAGTTCTCCGCACTGCGTGACGCCGTTGGTCTGTCCGACGCCAGTCTGTCCAAGCAGCTCAAGGCACTGGAGGAAGCGGACTACATCCGCCGCCACCGTGACTACGGTGTGGTGCGTTCCATGGACGTCGTCTGGGTGTCGCTCACCCCGCGCGGTCTGAAGGCATTTGAGGATCACGTCGCCGCGCTGCGGGAGATCGCCGGGGATTAAGACGCAGGCGGGTCAACCCACGACGTGAACGGATTAGCGTGATCGGCCGCCCCGGCTTGTCCTCAAGACGCCCATGCGATCCAAGCCCCCAGCATGTTGGACCCGTTCCTCAGTTTGGACCATCTGGGAGTGCCTGTGATGTGTTATGTCTCAGGACATCGGTGACAGTTTGGACCGTCTGAGAGTGCCTGCCAGACGGTCCAAACCGGCTCTTCCGGTTTGGGGTTGTGGTGGGTGCGGCTGGGTGGGCGTGGGTGGCGTCGGCAATGGGCGGTTCGCAGGTGGTTGGGGCCTGGTCGGATGAGTATTACCGGGGAGCGGCGCACGCTCAGTCCTCTTGCCGCTCCGGCCGGACAGCGAGTTTTGCCCGGTATTTCAACGTTCTTGGTTTTGGGTTGAAGGAGGCTGGTCGGCTCCTGCGTGCGCCGCGGGGGTCGGCGCACGCAGGAGCCGAACACCCCGTTCACCGCCGGAGGTGTTTTCCGCATGATTCCGCCAAATCTCTAGAAGAGCTCCACAGCTGAGCGTGCGGCGCGCTCACGCCGAGCCCACCCGTGCGCGGTTCCGGCACCATGCCCCAGCCCGGGTTCACCACCGAAGCCCACCCGTGCACGCGCTCAGCTCCTGGCACTTGAGGACGAGACCGTGGGAAGAGCCCGAGGCCGCACAAGTAGGCGGAGCGCCCCGCGATTGCGGAGTATCCGCGGCCACCAGCACGGCCGACACCACTCCCACCGAGCCTGGACGCCTCGCTGCGGCCCACACCCCGGATCGGCCCCGCACAACCACCCCACACCCCCACACCGGAAGCGCCTCCAAACTGAGGCGACAGTCCAAACAGCCTCGGGTGGGCAGGCATACTTTGCCGGCCGAGGCGTCACTACGCCGCTAACGCGCCAGCCGCCGACGCCTTCGCACCCGTCCTCGCCCGATCGGCACGTAAGGTTTACCGACCTCAGCATGTAAGATCTACCGACCTCGGCACGTAAGATCTACCGATCTCGGTGGGATTGGGCGTCCAGGCGGCGCTGGATGCCCTTGGGGACCAGCGAGTCATGCGCCTTGACGTAGCCATACAGGCTGCGCCAGCCACAGAGGAAGACTACGACGAAGGCGGCCAGCATGGCCGCAAAGGATGCCGCCTGCCCCTCCCCACCGACTGTCCCCACGGGCGTCAGCCACACGCACAGCCCGGTCCACAGCGCCCACACGACGCCGCTCACGAGGGATCCATCGGGCCAGATCACCTCCAGGTGATCATGCGGACGGCGCACCAGCCAGGTCACCGCCCAACCAACGACGACGGCGCCCGCCCCGCCGGCCAGCAGGCCCGCCACCCGCGACAGGTCGTGCATGGACGCGGCGGCGAAGCAGGCGATCAACGCCACCGATACGGCGTCGGCGAGCAGCACCAGCCACCAGCGGGTGCGCCGCCCACGCGTCCAGGGCCGATCCGGCCCATCGGGCACCGGCGGTGTGTAGCTGATACGGCGCGGCTCGTCCCGCTGCTGATCCTGCACCGGTCAGATCTCCCAGGAGGCGCCGGGGGTTGCCGCCGTCAGCGGACCGTCATAGACGGCGGCGGCCTCACGCAGCGGATCGGAAGGATCCGTCCAGGGCTGAATGTGAGTGAGCACCAGCCGGGCGGCTGGGCGACGCCCGCCCCGGCCGGAGGTGCCCGCCGCAAGCTGCCCGGCACGGCGCCCGGTCAGGTGTATGCCGCGCACGGCGTCGCGCCCTTCCAGGAAGGCGGCCTCCGAGAGCAGCAGGTCGACGCCGTCGGCCATGGCCTCAATGCCCTCGCACAGGTCCGTGTCCCCGGTGAAGGCCAGGCTGACGGAACCTCCGTCGCGACCGGGGCCCTCCACCCGGTACCCGAAGGCCTCCACCGGATGCAGCGCCGGGAAGGGAGTGATGGTAAGCGGGCCCACCTGCACTCCCTCTCCCGCCGCAGCAGTGCGGAAGGAGAACTCGGTGGCATAGGTCTCCTCCGCGGAAGTGCCGTCCACGCCGTTCAGACGCGTGCGCAACTCGCCCGGGCCGAGCGTGAGCACCGGCCCCAGTCTGCCGGCCGGGTTCCAGCGCCGGAACACGTGCATGCCCACCAGGTCCACCATGTGGTCGGCGTGGCAATGGGAGATGGCGATCGCGTCCAGCTGCGCCGGATCCAGGTGCCGCAGCATCTGCCCCATGGCGCCGGGTCCGAGGTCGAGCACAACCGACCAGGTGCGCCCGGCGGCGTCGTCGGCCTGCACCAGGTAGGAGGAGGCCGCGGCCTCAGGCCCGGACATGGAGCCGGTGCAGCCAATGATGGTGAGTTTCATGCGGGATCCTCGCTCTAATCGGGGAAGTGGGCGGGGTCTGGGGAGGAGGCGCCGGGCATGACCTCGGCGCGGCGTACGCGGCCCACCTCAGGGCCGAGGAATCGGCGCGCCAGCACGGAGAACGACTGCGGGTCTCCGGTGGAGCGGAACTCGTGGCGGGGCGCCGGCGCATCGGGGGCGCGCAGCAGGTTACGGCGGGCGAGCTCGCGGTAGACGTCCTTGGCGGTCTCCTGGCTGGAGGTCACCAGGGTGACGTCCTCCCCCATCACATAGGAGATGGGTCCGGCCAGCAGCGGGTAGTGGGTGCATCCCAGGATCAGGGTGTCCACGCCTGCGGCCTTCACGGGTTCGAGGTACTCCTCGGCGGTGGCCATGACCTCCGGGCCGGTGGTGACGCCGCGCTCGGCCAGCTCCACGAAGCGCGGGCAGGCCTGGGAGAACAGGTGCACCCCGGGCACGGCCGTCAGGGCGTCCGCGTAGGCGTTGGAGTCCACGGTGCCCTGGGTGGCGATCAGGCCGACGCGCCCGTTGCGGGTGACACGGGCGGCGGCGCGCGCCGCCGGGTGGATGACCTCCACCACGGGCACGCCCTTGCCGCGCGTGTAGCGGCTGCGGGCGTCGTGCAGTACGGCTGCGGAGGCGGTGTTGCAGGCGATCACCAGCATCTTCACCCCGGAGTCGACCAGCTCGTCCATGATGCTCAGGGCCAGCCGACGCACCTCCTGCACCGGGCGCGGGCCGTAGGGGGTGTTGGCGGTGTCACCGATGTACAGCACCTGCTCCCCGGGGAGCTGATCGATCACCGCGCGGGCCACGGTCAAGCCGCCGACGCCGGAGTCGAACATCCCGATGGCCGCATCATTCACAGCGCCGAGACTATGCGGCCCCTTCCCCATTCAATAGCACGGCCACCAGTGATTCCTGCCACCAGGACAGCATGTCGTATGACAGCGCCATGGCCCGATTCCAGCGCTCCGCCTCCCCCTCGTCCGCGGGCGCCTCATCCCAGGCGGCGGCGTGCGCCTGCTCGGCCGCCTCGGGGGAGTCGATCTGCAGGCGCTCGGCGAGTACCAGGCGGGCGTCGTTCAGCGCCCCCAGCCAGCGGCCCTCCTGGCCGGCGCGCACGAGCACGGCCCCGTCGGCACCGGTCGGCTCGAGCAGTTCGCACACGACGTCCTCCAGGCGGGAGCGCTTGTCCGCACGCAGCCGCCCACGGGTCAGTGAGGCGATCTCGACGGCGACCTCCGGGTCCTCTGAGGCGTCGGGCAGCAGCACGTCCAGCAGCGGCGCCAGGGAGACGGGCACTTCGCGCTGTCCCCCGCCGACGGCGTCGCTCGTCTCGGGCTCGAAGTCGAGGGCGGCCAGTACATCGCCGTCGTGCGGGGTCTCACCCGCGCGGGCGCCGACCCGGCGGGTCGCCGCATCGCCCCGGCCGGCGTTCGGGGCCGGGGTATCGGCGGCCAGCAGGTCCGCGATCTGCTTGAACAGTCCGGCCAGGTACTCGCGCTCCCAGGCGTCCAGCGCACTGACCCAGCCCTGCGGGTCCGGGCGGAAGGCGCGCATCAGGGCCTCCTCCCTTCCGTCCCGCCCGCGCTGGAGTCGTCGTCGGCGTCTGCGAGCGGCTCGATGGTGGCGTGCAGGCCGTAGGAGTGCATGGCGGTCACGTCCACCTCCATGCGCTCCCGGGCCCCGCGGGAGACGACGGCACGGCCGTTGTGGTGCACCTGCAGCATGCGCCGGCGGGCCACCGGTAGCGGGAAGCCGAAGTAGGAGTGGAACACCCAGGTCACGTAGTCCATCGTGTTGACGGGGTCATCGTGGACCACGGTGCACCACAGGCGCCCGCGGGTGGTGCGGGCGTCCGCCAGCGTCTCCGCCTCGGGCGTGAGGGCGGCGACGACGGGCACTGCGGGCTGCATGCGCCCAGCCTAGCCGCGAGTCGCATGTGACGGCGGGCTCATTCCGTCGTGTGCCCACCTGCGCTAAGTTGCTGTCATGACAGCCAATCTGCGGGATGTCCCCGCCCCGGCCACTTCCAGCACCGCGCTGCTGACGGACATGTACGAGCTGACCATGCTGCAGGCCGCGCTGCACGGCGGCGTCGCCGAGCGCGCCAGCGTCTTCGAACTGTTCGGGCGCAACCTGCCGGCCTCGCGCCGCTTCGGCGTGGTGGCCGGCGTCGGCCGCCTGCTGGACGCCATTGAGGACTTCACCTTCACCGACGCCCAGATCGACTACCTGCACTCGGCCGGCATCGTCGACGACGACACGCTCGACTACCTGCGCTCCTACCGCTTCTCCGGAAACATCCGCGGCTACGCCGAGGGAGAGTGCTACTTCTCCGGCTCCCCGCTGCTGACGGTTGAGGGCACCTTCGCCGAGGCCTGCATCCTGGAGACCCTGGCACTGTCCATCTACAACTACGACTGCGCGGTCGCTGCGGCCGCCTCGCGCATGACCATCGCCGCACACGGCCGCCCCTGCGTGGAGTTCGGGGCGCGCCGGGCGCACGAGCGCGCCGCCGTGGCCGCGGCCCGGGCGGCCGTCATCGGCGGCTTCGCGGGCACCAGCGACCTGGAGGCGGCCATGCGCTACAGCATTCCGGCCGTGGGCACCTCCGCGCACTCCTTCACCCTGCTGCATGACAGCGAGGAGGAGGCCTTCGCCTCCCAGGTGGCCAGCCTGGGCCCGGGGACGACCATCCTGGTGGACACCTACGACATCGAGCGCGGCGTGGCCCGGGCGGTGGCGGCGGCGCGCGCGGCCGGCGGTGAGCTGGGCGCGGTGCGCCTGGACTCCGGTGACCTGGTGGCCGAGGCCTTCAAGGTGCGCGCCCAGCTGGACGCCCTGGGGGCGACGACGACGAAGATCACCGTCACCAGCGACCTGGACGAGTACGCGATCGCCGCCCTGGGGGCGGCGCCGGTGAACTCCTACGGTGTGGGCACCAAGCTGGTCACCGGTTCGGGCCGGCCGACGGCGGCGCTGGTGTACAAGCTGGTCGAGCGCATGGGCGGTGACGGGCAGATGCAGGAGGTCGCCAAGTTCTCCGCCGGAGGCAAGTCGACGGTGGGCGGACGCAAGTGGGCCGGGCGGGTACTCAACGGAGCCGGCTCGGCCACCGAGGAGCTCATCATCTCGGCGCGCTCCGAGCAGGCCGGCCTGGCCGCACTGGAGGCCGCCGGGGCGCGGCCGCTGCAGGTGGACCTGGTGCGCGACGGCGTCATCGTGGAGGAGCACCGCGGCCCCGACGCGCTGGCGGCGGCCGCCGAGCGGCATCAGGTCGCGCGCGCGGAGCTGCCCTACGAGGGCTGGCGGCTGAGCGAGGGCGACCCGGCCATCCCCACCCGCCACGTGGACAGCGACGATCGCCAGGCGCTGCGCGGCTGAGCCGGACCCGCACCCGACTATCCGACTAACTGGACCGGCCCGACGGCGTCGCCGCGTACCCCAAGGGGCGCGGCGACGGCGTCGGGCCCGGGCCGCAGGTAAGGGGCCTTCAGCGCCGCCCGACGAACCAGCGGCGCAGCGTCTCGATGCGCTTGTTGATCTGCTCGGTGGTGGCCTGGGCGACCTCCGGGCCGCCGCATACGCGCCGCAGCTCGGTGTGAATCACCCCGTGTGGCTGCCCGGAGCGGCGCGCCCAGGCGCCCACCAGCTTGGACAGCTCCTTGCGGGCGGCGGCGCGCTGGCGGGCGTCGTCGACCCCGGAGTTGGCGCGGCGCTGCTGCTCGGCCGCCCGCTGCCGCTTCTGCTGCTTGATCTGCTGGCTCTGCCGCTGGCGCAGCAGGGCGGTGACCTGCTCGGGCTCCAGCAGGCCGGGCAGGCCCAGGTACTCCTGCTCCTCGGGGCTGCCCACCATGGCGCCGGTGCCGAACTCGCCGCCGTCGAACAGGACCCGGTCGAACTCGGCGGTGGACTCCATGGCCTCGAAGCCGCCCAGGAGATCGTCGGAGGCGTTCTCGGTCTTGTTCGCCTCGGCGATCAGCCGGTCCTCAGGGGAGCCGAACCGGGAGTCCTCCTCCGCGCCCCGCTTGCCGAGCACGTGATCGCGGGCGGCCTCCATCTCACTGGCCAGGGCCAGCAGCGGGGTGACCGAGGGCAGGAAGACGCTGGCCGTCTCCCCCTTCGCGCGGGACCGCACGAAGCGGCCGATCGCCTGGGCGAAGAACAGCGGGGTGGAGGCGGAGGTGGCGTACACGCCCACGGCCAGCCGCGGCACGTCCACGCCCTCGGAGACCATGCGCACCGCCACCAGCCAGCGGTCGTTGGAGGCGGCGAAGGTCTCGATGCGGCTGGATGCGCCGGAGTCGTCCGACAGCGCCACGGTGGGCGCCTGCCCGGTGATGGCGCGCAGCTGCCCCGCGTAGGCGCGGGCGGAGTTCTGGTCGGAGGCGATCACCAGGCCCCCGGCGTCGGGGACCTGACGGCGCACCTCGGTCAGGCGCTGGTCGGCAGCGGCCAGCACCGCGGGAATCCACTCCCCGCCCGGGTCCAGGGCGGTGCGCCAGGCCTGGGACTCCATGTCCTTGGTCAGCGGCTCGCCCAGGCGGGCGGCGACCTCATCGCCGGCCTTGGTGCGCCAGTGCATCTGGCCCGAGTAGCTCATGAACATCACCGGCCGCACCACGCCGTCGGCCAGGGCCTCGGAGTAGCCGTAGGCGTAGTCGGCACGGGAGCGCTTGATGCCGCCGGCCTCCTCCGTGTAGGTGACGAAGGGGATCGGGGACTCGTCGGAGCGGAAGGGCGTGCCGGTCAGGGACAGGCGGCGGCGGGCGGGGGTGAAGGCCTCCCGGATGGCGTCGCCCCAGCTGCGGGCGTCACCGCCGTGGTGGATCTCATCGAGGATCACCAGCGTGCGGGTGCGGTCGGTGCGGGCGCGGTGCAGGTTGGGGTTGGCGGCCACCTGCGCGTAGGTCACGGCGACGCCGTCGAACCGGGATCCGAGGGCGCCCTGGGAGTTGGCGTAGGACGGGTCGATGCGGATACCCACCCGGGCGGCGGCCTCCGCCCACTGGTACTTCAGGTGCTCGGTGGGGCACACGACGGTCAGCTTGTGGACGTCCCCGGCGGTGAGCAGCTCGGTGGCGATGCGCAGCGCGAAGGTGGTCTTGCCGGCGCCGGGGGTGGCCACGGCGAGGAAGTCACGCGGCATGGCCTCCAGGTACTGCTTGAGGGCGGCGGCCTGCCAGGCGCGCAGCGGACGCGTGGTTCCCCAGGCGGCACGCTGCGGGTATGCCGGGGAGAGGTTCTCCGCGGCGAAGATGGAGGGCTGAGTCGGGTTGTGGGACGGCTGGGAACGACGTGCGGGAGTCACCGACCGCCTCGCCCGAAGGGGAAGCGGGGGCGCTTGGGCCCAGAGCCGCCCTGGTCACCGTCGCCGCCGGGCCGCATCTGTTCATAGATCTGCTTGCAGGTGGGGCATACCGGGTACTTGGAGGCGTCGTGCTTGGGCACCCAGAGCTTTCCGCACAGGGCGACGACGGGGCGGCCGGTGCGCATCGCCGCCTCCACCTTGCGCTTGTCCGCGTAGTGGGCGAAGCGGTCCGCGTCGCCGTCGTCAGTCGACTTCAGTTCCTCGCGCTCGAGGACGGCCGTCCCCACCGACTGCGTCGGCTCGCCGGCCGGGCCGCCGGGGGAAGCGGGTCCGGCGGGATCGGTGCTGGCCTGAGGCCCGACGGTGAACTGACGCATGCCGACCAGTGTATGCCGCCCGGCAGTCGGCCCCGTGCCCCGCCGCCTGTGGCGACTCTCTCCTTGGCTCCCCGGACGGCTCGCCCGGCGGCTCTGCGGGCGGGAACGCCGTCGCGGCCGGCCCCGCCCATTGGGCCGAGTCGCCGGCCGCGACGCCAGCGGCGAGACGCCGCCTGTGCCGGTTCCGCCGGAAGGGTCAGTGCTGCTTAAGCGCCGCGGCGGCCTCCCGGTCGATGAGCACCAGGGCGTCGGGGTGGTTCTGCATGACGGTGGCGGGCCACTCGGGCGTGATCTCACCCTCCACCAGGTGGGCGACGGCCTCCGCCTTGTTGGCACCGGTGGCGATCAGGACCAGCTTGCGGGCCTTCATGATGGTGCCCAGTCCCTGGGTGAGGCAGTGGGTGGGCACGGCGTCGATGTCGCCGTCGAAGAAGCGGGCGTTGTCCGAGCGGGTCTGCTCCGTGAGCACGTCCACGTGGGTGGCGGAGTCCAGCGGGCCGCCGGGCTCGTTGAAACCGATGTGCCCGTCCGCGCCGATGCCCAGGATCTGCAGGTCGCAGTAGCCGGCGGCCGCCATCTGCGCCTCATAGTCGGCGCAGGCCTGCTCCAGGTCGTCCGCGAGCGCGTCGGGGCCGTGCAGGGCGCCGGGGGCCATGTCCACCCGGGAGCGCAGGTTGCGCTCCATGAAGGTGGCGTAGCGCTCCGGGTGTCCCTCGGGCAGGCCGACGTACTCGTCGAGCATGAAGCCGGTGACGTCCTTGAAGGAGATGCGGCCGGCGGCGCAGCGCCGGGTCAGCTCGTCGTACAGGGGCAGGGGGCTGGAGCCGGTGGCGGTGCCGAGAACCGCGTTGGGCTTGTCGTTGAGCAGGGATTCGATGACGTCGGCGGCGCGGGAGGCGATCTCTTCGGCCGTGTCGAGGATGACGAGCTCCATGGTTGATTCCTTATGGTTTGCTTCCGGCAGCGGACCTGGCGGCCCCATCCGAGAGGCCGGCGGGCGGCGCAACCGCGCCGCGCGTCAATGCTACGGCGTGATGGAGCGGCTCGCGGGAAGGCAGGGCTGCGAGCTTCGGCCCCGAAGCCGACGCGAGGCCGGCGCACACCCACTGCACGCGGCCTCCGCCCGGCACCTGGGGCTCAGGCCCGCGGCGGGTGTCAGGCGGCGTCGTGCCCGGGCCAGGTGCGGATGGTGGCGAGCACATCGGCGCAGCGCCGGTCGAGCTGCCGTCCGCCCAGCACCGCCCCGCACCAGGCGACTCCCCCGCCCCACAGCACTCCGGCAGGCAGCAGCAGCCAGCCCCACAGCCAGGCCTCCCGCGTCACCAGGACGATCAGCGGCACCAGTACCGGCAGGCAGACGACGCCGATCACCACCGTCCCCAGCATCTGCAGCAGCGCCGCGATGAACGCGGTGCCGGAGGTGCGCGACTTCATGGGGTTCTCCCCCGGCGGATTGGTCTCATAGGGGAGCAGCACGCTGGTCACGCTCGACCAGGCCAGGGCGACGCCGTACATGCCCACCATCGCCCCCAGGTAGGCGGGCACCTGCACCCAGTTCCCAGTCAGCCAACCGCACACGAAGATGAGCGCGAGGAGCAGCGGCAGCTGCCAGACGGCCACCGCGAGCGCCCGCCCGAGGCGGTCACTGCGCCCGGGCAGTCCCGCGGAGATGTGGGTCCACAGCGCGGTGGAGTCGAAGGCGAGGTCGTCGTGAATCATCCAGCCGCACAGCAGCGCGAGTATCAGCCCGATGATGAACAGCGCGCCCGGCGCCTGCCCCGGGGTGAGGCTGACGTCCCTGAGCGTCACCGTGGTGCCCTCGTCGTAGGAGTCCGTGGCGAAGCCGTAGTTGGTGGCGATCATCCCGGTGAGCAACACGGCGACGGCGAGGACCGCCACCACCTGCACCAGGTAGCGCGGGTCGGAGCGCCAGTAGCGCAGGCAGCGCGCGGCCACGGCCGCCGTCGGCCCGGAACTGATCCGCTCCAGTCTGCGCTGCCAGGGCAGCACGGCTCCCACGGCGGCCCGGCCCGGATGTGAGGGGGCGTCGGCGTATGCGTGCGCACGCGTCCGCGTCTGCGTGGGAGCGGTCATGACTCGGATCACCACCCGGTGCCAGACCGGCGCCAGGACCAGTGGTAGGGCCAGGGCGCCCACGGTCAGCAGCGCCGCCGTCGCCGCCTGCCCCTGGGCGAGGTAGCCGGGCGCCGCCAGGGCCCATCCGAAGGGTGTCAGCCCCAGTCCCCTGGCGACTGCGACGAGCCCTCCCAGTTCCAGGTGCTCCGCGTCGAGTACCAGGTTGAGCAGGGAGGGCAGCAGCGACAGGGCCATGACGGCGAAGAACCCGAGGAGGGCGAGCAGGTCACGGCCGCGCCGGGAGGAGGAGACTCCCGCGCGGATGACGACGCTGCGCCCCAGCAGCACGCAGGTCGCCAGGCTCGCGGGCGCGAGCAGCAGCGACAGCAGGGCGGCTCCCGGCTGCCCTGCCGCCAGCCAGGTAACCGCGGGGATGAGGAGCACCAGGCCGGTGACTATGCCGGGCACCCCGCAGGCGCCGGCCACTGCCAGCCCCAGGCTGAGGGTCCGGGAGGGTGCCGTCCAGGCCGCCATTGAACGCGGGTCCAGGGTTGCGTCGACGCCGGTGGACAGCAACGGCACCACCGTCCACCCGATGGTGATGGCGGCGCCGACTCCGCCCAGCACCTGGGTGGCGGTCGCCGGGTCCGCCCGCCCCAGGGTCACGGCGCCGAGGACCAGCGGCGTCAGTAATGCCAGCGCGCCCGTGGCGCCCAGGATCAGGCCCAGGGCGGCCCAGATGTTGCTGCGCAGCACATTGAGGGTGATCCGCCACCTCAGTGCGACGAGGGTCGCAACCATGACAGCTCCTCCCCGGATACCTGTGCTCCCACGAGCTGGGCGAAGCGGTCCTCCAGGTCGGCGCCCGCGGCCACCTCGGCGGTTGTGCCCGCGGCGATGACCCGGCCCTGGTCGATGATGGCGACGTGGCTGCACAGGCGCTGCACGGTGGCCATGACGTGGCTGGAGATGATCACCGTGCCGCCGGCGGCCGTGAAGTCCGTGAGGATCTTCTGGATCGTCTTGGCGGAGATCGGGTCGACTGCCTCGAAGGGCTCGTCCAGCACGAGCACGCTGGGCGAGTGCACTAGGGCGCAGGCCAGGTGGACCTTCTTGCGCATGCCTGCCGAGTAGTCGGCCACCAGGGTGGTGCCGGCGTCCCACAGGTCCAGCACGTGCAGCAGCTGGGTGGCCCGCGGGACGACGACGTCGCGGGGCATGCCGCGCAGCAGCCCGGAGTAGGTGACCAGCTCCAGGCCGGTCAGGCGGTCGAAGGTGCGCAGCCCGTCGGGCAGCACGCCGAGGCGGGCCTTGGCGCGGGCGGGTTCCGCCCACACGTCCACGCCGTGGACCAGGGCGCGGCCGGCGTCGGGCCGGAGCAGGCCGGTGGCCATGGACAGGGTGGTGGTCTTGCCCGCTCCGTTGGGGCCGACGATGCCGTACAGGCTGCCTGCGGGGACGGCCAGGGTGAGCAGGTTGACGGCGATCTTCTGGCCGAAGGCCTTGGCGAGGGAGTCCAGGAACAGGGCGGGGTGCGGACCGGGTGCGGCCGGTCCACCAGGTGGTACGAGCGGTGACGGGGCGGTCATGTACTGAAAGTAGCCGCATCGTTCCCGGCCCGGCTCATCCGTGAGGAGGAGTCAGGGCCGCGCCCGCTCCGTCGGCCGGCCCAGGCGCGTGCGCCCGGCCGGCGCGTCTCACCGGTGCCGGCCGGGCGCATGCGGGGCGGGCGGGAGCGGGGATGCGGAAGGCGCGCCGCCCGTATGGGGCGACGCGCCTTGCGAGTTCAGGTTCCGTGGCCGCCGTCGGGCGGGCCCACGCGCTCCAGTGCCCTAGCGGGTCACTTGCCGGAGGCGGCCTTCTTCAGGGCGGAGCCGGCGGTCAGCTTCACGCCGTAGCCGGCCGGAATCTGGATCTCCTCACCGGTGCGGGGGTTGCGGCCGGTACGAGCAGCGCGCTCGACGCGCTCAACACCCATCAGGCCCGTGACCTTGACGGCCTCGCCCTTGGCGACGTTCTCGACGAGGACGTCCTGGAAGGCGCCGAGGAAGGCGTCGGCGTCGGTCTTGGTCAGGCCGGCCTTCTCAGCGATGGCGGCGATGAGCTCGGTGCGGTTGATGGACATGTATCTGCCTCTCGGTTGGGTACTCGATTGTCTAGGCGTCTGAAAGACGGTTGGGCACCTCAGTGCGGTGCCGCTGGCCGTAACGCTATGCATAAACGGGGCGATTTGTCAGATATGACGGCGTTTTCCCCGGCGTGGCGTGCCATTTTGTGGCCCACACCAAACACTTTCACCGCTTTTGTCACATGCGCAACACCGTTCCCGTCACCGGTGGACGACGGCATTGACGAACCAGGAGGTGATGGTCGCCGGGTGGGTGATGGCGGTGCCGACGACGACGGCGAAGGCCCCGTGGTCCAGGGCCATAGCGGCCTGCGCGGGCGTGTGTACCCGTCCCTCGACGACCAGCGGCACGTCGGCGATGGCCGCCACCTGGTCGACAAGCTCGATGTCGGGTCCGTCGGTCGGGGGACGCTCCCCCGTGTAGCCGGCCAGGGTGGTACCGAGGATGTCGGCTCCGCCGTCCTGCGCTGCACGCGCGTCCTCCAGGCTGCCGCAGTCCGCCATGACCAGGACGTCCGGGCGGGCGGCCTTGAGCGCGGCCACGGTCTGGGCGAAGGTGCGTCCGTCCGGGCGCGGACGGCGGGTGCCGTCGAGGGCGACGATCTGGGCTCCGGTGGCGGCTACCGCGATGGCGTGGGTGAGGGTCGGGGTGATGAACACCCCGTCGTGCCCGTCCTTCCACAGGCCGATGACGGGAACGTCCACGTGCTGCGTAATCAGGCTCAGGTCGGCCAGGCCCTGGGCGCGAATGCCGGCGGCACCGCCGGCGATGCAGGCCCGGGCCACCTGGTCCATGGTGCGCGGGTCGCGCATGGGCTCACCCGGGTAGGCCTGGGCGGAGACGATCAGGCCTCCGCGCAGGCGCTCGAGTACGGGGTTGAGGGCGGCGGTCACGGTTCTCTCCTAGGTGCGGCTGGCCGGTGGCTTGTGGGTGCTGGCCTGCCCGGATCCGGGCGGGTTGCAGGCGGTTCACCTCACTGGGTGAGGGTCAGGCGACGTGGCACAGGCGCAGTGCTGCCTGCCGGGCCGCGCCGACGATGGGCGCCGTCGTGCCGAGTGCGGCGGGCACCACCCGCAGCTGCGAGGCGACCGGCTCGACCAGCTCGCGGCGCACGGTCTCACGCAGCGGCCCCCACCACAGCGGCCCGGAGCGGGCCAGCCCGCCGGAGATGATGACCCGGTCGGGGTCCAGGACGGTGACGACGCCGGCGATGGCCTGTCCCAGGGCGGTGGCGGCCTCGCGGTACAGGCGGCGGGCGTCGGGGTCGCCGGAGCGGGCCAGGCGCTCCACGGCGAGTGCGCCGGTCACGTCCTGGGCGCCGGTGGCCTCGCGGAAGCGGCGGGCGATCTGTGGGCCGGCGGCCACGGCCTCGAGGTGGCCGGGGCGCCCGCAGCTGCACCGCTCCCCCACCGCCAGGGCGCTGGGCATGTGCCCCATCTCCCCGGCCAGGCCGTGCGCCCCGTGGTGGACGCGCCCGTCCAGCACCACTGCCCCGCCCACGCCGGTGCCGACGGCGACCACCAGCGCGCACTCGGCGTCCGCCCCGGCTCCGATCCAGGCCTCGCCGGCGGCGTAGGCGTTGACGTCGTTGTCGACGTGCACCGCGGGCGCCCCGCCGTCCGGTCCGTGCAGGCCGTCGGCCTCCAGGCGCGCGGTCACGCCGCCGGCGATGTCGGCGCCCGCCCAGTCGGTGATGGCGTCGGTGGCGGAGATGACCGTGCCGCGCTCGGCGTCGATCACGCCCGCCGAGCCGATGCCGACCGCCGCCACCGGGCGGTGGCGCCGGGACGTCGGCGTGCCCGGGCCGTCGTCGGCCACGGCCACGATGAGGCCGGCAATGGCGTCGAGCATGGCGGCCGGGCCGGCGTGGGCGGGCGTGGGCACCTCCCGCACGCCCCCGCGCAGGGCGCCGTCGGGGGCGACGCGGGCGGCGGCGATCTTGGTGCCGCCCACGTCCACGCCGATCAGGTCCTCCGCGGCCGCGGCCGGGCGGTCGGCCGGGCAGGCGACAGCGGGCATCTCAGATCAGCCCCTGGGCGCGGGCGATCGCCAGCACGCCGTCGCGGGCCTCGCCGTCCAGGGCCCGCACCGGGAAGGCCATGTCATTGGTGTCGATGGTGCCCTGGGCCGCCATGACGGTCTTGAAGGCGCCGATGCCGGTGGCGTCGGCGGAGCGGGCGCGCGGCACGTAGACGATCTCGAAGCCCGCGCACAGCTGGTCCTGAATGGCGCGGGCCTCCGCCCAGTCGCCGGCCCGGGCGGCCTCCCACAGCGCCACGTAGCGGCCGGGGTCCACGTTGCCGTATCCGGGCACGCAACCGTCCCCGCCCAGCAGCAGCATGCCGTCCACAACGCACTCATGGCCGGAGAGCACGGCCAGCGGGCGGCCGGCAGCGGCGTTGGCTGCCACCAGCCGCCGGAAGCCGACGTCGTCGCCGGAGGAGTCCTTGACGCCGGCGAGCACGCCCTCCTTGCCCAGGGCCACGAGCAGGTCGTGTCCCAGCTTCTTGCCGTTCAGGCGCACCGGGACGTCGTAGGCCAGCAGGGGCACGCTCAGCGCGGCGGCAATGGTGCGGAAGTGGTCGTCGATCTCGGTGGCGTCGTTGATCGCGTAGAAGGGGCAGGTGGCGACGACGGCGTCGACGCCGAGTGCCTCGGCCCGCCTGGCCTGCTCGATGACCCGGTGGGCGGTGGTATCGATGGCGCCGGCCAGCACGGGCACGCGCCCGGCGGCCCGCTCGACGACGGTGGCGGTGACGGCGTCGCGCTGGGAGTCGGTCAGGTAGGCGACCTCGCCGGAGGAGCCGCCGACGAACAGGCCGTGCACACCGGAGGAGATGAGGAAGTCGACGGTGCGGCCGAGGGAGCCCAGGTCGATCTCGCCGTGCTTGAAGGGGGTGACGACCGGCGGGATGACGCCGGTGAAGCGGGTGTCCATGTAACGGTTTCCTTGCAGGTTGAGGGGCAGGTTGGGGTGGTTTGTGGGGCCGGCCGGTCAGGCCTCGAGCAGGGAGGGCACGGCGCCGAGCAGCGTGCGCGTGTACTCCTGCTGGGGGTGGGCGAAGATCTCCGCGGTCGTGTTCGTCTCCAGAATCTTGCCGAAGTACATGACGGCGATGCGGTCGGAGACGTAGCGGACCGTGTTGATGTCGTGGCTGATGAACACCAGCCCCAGGCCGAGGGCGGCCTTGAGGTCCTGCAGCAGGTTGAGGACCTGGGCGCGCACGGACACGTCCAGGGCGCTGGTGGGCTCGTCGGCGACGATGATGTCCGGGTCCAGGGCCAGTGCCCTGGCGATGGCGACGCGCTGGCGCTGGCCGCCGGAGATCTGCCGGGGCAGCACCTCCAGGGCGCTGGGCGGCAGGCCCACCAGGTGCAGCAGGTCGCGGACCTTCGCCTCGCGCTCGGCGGGTGAGCCGATGCCGTGGACGTTGAGCGGGTCGATGAGCGTGTCGTGCACGATCATGCGCGGGTTCAGCGCGGTGGCCGGGTCCTGGAAGACCACGGACACCGAGCGGCCCAGGGCGCGCCGGTCGGCGGCGGAGTGCCCGAGGGGGCGGCCCTTGAAGTAGACCTCGCCGCGAGTGAGCGGTTGCAGGCCGGTCATGACGCGGGCGGTGGTGGACTTCCCGCAGCCGGACTCCCCCACCAGTCCGAGGGTCTCGCCGCGCTTGACCTTCAAGGAGACGTTGTTGACGGCGTGGACCGTGTCGGGGCGGAACAGCTTGCCGGTGCGGGACTTGTGGATGACGTGGGCGTGGCGCAGCTCGATGACCGGGTCCGTCTTCGGGTTCCAGCCGGCGTACTTGTCGGTGGGCATCAGTGGGCCTCCTTGGCGAGGATCGCCTCGAGCTCGGGCGTGGTGGCGTAGTAGTGCTCGCCGGCGCCGGCCACGGGCCGCAGCACCGGGCGGGTGTGCAGACCGACGTCGGGGTGGGAGGAGCGCGGGGCGAAGCGGTCGCCGGCCACGAACTCCTGTGGGCTGGGCACGGTGCCGCGCACCTGGTGCAGCCGCTTGGAGCCGGCCTCGATGGACAGCACCGCACCGAGCAGGCCGCGGGTGTACTCGTGGACGGGGTTGGTCAGCAGTTCGGCGGTGGTGGCCTGCTCGACCACCTGGCCGGCGTACATGACGGTGATGCGGTGGGCGACCTTGGCCACCAGGGCCAGGTCGTGGCTGACGAAGACCATGGCGAAGCCGAGCTTCTCGCGCAGCTGGTTGAGCAGGTCGATGACCTGCTTCTGGACGGTGACGTCCAGGGCGGTGGTGGGCTCGTCGGCGATGACCAGGCTGGGGTCGCGGGTGAGTGCCATGGCGATCAGCACGCGCTGGCGCTGACCGCCGGACAACTCGTGCGGGTAGCTCTTCAGGGTGCGCACCGGGTCCAGGCCGACCAGCTCAAGCAGCTCCTCGGCGCTGCGGGTGCCGCCGCGGGAGGTGAGCTGCTTCATCTGGGAGCGGATGAGCATGGAGGGGTTCAGGGAGGACAGGGCGTCCTGGTAGATCATGCTCATCTCGTGGCCGCGCAGGGCGTTGTGCTCCTTGGGGCTCAGCTCCAGCAGGTCGCGACCCTGGAAGCGGATCCGCCCGGTGATGCGCGCGCTGGACGGCAGCAGCCCCATGACCGCCATGGAGGTGATGGACTTCCCGCAGCCGGACTCCCCGACCAGGCCCATGGTCTCGCCGGGGCGCACGGAGAAGGACACGCCGTCGACGATGTTCACCTCCCCGTGCTGAGCGGGGAAGGCGATCGACAGGTCCTCCACCTCCAGCACGGGCGCGGCCTGCGGGGTGGGGTAGACGAGCCGGTCGTGGCGGGCCAGTTCGGCGTCGCGCAGGGCGGCCAGCCGCTCGGCGAGCGGGACCTCCTCGGCGGCGGGCTCCACGATCCCGGTCAGGGCGCTCTTCTGCCCGCCGGGGACGGCGTCGGCGGTCAGCTCGGCGTGGGTGCGCACGGCGTGGCCGGCCTCGTCCCAGGCCTGCTGGGTCTGCATGGCCTCCTCGTCGGCCTCGACGTCCACATGGGCGCGGATGCGCGGGGAGGCCATGGCGTCGGTGAGGCCCTCGGAGAGGATGTTCAGGCACAGGGTGGTGATCAGGATCATCAGCCCGGGGAAGAAGGTCGGCCACCAGTGGCCGGACAGCAGCAGGGCCTTGCCCTCGGAGAGCATGTTGCCCCAGGTGGGGGTGTTGACGGCCTTGATGCCGGCCCCGATGAATGACAGGGAGGCCTCGAAGACGATGGCGTCGGCCACCAGGACGGTGGCGTAGACCATGATCGGGGCGACGCAGTTGCGCACCACGTGCTTGGCCAGGATCCAGGGGACGCGGGCTCCCATGACCTTGGAGGCGGCCACGTAGTCCTCGCCGAACTGGGCGAGGATATTGGCGCGCACCACGCGGGTGAGCTGTGGGGTGTAGACGACCGCCGTGGCGATGATGATCACGGCCACCATCGGCAGCCCGGAGGCGGACATGGCCAGCACCAGCACCGCCGCGAGCGCGATCCCGGGGAAGGACATGACCACGTCCAGCACGCGCATGACCACCTCCCCGATCCACTTGCGGCTCGTGGCGGCGATGGCGCCGAGGACCGCGGCCAGGGCCAGGGCGATGCCGGTGGCGCTCAGGCCCACCACCAGGGAGACGCGGGCCCCGTAGATGGCGCGGGAGAAGATGTCCCGGCCGGTGGCGTCGGTGCCGAACAGGTGCGCGGCGGAGGGTGCGACGGCGGGGTCGGAGGAGACGACGTCGCCCACGCCCTCCACATGGGTGACGGTCTGGGCGGAGGCCAGGCCGGTGGCGCCCGGATGATAGGGGGCCACCAGCGGGGCGAAGAGGGCCATCAGGGCGATGGCTGCCAGGACGAGCACGGCGATCTTGGAGCCCAGCGGCAGGCGGCGCCAGCCCTGGAAGCGCAGGCCGGGGGTGGAGACCCGGTTCAGTGTGCGGCGGTGGGGCATCAGACGCTCCTGATCCTCGGGTTGACCAGCACGTAGAGCATGTCAACGACGATGTTGATGATGATGAAGGCCAGCGCGACCGTGATGGACACGCCCTGGACGATGTTGACGTCATTGCGGGTGATGCCCTGGAAGATGAGCTGTCCCATCCCCTGGATGTTGAAGATCATCTCGATGACGACGGCGCCGCCCATCGCGTAGCCGAGCCGCAGGCCCAGCACCGTCAGCGGGGTGATCAGGGCGTTGCGCAGCACGTTGCGGGCGACGACGACGTGCTTGGGGATGCCGGCGCCGATGGCGGTGCGCACGTAGTCGCGGTCGAGTTCCTCGACCATGGCGGTGCGCACCACGCGGGTGAGGGTGCCGGTGTTGGGGACGGCGACGGCCAGGGCGGGCAGGAAGATCTGCCGCGCGTAGGCGCCGGGGTCATCGCCGAAGGAGACCCACTGGGTGACCACCGAGGGGAAGGTGCCGGTGGCGCCGGGGATGTCACCGAACCACTGGATCAGCAGCAGGGCCAGCCAGAAGGAGGGCGTGGCCAGGCACAGGATGGAGATCACGCGGATGACCTGATCGGGCCAGGCGTCCCGGTACAGGGCGGCGATCACGCCCAGGATGGTGGCGGCGATAACGGCCAGGAGGATGCCGATGAAGGTCAGCTGCAGGGTGATGGGGAAGGCGCTGGCGACCATGTCGGTGATCTTCACGCCGGTGAAGGTGGTGCCGAGGTCGCCGTGCGCCAGGCCCACCAGGTAGTCCCAGAAGCGTTGCAGCAGCGGGTCGTTGAGGTGGTGGGCCTGGCGGTACTGCTCGAGGGCGTCGGCCGTGGCGGCCTCCCCCAGCGCCAGGCGCGCCGGGTCGGCCGAGGAGAACGACATGACGACGAACACGAGCAGCGTCACGCCCAGCACCATGACCGGCAGCGCCACCAGGCGGCGGCCGATCAGGCGGAGGAGGTTGGACACTGGAGTGCTCCTTTTGCCGGAACTGGGGGAGGCGGGCGGTCAGGCGGCGGTGGTGCCGACGTCGACGAAGGACAGGCCGGTCAGGGCGATCGGCTGGAATCCGACCAGTGCCTCGGCGTCGTAGGCGGTGGGCGACTTGCGGTGGAAGATCGGGTAGAGCGGCACGTCCGCGGCGATCAGGTCGAAGATCTCCTGCCACTTGGCCACCTGGGCGTCGCCGTCGAGCTGGACGGCCTCGTCCAGGGCGGCCTGCACCTGCTTGTAGGCGTCGGTGCCCTTCCAGTGCAGGCGGGTGTCGGTCCAGATGTCGCCGGCGTACCACCAGCGCATGAGCAGGTCCGCGTCGTTGCCGAAGACGGAGGGGTCGCCGGGGGCGATGACCACGTCCCAGTCGCCCTGGTCGGAGTCGATGAAGGCGTAGACGTCCGCGGACTTCTTCTCCTCGTAGTTGACGGTGATGCCCAGGGCCTCGAGGTTCTCGCGGATGATCGGGCGGACGGAGGCGAACCAGCCGTGGTCGGAGCACAGCAGGTTGATGCTGGTGACCCCGGCCTCGGCCAGCAGGGACTTGGCCTTGTCGGCGTCGTAGGTGTAGACGGTGCTGGCCTGCTTGTAGGCGGGGTGGTCTTCCTGGACGAAGCAGGTGGCGGGGGTGGCGAGCGTGCCCATGCCGGTCTCGCAGATCTTGTTGTAGTCCAGGGCGTACAGGATCGCCTGGCGAGCCTTGACGTCGGAGAGCGTGGCGTTGTTGAACATGGCGAACAGCAGGGAGAAGCCCTGCTGGGCGGCCACGGTGATGGGCGCCTGCATGGTGGAGAGATTGGCCACGGGGACGGCGTCGATGGCCTGGACAGTGCCGGAGGTGATGGCGTTGGTGCGGGTGGTGTCGTCGGGCAGGATCTGCCAGGTCATGGACTTGGCCAGCGCCGGGTGCGAGCCGTTGTAGTGGTCGTTGCGCTCAAAGACGATGGTCTGGGAGGCGGCGCCGTTGTCGGTCATGGTGTAGGGGCCGGTGCCGACCGGGTTCATGTCGAAGGCGGCGGCGTCGGCCTCGACGGCGGCGCGGGGCACGATCTTGACCACGCTGATGCGCTCGGCCACCAGCGAGTAGGGGTACTTGGTGGTGATGGTCACGGTGGCATCGTCCTTCTTCGTCACTGCGTCGATGAAGGTGATGAACTGGGAGTACAGCGAGTTGTTGTCCGGGTCCAGGACGCGCTCGAAGGAGAAGACGACGTCGTCGGCGGTCACGGGCGTACCATCGGAGAAGGCGGCGCCGTCGCGCAGGGTCACCTCGTAGGTGGTGTCATCCACCTGGGTGGGCAGGTCGGCGGCCAGGGCGGCGTAGCACTCGCGGGTGGCGGGGTGCAGCTCGGTCAGGCCCTCCAGAGTGTGCCAGTTGGCGGCGACGGTGAGCGCGGCGGAGGTGGTCATGGGGTCGTAGCCGTTGGTGCCCAGCTCGTAGGAGATGCCGGCGGTGATGGTGCCCTCGGCGTTGGAGGCGGCGGCATTGGCGGCGGAGTCACCTGCCACTGCCGTGGCCCCGGCGCTTGCGGAGTCGGAGCCGCCGCAGGCGGCGAGGGTGGCGGCCAGCCCGGCTGCCAGGCCCAGCGTGGAGGACAGGCGGATGAATTCGCGGCGGGAGGCGCGGGGAGTCGAGATCGTCATTGAGGTCTCCTGAGATCGGACGTCTGTTGTCTGACGTCGGTAGAATGACTGTAGCAGGCATCAGACATCTGATCAATCCTCTGACGGAGGGTGGATTGTGTGTAACGATGACCTGGGAACCAGCCCGGTACACCCTGGCCGGGCTATGCGCGCAAGACACCGACACCGAAGCCGAAGAGGAACGAACCGTGGTGGAGATGAAGCGGGGCGCCTACGCCTCAACCGCAGGAACGACCACACAGGCCACCAGCGCCATGAATGCCATCAAGGACTACATCCTGCAGTCCCACCTCCAGCCCGGCGACCCGCTGCCGACCGAGTCGCAGCTGTGCGAGACCCTGGGCGTGTCCCGCTCCTCCGTGCGCGAGGCCATCCGCACGCTGGCGGCCCTGGACATCGTGGAGGTGCGCCACGGCCACGGCATGTTCGTGGGGCAGGTGTCGATGCGCCCCATGGTGGAGTCCCTCGTCTTCCGGGGGCTGCTCAAGCCGGGCGACGACTACCGCAGCCTGCGCGAGGTGGTTCAGGTGCGCCGCACCCTGGACGCCGCCCTCGCGGAAGCGGTGGTGACGGCCTGGAAGGAGCGCGAGGACGCGGAGATCGACGCCGTCGTGGATGAGATGGAGGCGCTGGCGGAACGCGGGGAGACCTTCACCGACCAGGACCGCGGCTTCCACCAGATGCTGCTGGCGCCGGTACCCAATCAGCTGTTCGCCCATCTGATGGAGGCGTTCTGGGCGATTCACACCCTGACGGTTCCCATGCTCCATGCCCCGCGCCCGGAGGACATCGTCAAGACCGCCAAGGCCCACCGCGCCATGCTGCAGGCGGCCCGCGCCGGGGACGTGGGCGCCTACCGGGAGGCGATCGTGGCGCACTACGAGCCGCTGGAGAAGGCCCTCACCCACGCCTGACCCCCACCGAGATCGGTAGAAGTTACGTACTGAGATCGGTAGAAGTTACGTACCGAGATCGGTAGTAGTTACGTACCGAGATCGGTAGAAGTTACGGCTGCTGCCGCCCAAGCCCATCATCGAGCTCGCCACCGCAGTCATTCGCGGCGATCATCGGGAAGGTCCCCTCCCCCACCACCCGTGCCAGGTTAACGCCCGGGTCCTCGGGCTCCAGCAGCCGGGTGAGCCAGCTCAGTCGCGCGGTCTCCAGGCCGTCGCGCAGCCAGGTGGCGCTGACGTACTCCATGGCGTGGGTGGCTCCCGGCCACACGTGCAGCTCGCAATCCCCGCCGTCGCGCCACAGGGCCGCGGCGAAGGCGACCACCTCGTCGCGGAAGGTCTCGGCCCCGGCGACGGACAGGAACACCGGCGGCAGCCCGGCCAGGGCGCCCGGCCGGTCGACGGCGCGGCCGGCCGCCTCATGCGCGCTCACCGCCGCTCCGCCCCGCCGCCCGGGCAGGATCTGCTCCCAGGCCCAGTCGTTCCAGTGCGCCGGCCACAGCCCGTCCTCGGGGAACTGACGGGCCGACGGCGGCTGCACCGCGCCGTCGGGGCCAGGCAGCCCGGTGCGGTCGTCCAGCATCGGGTAGTCGAGCAGGTAGCCCAGCGCCCGGGGCCCACCGCGGTCCCGGGCGGCCAGTGCCAGGCAGGCGGCCAGTCCCCCCCGCCGCTGGGCCCGACGACGACGATGCGCCCGGGTCCGCCCCGTAGTCCGCGGCGTGCTCGGCGGCCCAGGCCAGCGCCGCCAGGCAGTCCTCCCCCGCTGCGGGTGCGGGGTGCTCCGGCGCCAGGCGGTACTCCGGGGCGACGACGATGCCGCCGAAGCGCCGCGCCCAGGCGGTCGGGGCGGCCAGGTCGTCGAAGCGGCAGCCCATCACCCGCCCGCCACCGTGGATGGACAGCAGCAGCGGGACGCCCGGCTGCACCGCGCCGTCGGGCGGGAGCACCACCGTCAAGGCCATGGTGGTCCCGTCGTCGCGAGTGAGGGTCTCCTCGTGCAGGTGCACGTCCGGGCAGGTGGCCAGATAGGCGGCGCGGCGCCGGGCGATCGGGATGCGTCGGTCGGTCAGTGTGGAGCTGTTCAGGGGCGGGAGTCCGCCGGCGGCCTCGAGGCGCTGGAGTACGAGCGCGGTGGCAGGCTCGTAGGGCGGGCGGGGCGGCGGCGTCGGCGTCATGGGCGGAGAGTACGCGGGAGAAGGTGGCTTGAACCGGCCCGAGCGCCCACGCTGCGGTCACGATTACCGCTCGTTCGGCCAGTGCCAGGACAATAGGCACACCCACTTCCTGAGTGCATTGGAGATCCGCATGGCCCTCGGCTCCCGCCCCGCCATTCACCCCTCCCCCTCCGCAGCCGCCGGTGCGGCCGCCGTTTCGACCACGATGCCGGGAGCGAAGCACCCCGTAGATCAGGTTCCGCCGCTCGGCCGCCTGGCCGTCCTGGGCATCCAGCACGTGCTGGCCTTCTACGCCGGTGCCGTCATCGTCCCGCTGGTGATCTCACAGGGGCTCGGGCTCGATACGGCCACGACCGTTCACCTGATCAACGCCGACCTGCTGACCTGCGGCATCGCCACGATCATCCAGTCGGCCGGCCTGGGGCCGAAGATCGGCGTGCGGCTGCCGCTGATCCAGGGCGTAACCTTCACCGCCGTCTCCCCGCTGATCGCCATCGGCATGGCCGCCTCGGGCGGGGCGGGCGGCACGGCGGGGCTGCCCACCATGTACGGCTCGATCATCGCCGCCGGCATCCTGACCTTCCTCACCGCGCCCTGGTTCGCGCGGTTGCTGCGCTTCTTCCCGCCGGTGGTGACCGGCACGCTGCTGACCGTCATGGGCACCACACTGATGAGCGTGTCCGCGGGCGACATCGTCTCCCTGGGTACGAACGCCCCCGACGGCGCCTCCGCGGCCGCGGTCAATGCGCTCACCCTGCGCGGGCTGGGCTACGCCGTGCTGACAATCGTGCTGATCGTTGCGGTGCAGCGCATCTTCAAGGGGTTCATGGCGACCATCTCGGTGCTGATCGGCCTGGTGGTGGCCACCGGCGTCGCCGTGGCGCTGGGCGACGCCGACTTCACCGGGGTCGCGCAGGCCGCACCGCTGGGCGTGACCATGCCCTTCTACTTCGGCGTCCCGCAGTTCTCCGCCGCCGGGGTCCTGTCGATGCTGATCGTCATGGCGGTCACCGCCGTGGAGACCACCGGCGACGTCTTCGCCACCGGTGAGGTGGTCGGCAAGCGCATCACCCCGGCGCATATCGCCGCCGCCCTGCGCGCGGACGGGTTGTCGACCCTGCTGGGCGGCGTGCTCAACTCCTTCCCCTACACCTGCTTCGCCCAGAACGTGGGCCTGGTGCGGCTGACCCGGGTCAAATCGCGCTGGGTGGTGACCGTGGCCGGGGCGATCATGATCGTGCTGGGCCTGCTGCCCAAGGCGGGCGCCGTCGTCGCCGCGATCCCGACGCCGGTGATCGGCGGGGCCAGCCTGGCCATGTTCGCGTCGGTGGCGGTGGTCGGCATCCAGACGCTGGGGAAAGTGGACCTGCGCGACAACCGCAACGCGGTGATTGCCTCCACCTCGATCGGACTGGCCCTGCTGGTCACCTTCAAGCCCGATATCTCCGCGGGCATGCCGGCCTGGCTGCAGATCATCTTCGGATCGGGCGTGACCATCGGGGCGCTGACCGCCGTCGTGCTCAACCTGCTGTTCTTCCATGTGGGTCGTCAGAGCGGCGAGGACGTCGCCGTCGTCGCCGGGCGGGCGGTGAGTCTGGAGGAGGTCAACGCCATGGACCGGGAGGAGTTCGTGGCCACGCTGAGCGGGCTGTACGACGGCGCCGCCTGGCCGGCGGAGCGCGCCTGGGAGCAGCGGCCCTTCAGCTCCACGTCGCGGCTGCGGCAGGCCCTGGAGGATGCGGTTCTGGCAGCGTCGCCCGCCGAGCAGGAGGCGCTGGTGGCCGGGTACACGGACGTGGTGGACCTGCTGCTCTCGCGCGAGGACGGGGGTCAGGCGCATCTGGACACGGCCTCCCTGGCCCTGGAGGAGTTTGACGACGCCGAGGCCGCCGAGCTGCGCGGCCTGGCCGCCGCCTACCGGGAGCGCTTCGGGCGGCCGCTGGTGATGTGCGTAGCGCGGGTGGCCGACCGCTCCCAGCTGGTGGCACGGGGCTGGCAACGGGTGGAGTCCTCCCCCGCCCGGGAGGCACGGGTGGCGCTGGGTGAGGTGATCGACATCGCCGACGAGCGCTTCGACGTAATGATCGCCGACGCCAACCCGATTCGCTCGGCCTGGGCACGCAAGTTCGAACAACTGGGCTGAGGTGCACGCACAGGCACTTTCGGCGTGTACCATTCAATTCCGAGGCGGGCGTGTCGCATGGGTGCGAGAAGAGGCGGTCATGTTCTGTTCACGGCCCGCGGGCGAGCAGGCGCCGTGAATAAGAAGCAGACCACTGGGATCGTCGTCTTGGCCGGGATCGCTCTGCTCGCTGTCCCGTTCGCAATCGGTAAGAGCGGCGATGCCGCGACCGCCGCGCCCGAACCGGCGGCGTCGTCTGAGGCCCCGGTCGCGCCGGAAGTTCAGGAGCTCGCTCATCACGAGCTCGAGGGCGACGACTTGACCTTCGCCCCCGGGGTCGAGGTGCCCACAGCAGCTGACCTCATCCCCGAACTCGCGGGCGCCACCGTTCAGACGCAGGACGGCTCCGACCTCACCCTCGAGGCCGACGCAGAGAACCCCGCGGCCAGGCGTAGCCTGGAGGACAGTGGAATGGACCCCTACTCCACCGGCGTGGTGGTTCACGTGGCCGAGGGAGACCTGGCGGTATCCGAGGCGCTGTACTGGCAGTGCGGCTGGATCGACGAGTACTTGAACGCGGCCGACGCCGGGGACGCCACGCGCATGGACAGCGCCGAGGCACAATTGAGCACCTTCCCAACCCTCAACGCCATCACCACCTACGCTCCGGAATTCGCCGAGATGCACTCGTACATAGTGGTGCCCATGATTGACGGCGACCTCGATATCGGGCGCCGATGGCTCGACAAGAACTGCCAGACCTACATTAACCGCTGACATCCACGGCCGGGCGGTCCGCGAGGCAGCAGTTTCGCGAAAGGATGAGCGTTCATGACCGGAACGCCTGTACGGCGATTACTGGCTCTTCGTGTTTGTGGGTGTGGGTGGCGGCGGGAGTCGGCTCGTCGCCGTGCTTTGCGCTGACCTCGTCTGCTACGCCGGTTCGCGGTTTACTACGCCGATTCGGTGTCTGCTGAAGGGTTCTGGGCCCTTCAGCGGAGGTCTAACTGGCGTAGCAGACGCCGAAGGGGCGCAGTAGACGCCGAAGGGGCGTACCCAACGACCGCGCCGCTGGCCTTGAGCCCGACTCACTCTCCGTCCGCGACACTGCCCCGAGGACACCCCCCGCCGGCCACAAGTCCTCGTCAACCTCAGAACCTCCGCGCAGGCCCCACGCGGACCCCGCCCGAGCACGACCGCCCGCGGGCCCGAACCACCACGCCCGCAAACGCGCAGCGCCCGCGAGCATCCGATGGTGCTCCCAGCTGTCACAGATTGCACCACTTTTGCTGGGACATGCCGGAACCTTGGCCGGGAAAACCGCATGATTTCAACGATGCATGTAAGGCGGCTCGCGTCCGGGCAGGCAAAGTGGTGCAATCAGTGACAGCTGGGCGGCGGTCACCGTGGTGAACCGGCATGCCCACCGGTCTCCTCACCCGGCGACACGCCGGCCGCCACACCCACAAGCACGACGAGCCGGTCCAGATGACCTGGCGGGGCTGCTAGAGGACACGCCCCGGCCCTCAAGGACGCCTCCCAGGAGAGCGTCTTCGGCGGTCCGACGATGTCCCACCGACCCAACCACCCCCGCACCACAGCCCCGGCCAGACCCCACAACCGCAAACCGGAAGCGCCGGTTTGGGCATATCCGGGCACCTGGCACTAATCAGGGATGAGTCCATTCCCGCGCCCGTGATCGAACTCTACACGGTGTTGTTGTTCATGCCGTTGGTTCTTCCCTCGATCGCCCTCTACTTCGACAAGAAGCTCGAGGCTAACCAGACGTGGCGGTCGAGCCTGCTGCTGGCGCTGGGAGAGTTTCCACCGTACCTGCCCGGAATCGCCCTGCACTTCGCAGTCCATCAACCCCATTGCAGACGCGTCGCTTCCCCCTCCCTGGGCGTTGTATGCGGTGTGTGCTGTGTTTCCCGCGGCGACCGTACTGGTAGGCCGGATTTACCGGGTTATATGGCCGCCGCGGGAAACACAGAGATCAGGCGACCAGGAAGCTCGCAAAGGCTCGTGACGCCGCCTTCAACGCCGAGTTCCTCGACTAGCGCAATTCGACACTGAGGAGCATGAGACCTTTCGTCACCAGATCCTCAATCGGCGCCACCTCGCCGTACAGATTCATCCGCCCGACCTGTCCCACGAATCCCTCCGGGTAGCTAAGCAAGGGGTAGATGCTGTAGCTGTACATCGTGAGCTGGGTCCGGAACATTTCACGCTCGGACTCCACCGCATTGGGGAACTGCTTGCGCAGAACCTCGGCGAGCTCGACGAAGAAGGGGTGGATGTCGCGCTGGAAGTCCATGATGGCCTCGTCGCCGCATTTGCTGCGCAGGGAGGCGTCGTTGATAGCAAGGAGCTGCAGAATGAGTCGGCGGCCGAGCAGCGACTCGGCGAGCTCGCGGCAGAACTTCTCTCGTCCCATCCTCCCCTTGAACCTCACGCGTATCTCTGTCGCCCATGCGGCATACTCGCGCCGCATCAGGTCGAGATAGACCTCCTCCTTCGTGGCGTAGTAGTGATACACGGATGGGCGCGCGATCGAGCACTTCTTGGCTATTGCGGCCAGGGTGACGGACTCGTACTCCTGCTCGGCCAGCAGCGCGGCCGTCGCGTCGAGTATCTCTGCTCTGCGTGCGGCAACCTCCGCATCCGTCCTGGCCCTCACATTTCCCATGCGTCCCCCCTTGAGTTGCAACCGACACCTTGTCGGTTATACGCTCCATCGAGCCCAACTCAGACTCGACACACCCTCTGTTTGAAGGGAAAGGTACCCATGAAAGCACTGCTGATCAACGCTCACCTGCCCTACCCCAACTGGTCGGAGGGCGCGCTCAACGCTTCCGCGCACGCCGTCGCGAAGGAGTTCTTCGAGGCCCGTGGCGACGAGGTCACCGAGACCAGGATCGCCGACGGCTATGACCCCGCCGCAGAGGCTCAGAAGATGCTCGACGCCGACGTCGTCGTCGTGCAGACTCCCATCAACTGGTTCTCCGCTCCGTGGATCTGGAAGAAGTACACCGACGAGGTGTTCAACGTCGGTCTGCACGATCAGACCTTCCTGACCGGAGACGGCCGCACGCGCAAGGACCCGACCAAGCCGTACGGCTCAGGCGGACTGATGGCACCGCGTAAGGTGCTCATCTGTACCACGTGGAACGCACCGCGCGAGGCGTTCGATGCGCCGTCCAACCCGACGTTCCAGGGGCGTTCGCTGGCGGACATGCTCAGCGACATCACCTGCACCTTCCGCTTCTGCGGCTTCGAGGTACTGCCCGAGTTCGCCATCTTCGACATCTTCAAGAACCCCAACATCGAGGCAGACCTCGTCGCATACCGCGACCACCTCAACAAGCACCTCGACTGAGTCGCCCTCGACCAGGGCCGGCCCGGCGCACCCGGGCGGACCAGTCCGAGCGGCTGGACCAAGACAGGACGAGCTCACCGGCAGTCGTTGCGGACCTCTCGATCCGCCGACGCTACGGCTCTTGTCCCACAAGGCACTACGCAAACAGGTCCTGGTTGTCGGATAGCCAGAATCCCGTCGTACCCGTGAGAAACGCCTTGCCATCCACCACGCTCCCGGGGTGCGGCGCAGGTGTTGTGTCGATAGGCAGCCCCAGCGTGATGGGGAATCCACAATCGGCATCGACCTTGTACCACTGGTTTCCAGTGAGGCGGTTCGTCACGATCGTCACCTCATTGCAAACGGCCTTCAGCATGCCGATGGGGCTGACGTCTTCCGGCCCGGCCTCGCCGCTGTAGAGCGCGAACAGCCAGGGGCTAGCGACGAACCGCGGGCCGATGTAGACCTCGTCGGGCAGGCCTTCGTCCATCCTCTTTGCCGGTGAGTCCTTCATGCTGATCGGCGTCTGGACCTGCTTCCAGTCCTCCTCCGAGTCGAACACCTCGACATCCACGGCGATCGCACCGACCCGGTAGTCGTGGAAGCGGGCGACCGTGCCGTCAGCCTCAACCCCGTGCACCGGATACATGTGCGGGTCATCGACCCAAATCAGCAGGCGAGTCATCTCCTCGCCATCCTCGTAGAGGACGCTGAGATAGGCGACGCCCGGAACGACCTGCCAGCCCTCGACGCTCACACGCGCCGGACCGACCACGGTGAGCGACTCTCGCGAGCTTCCCTCCGCCGTCTCGAACAGGCAGATGTTGGCCCCCGAATCGTCGGCGTAGACCACGATGTGGTTGAAGTGATCGTTGCGCGGCAGGCCCATCATCGCAGGCAGCGGCAGCAGGTCGTAGGTTGCCCGCCAGTCAGGCAGAAGCCCCATTGCTTCCAGGTAGTTGTTCTCCATGCGGGCATCGTCGCACAACGGTCCGACACGAATACCGACTGCTCCGCCCACCTGGGCCACGGGGCTTTGCGCCACGGCGATTCGCCTCGCCGGCAGCGGGCCCAGTGGGCACCTCGCCGACGAGGCGTATCGCCGTGTTCCGGTAGGAGCTTCGGTTCTGCGCGACTGCGTGCTCAGCCCAGCGGAATGCACACCTCGGTTACGAGCTGGTCTGCCGGCACCTGGTCCGGCGTCGTGAGGTAGAGGTTGAAGGACTTGCTCGGGCGGGTGCCGTCATCCAGCGGCGTCAGCCCCTCCGCAGCGATCCGGGTGGCCAGCCGGTCGTGTGCCTCGGTGATCTGGTCGTACGGCCCTACCACGTGGGCCACGAGGCAGTCCCGAGCCGGAAGCTCGTGAATCTGCAGCGGGGCCGCGGCCGTCGTTCCGGGTGCGACCGGCAGGAAGATCTCCTCGTCGACGTCGCGCTCGGTGAACTCGGCGTCGTGCTCGATCACTCCGCACGCTCCGATGGGCGTGATGCCCTGCCGGGCGATCTCCGGCATCATGCGGGCCCAGAGAAGGTGCTCGTCGGCGTAGGTGGGGACGACGTCGCGCAGAGCGACGATGGTCATTGCCTCAATGGTGCGGCGCTCGACAGTGATGGACATGCTGGTTCCTCCTTCGATGAGGCGATTAATGAGAGCCAGCCGAGCCTGGGCGGCGCGCGTCTCCTCGATGACGGCCTCGCGCTGGAGCTCCAGCGCAGCCGACCATGCCGGGGTGCCGCGGGCGGCGAGCAGGGCGGAGATGGCGGAGACGCCGAATCCGACATCGCGCAGGTTCCGGATGTCCGCGGCGTCGCGCAGCTGGTGCGGCGCATAGCGGCGGTATCCCGTCCACGGGTCGACGTCGGCGGGCACGAGCACGCCGTGAGCGTCGTAGTGGCGCAGCATGCGTACCGACAGGCGAGTCAATGAGCTGAACTCGCCGATCGTCATGAGATTCGTGGTCTCGGCCATGGGTCAACCATGGGCCCTCACACCGTGTCAGGGTCAACCCTCGGACTTGCCTGTGTGAGCGTATTGCTTGTGATTCGGGATCGCGTTGGAGCGATGCGGCGGAGACCGGGCGGTCGGCCCGGATGAGCTCGTTGTTCATTGAATGGGCGCCGACAATAGCCCAGAGCGCCTGGCCGACGGCGTTCGCAGGGTGTTTCGCGGCCGGCGTCTGCCGCGGGAGGCGCTCCCGCACCAAACCGTACTTCCCTGGGATGTTGTGAACGCGGTCAGCGGGGGTATGGACATCGAGGGCGACGCGGGGGTCGGCGATGAGTGTAGGTGTGGAGCCACTGCGTGTAGGCGGTCTCGCGCTTGGTCTAGCTGGTGTGGGTGCGTGCGTGGGCTCACTGGCTAATCACGATGCGGTTGAAGCGCTCGACCTTGTCGTTGGTCTGTGGCCGGTAGGGGCGGGGCGTTTGTGCGCCACGTCTTCAACCAGGGCCTGGGCGAAGGCCTGGGAGCGGTAGCAGGACCCAATGTCGGTCATCAGCGCCTGCACACTCACGCTGATGGAGGCGAAGAACACGGCCGCGCGCCGCCACAAGCCGGCGGTGGCCTACTTGGGCTGGTCGTCAAGGATCTCGGAGTAGACCACGCGCGAGTAGTCGTCCAACCGGTAGCCGCCGGTGGCCCGTCCCTCGCGCTGCGCCCAGGTCTTGACCCCTGTCCGTGCTCAGCGCGGCCGCAGAGCCCCGCCCGTGGGCCCTCTCCAGCCCCCACGCCGACCCCACCCCCTTGGAATCAATCACCTAGGAAACCAATAGACGTCGCAGGGCGGCCCCTCGCACCGGGTACTTCGCCACGGAATACGCGACACGCTCCAACGACCGAAGCCATCTGTGCAGCATCAGGAAGACCATCTGTCAGACGTCTCCGCACCTACGCCGACTTCGGGGTTTTCCACCGAGATTGCCGAGAGAGCACTGGCCAGATCAGCCAACGAATCGTCACAGAGCAGCCTCGGGTTACTTGTCATCCGAACCAAAAGGCCACGGACTTGCTCTGGCGACAACTGACCGATCAAGAGTTCACTCTCATCAGCATTGTCAGCCTCAACGATCTCGGCACTCCTGACTAGAGAAAGTTGTTCTCTACTGAACGCCTCAGCCGCCATAGCCGCCAAGTAACGAGCCTGCGCCTCCGCCCTAGCCATTTTCAGACCTGACGATGCTACGATATCTGAGCCAGGAGAGGTTACTTGCGGATTTCCCTCTGGAACTTCTGATTCCGGTTGACTTGCCTCAGCCCTAGATCCCTGTCCCGGACGAAGACGTGCGAGCTTCTCACGCTGCTTCCCGACGAAAGGGCGCACAGAGTCTTGCCACCATTGCCGAACATGTGGTTTCGCGAGCTCAATTCCGTTTTCAAGAAGCTGAGCCAGAACCTCACCGATGAATTCAGCCAGTTCCTGCTGCTCTGGAGATAGACGACGCTCTTCTGTGGGCACGTAGACCTGATCCGTAACATCGAATATGCCATTATCAAAATCTTCTTTTGGAACAAAACGCGCATGCCCCCTCAGATTGCCGTCAGCATCAAACAGATTCTGATGAAGGCCGCCTTCTTTCCTGCGCCCCGGCATCAGCGTATCGTCATCCCACTCGAAGTACCCAGGAATGCTGCCCATACTCTGATTTTAGACGAGTCTTCGTGTCAAGCCCCGGGTTTTGTGGAGGGTGTCTTGTCTGGTGACTGCACTTGCCGGCTGGGGGTGGCTGGTGGTGGTCTGCTCGCCGACGTCCATGGCCTCGGCGATGGTGTTGGTGTCTTCTTGTGGTGGTGGGGTGTAGGCCTGCTCGTGCTCGATGGGGGCGTGCATGCCGATGGTGGAGCGGGGGCGGGTGTTGTTGAACCAGTGCACCCACTCGGCGGTAGCGAACACGGGCGTCGTAGATGCCCTCCCAGGGGCCGTGGGCGTCGAGGTAGTGGCGGTTGCGGATGAGCTCGGCCTTGTAGAGCGAGTTGAGGACCTCGGCCAGCGCGTTGTCGTATGAGTCGCCCTTGGAGCCCACCGAGGCGACCGCGTCGCCGTCGGATAGGTCCTGCCCGCAACGGGTCGCCCGGTACAGCCGCACCCGGCCGCGTGTGATGAACCAGGCCGGTAAGGTCGGCTTCTTCTCGCCTTCGCTGCCAGATACCCATGCGTAGGGCGCCCCTGGGCCAGGGCGGTGTACAAGCTCGTAGAAGTCTGCCACCCAATGATCCGCCGCGAGCACACGTCAGCGGGCGAAGGCGACGTACCCCCCCCCAGCCTTACGGGGTGCGTACGTAAGTGGGGTACTTCCCACGAAGTGGGGAATGTCCACAGGCCCACAGCTCGTTGGGCAGGAAAGCGCTGAAGTGTCTGCCCGTCAGGTCTGCGGGGTACTGCTCCTTGGGAGCGCTGCGCGTGGTGCGTGGTGATTTGGCGTGGCGGATGCCGTGCATGCTCATGGCCCGCATAAGCCTCTCCACGGTACAGCGGGCGACATGCCCCGGCCCATGACGCTCAGACTCCTCAGGCCGGTTGAGCATCGCATGCATCTTCCTGGCGCCCAGAACACAATAGTTGTTCTCATGCACCCTCATGATCTCGGCCTTGAAAGCGCCATCACACCGCCCTTGCTGATGGGGGACGGGACTTGGCTGCACACGTGGTGCTCGGGGCGATCTTCATGCCTGAGGCGGTCAGGACGTGGCAGTGCCGGCACAGGCCCCGAACTCTTTACGGGAGTCGATGTACTCACAGATCAGCGGGATGGGCGTCCTGGATCCGCCGCGAAGAAAGGCGATGCACCCCTTCGGATCGCGTTAGCCCTGCGCAGCTCGCGGATTTCGGTCTCAAGCTGCCTGATCCGCTCGGCATCAGATGTGGTGGTTCCCGGGCTGGCGCCTGCGTCGATCTCGGCCTCCTGTGCCCCAGGTGCGCAGCGCCCCGGGGTATACGTCCAGCTCCTCGGGGATCCTCCAGGTTCGTTCCCCGTGTCTGTCGGGTCCTGGCGGGGCCCTGCACACCCCATCCGGGTTGCCCGCTCTCACAACTCCTCGGGATACTTCCACGGGTAGCACTTCCGGCAGTGATCCTTCCGTGCGTTCACCGCCTCCATCAAACCCGGGACGATTCAGCGCCCCGGCGGCGACCCACTCGAGCAGAGCGGTGGGCAGGTGGTAGGCGACCTCGACGACGGCGGCGCGCCCGGCCTGTAGGTGGACTGTGGCGGCGTCGCAGTAGGTGCGCCCGAGGCGGCCGGCGTCCCCGAGGTAGCAAAGGGGCGCCCGGCGTACTTCCAGATCTGCGCCGGGGCCGAAGAGGCGCTGGATCTCGCCGCCGGTGACGTCACCGGGGCGGACGATGACCGCGCGGGCGAGGGCACGGCGGGCAGCGGCGGCGGGGAGGGTGGGAGTGGTCATGGCTTGGGGCCTTCCTGTTCAGGCGCGCCCATGCCGTGTTGCCCATTCTCATTGTACCCACCATGTACCCACAGGGGGTTCGCGGGAGGCTTTTCGTTGGTATCCCAACGGATAGTGGAGATGCGGGGAATCGAACCCCGGTCCGACGGCAATGCAACAGGACTTCTCCGGGTGCAGTTCGCTACTGCTTTTCTCAGCCCCGGCGTCTCACGCGAACAAGGACGCCGACGGGCTCAGCCACCAAAGTGTCCTGAGGCCCCCGGTGGCATGGGACCTCAGCAGTGGCTTCCTAGATGACGCCAGGAACCGGGTCGGAAGCACCCCCGGGCTGGCGAACTTCGGCTCTCGTCAGGCGACGAGGACGAAGTCGGCGCGAGTCTTATCGGCACCTATAGGTTTGCACAGAGCGTTGACGAGATGACTGTGCATCCTCGACCCGCTTCTCCTGAATCCACGACCGTCGTCGAAACCGATCATCCCCTGTTGAGTTCTCCCCGTCCGGAGCTCCGGTCGGGAACACGCTGAAAGCTCAGCAACTAAAGGATACCTCCGCCGCTCCCCCGGCGCACGAGACCTTCGCCACGGTTTTTGTTTTACAGAACCACTAGTTCCCGGTACGCTGTCGGCACCGTGTCATCATCGAAGGAGGCCCGTCATGGAGACCCGCCCGTTCCCCGCCCTGGACCGCGACATCTCCGTCGTCGGCATCGGCACCTGGCAGCTCGGCACCGACTGGGGTGAGGTCACCGCCGCCGACGCCACCGCCACGCTGCAGGCGGCGCTCGACGCCGGTGTCACATTCATCGACACCGCCGACGTCTACGGCGACGGCCGCTCCGAGCGCCTCGTCGGCGCCTTCGCCGCCGCCCACCCCGACGCCGGACTCACCATTGCCACCAAGATGGGCCGACGAGTCGAGCAAGTACCCGACAACTACACGCGCGAGGCCTTCCGGGCCTGGAATGACCGCTCCCGGCAGAACCTGGACGTGGACACGATCGACCTGGTGCAGCTGCACTGCCCGCCCAGCGAGGTCATCTCCGCCGAACGCACCTGGGACTGGCTGGAAGAAATGGTGGCGGAGGGTCGCATCCGCGCCTACGGGGTCAGCGTGGAGACCTGCGCCCAGGCCTTGGCAGCCATGCGCCGCCCCGGCTGCGCCAGCGTGCAGATCATCCTCAATGTCCTGCGCCGCAAGCCGCTGGAGCAGGTGCTGCCGACGGCGCAGGACACCGGCACCGCGATCATCGCCCGCGTGCCGCTGGCCTCCGGGCTGCTGTCCGGCCGCTACACCGCGGACACCACCTTCCCCGCCTCCGACCACCGCAACTACAACCGCGACGGCTCCGCCTTCGACATCGGCGAGACCTTCTCCGGCGTGCCCTTCGGCGTCGGCGTCGAGGCCGCCCAGGAGTTCACCGCCCTGTGCCGCGAGCTCGGCCCGGCAGCCGCCTCCCCCGCCCAGGTGGCGTTGCGCTGGATCCTCGACCAGCCGGGCGTGACCACGGTGATCCCCGGCGCGCGCAGTGCCGAGCAGGCCCGCGCCAACGCCGCCGCAGCAGCCTTGCCCGCACTGGGCGAGCAGCTGCACGCAGCCCTGGAGGACTTGTACGACCGGCGCATCCGCGCTCACGTGCACGACCGCTGGTAAATCGGCCCGCCCAGCTCGTCGTCGGCCCACCCTGCCCGACGACGACGCTTGGTGCCCCGCCGACCGGCAAGCGGCGTCACGCTCAGTAGAAGAACCGGGGCGCCCGCCTCAGCCGCGACGCCGGTTGGCGGAGGCCATGGCGCGTGCCGCGTCCCGCTTGTCCTGTGCCTCCCGCAGGGCCTGGCGCTTGTCCCAGTCCTGCTTGCCTCGGGCTAGCGCGAGCTCCAGCTTGACGCGTCCGCCGGTGAAGTACAGCTCCAGGGGCACGATCGTGTAGCCCTTGGCCTGCACCCGCTGCGCGAGCTTGTCCAGTTCGGAGCGGTGCAGCAGCAGCTTGCGCTTGCGGCGCGGGGAGTGGTTGTTCCAGGTGCCCTGCAGGTATTCGGGGATGTGGGCGCCCTGCAGCCAGGCCTCCCCGTTGCGGTCGATCTCGATCCACGCCTCGGTCAGGGAGGCCCGGCCCATGCGCAGGGCCTTGACCTCGGTGCCGGTCAGGGCGAGGCCCGCCTCGTAGCGGTCCTCGATGAAGTAGTCATGCGTCGCCCTGCGGTTACGGGCGATGGTCTTATGCGCGGCGGCAGCGGCCTTGGCACGCTCCGCCGGGGTGAGCTTCTTGGTCCCCTCGGTCTTCTTGGCCACCGGCGTCCCCTTCCCTCGTCCCGGTCCGTCAAGCCACGGCGTCGCATCCTACTGCCGCCGACGGCGGTCGCCAAGACCGCTGCCCGGCCCTCAGAACCCGGGCAGGGTCATGGGGTCCACCTCGGTGCCGTTAATGATCACCTCGAAGTGGACGTGCGGGCCGGTGGCCCCACCGGTCATACCCGTAAGGCCGATGGTCTGCCCGCGGGTCACGGTGGCGCCATTGGGAACAGAGATCGCGGACAGGTGGCAGTAGGCGAGCACCACCGACTGCCCGTTGATGACGCCGCCGTTGATGAAGACGCCATTACCGCAGGAGCTATTGATGTTATGCGTGACGGTCCCGGCCACTCCCGCGTACTGGGGCGTGCCGGATGAGGCCACCAGGTCGACGCCGGCGTGCAACCGCCGCTCCCCGGTGATGGGGTGGATCCGGTAGCCGAAGGGGGAGGCGACGATGAGGGGGCCGGCGATGGGGTGCCCGATCGCCCCGCTCCCCAGGGAGGATGACGCCCCCGCGCCCGAGGACGAACCCGTGTAGCCGGCGGAGGCCCGGTTGGCGGCGTCGAGCTCGGCGATCTTGGCGGCGGCGGCCTCCTCGTCGGCGGCGGCCTGCGCCTGCTGCTTCTCCAGGTCGGCCTTCTGCGACTCCAGGTTCGATGCTGCCGTCGCCTTCTCCGCCTTCAGAGCGGCCACCTCATCGCGCTTGGTCTTGGCGGTGTCCTTGGCGGTCTGGGCGGCCGTCTTGGCGGCGTCGGCCTCCGCCTTGAGCGTGCTTACGCGCTCGGTGGTGGCGTCCTGACGGGCCTGGCGGTTGGCGGCCTGGACGCGCTCCTGCTCGGCGGCGGACAGCACCGACTCCTGCACGCCAGTGGCGATCTCCATGGTGGAGGCGCGGTCGGTGAGCTCATCTACCGAATCGGAGGCGAGCACGTACGTCCAGGACGTGACCGCGCTGTCGCCCTGATAGGTGGCCACCACCAGGTCGGCCACGGAGGTGGTGTTCTCATCAACGGTGGTCTGAGTCTGCTCCGCCTGCTCCTTGAGCGTGGCCAGCTGTGACTCCGCCACGGCCAGCCGGTTGGCGGCGGTCTGCTGCTCGCGCTCCTTCTGCGCCAGCACGGCCTCGGCACTGTCGAGCTCGGTCTGGGCGGTGTCCAGGGACGCCTGCGCGTTCTGCAGCTCGATGTATGCCTGTCCCAGCTCCGCCGACACCCCCTCCAGGGATGCGGCCAGCTCGGCCTGCTTGCGCTGGGCGGCGGCCTGGTCGTCGACGGCGTCCTGACGTTCGTCGGCCTGCGCGCCGGCGTACAGGGGGGCTGCGGCCAGCACCAGGGCCGCGGCAGTCGCGACGGCACGCCGCGCCCGCCGCGCCCGGCGACGCCGACTGGAACCAGCTTGGAGGGGGGATCGGACTGAGAACATGGGAATCAGACCCTCGTGTACTTCGACAGTGAGAAGGCGGAGGAGACCACGGCCAGGACCACCGCCGCGAGCAGCAGCCAGGGCGCCAGGCGCAGGACGTCACCGGTGCCGATGAAGGCGGTGAACTGCACTGAGGTGGCCAGCCAGTCGACGACGACGTAGCGCACCAGCGCCCACAGCGCGGCCACGGAGCCGATGGCACCGATCAGGGCGGCGATGGCGCCCTCAAGCATGAAGGGAAGCTGGATGAACAGGTTAGAGGCGCCGACCAGCCGCATGATGCCGGTCTCCTTGGAGCGGCTCATGGCGGACAGCCGGATGGTGGTGGAGATCAGCAGCACCGCGGTCAGCGCCAGGATGGCGGCCAAGCCACCGGTGATCCAGGAGACCCGGTTCATCACCACGAACAGGGGTTCGAGCGTATCGCCCTGGTCGATGACGCGCTCGACGCCGGCGCGACCGGTGAACTGCTCGGCGACCACCTGGTACTTCTCCGGGTCCACGAGCTTGATGCGGAAGGACACGGGCATCATGTCCTCGGTGGCGTTGCGGCCGATCCGCGACTCCCCGTAGGCGTCCATGAACCGCTTGTAGGCGTCCTCCTTAGACTCGATCGTGTATGACTCGATGTAGGGGGACAGCGTGGCGGAGTTGACCAGGTCCTCGACGGCGTCGATCTGCTCCTGCGTGGCCTCGCCCTCGGTGCAGGCCGCCGCGTTGGAGGACGGCGGACACATGTAGACGCTGACCTCGACCTTGTCGTACCAGTCCCCCTTCATCACGGCGATCTGGTTCTGCAGCAGCACCGATGCGCCGACGAACAGCAGCGACACGAAGGACACCAGGATCACCGACACGGTCATGACCAGGTTGCGGCTGAGCCCCTTGAAGGTCTCGGAGACGATGAAACGAAATCGCATGCGGTTACCTCAGTACCTCGTTCACGGGATTAGCGGGATTCACAGCCCTCGCAGTCCTCACTGCCGGCGGTGCCGGGCTCAACGGTCCGATCCGTACACGCCGCGAGCCTGATCACGTACGACCTCGCCCGCCTTGAGCTCGATGACGCGCTTGCGCATCTGGTCGACGATCTCGTCGTCGTGGGTGGCCATGACCACGGTGGTGCCCTGCCGGTTGATGCGGTCCAGCAGGCGCATGATGCCCACGGAGGTCGAGGGGTCGAGGTTTCCGGTGGGCTCGTCGGCCAGGAGCAGCTTGGGGCGATTGACCATCGCGCGGGCAATGGCGACTCGCTGCTGCTCACCGCCGGACAGCTCATGCGGCAGGCGCTTGTCCTTGCCGGACAGTCCCACCAGCTCCAGGGCCTCGGGCACGGCCGACAGGATGTAGTGGCGCGGCTTGCCGATCACCTGGGAGGCGATGGCAATGTTCTCGAAGACGTTCTTGTTCTCCAGCAGGCGGAAGTCCTGGAAGACGAAGCCCATCTCCTGGCGCAGCTTGGGGACCTTCCAGCTGGAGATCTGCGACAGGTCGCGGCCGAGCACGTGGATGCTGCCGGAGGTGGGGCGCTCCTCCCGCAGGGTCAGGCGCAGGAAGGTCGACTTGCCGGAGCCGGAGGCACCCACCAGGAACACGAACTCCTCGCGCTCAATCTCAATGGAGACGTCATCGAGCGCGGGCCGGGCTCCGCGCTTGTACACCTTGGAGACGTTGTCGAATCGGATCATGGGGAAGCTGCTTCCTGCTCGTAGCCGACGCAGGCACGCCGGGACTGCAAGCCACGGTAACCAGTGAGGCTTGGAATCCCGGCGTTGACACGCCCGGACACGCCGAGTCGTGGTGTGGCGCTGCCCGCCTCGGACGACCTACCGTTCCGGCATGCCCTGCACCATCTCCGACGACGGAACGCCCGACTCCCCCACCGCACGCACCTGCGGCGACGAGCCCGCAGCCGCGGCCGGCGCCCGCAAGCGCACCGCCCCCCAGGTCGACGTCGGCTCCTGGAGCCGCTTCATCCCCTCGCTGACGCAGCTGCTGCAAAGCGCCAATCTGATCGACATCGTCGTGGTGGAACTGACGCTCGCCGCGCCGATCGTCACCGCCGACACGGTGGTGCGCATCCGTACCGGCACCGGCCCGCTACGCGCTCTGCGCCGACGGCGCCGCCCGGAACCCTCACCGGTCCCGCCGCGAATAATGGCCTTCGGCCTTCCCGATGAGGTCACGTTCACCGTGCCGATGCTGGACGAGCAGCGGCGGGCACTGCTCACCGAGGACGCCTCGACGACGCTGACGGGGCTGGGCTGGGAGCAGGAACCTACGCGGTTGCGCTGCAGGATGCCGAAGCCACAGGCACAGCAGGCGGTCGCGATGGCCTCCCGAGCACTGATTGAGGTGTTCGACGTCGCGCACCCCGCGGATCTGGCCGTCCGCGTGCTCTAGCGCCATGCCCGGCGCGGCTGCGCACCTGCCCCGGCGCAGACCGAGGCCGCGCCAGACTTGATCAGCCCTCCTCGTCGGCGAGCATGTACTCCAGTGGATCCGGCTCATCGGCGGCTGTCATGGTCGGCGGAATGACCGGCACTGGCTCCTCCTGCGCCGCAGGACCGGCGGTGCCCGGCGCGGGAGCCGGGTAGGGGTCCTCCACTCCGGTCGCCGACGCCGGTGCGGGGCGGGCGGCCTCGTCCGCACTGGGCGCCGACACCGGGGAGCCGGCCGAGCCGGATGAGCTGGTCGCCTCGGCACCCGCTGCGCCGGTCTCGCCGTCTTCAGTGGTATCGGTCCGGTGGACGATGCGCATGAAGCGCGTCTCCCCACGTGTCAGGTCATGGCCTCCGCAGGAGACCGTCAGCACGTTGGTGAAGAACTCCTCGGAGCCCTTGAACCAGCTCTCCTGGGTGAAGCGCCCGACCAGTACCACCGGATCGCCCTTGTGCAGGGAGCGGCCGAGGTTCTCGGCCAGCGGCCCCCATGCCTTGGCGGTGAACCAGATGGTCCGCCCGTCCTGCCAGCCATCGGAGGTGCGGTATGAGGGGGACGTGGCCAGGCGGAAGTAGCAGTAGGCGCGTCCTGCGGAGGTGCGGGTGACGGCGGGGTTCGTGCCGAGAACGCCCTGCACGACGAGGTCAAGTTGGCGGCTCATGGAATGCTCCTTTGCGTTGGGCGCCGGCCCGGTGCCGGCTGCTCCAACGGTGCCGCGTGCGAGGCGTGGTCCGCCACCGGCCTGTGAATGCGCGGCGGGCGACCCTGCACCAACACCACCTGTGGAGGTCGGCGCCCAGGCCGACGGCGGTCTCCCGGCTTCCTCCGGCGAGCACCGAGCGGCCGGGCACGGGAAAGACGTTCGCGCGTCAGGCGCTAGCGCTGAAGCTCAAGCGCCTGCCGGAGCATGCGGTGGCGCACCAGCACGCCGTCGGCGGGACGCGTCAGTCCGCGGGCAACCACCGAGGCCAAGCGGGCCCGCACGGCCCGCGCGTACTCCTCGGCCTCACGCCGTGCGCGGGAGCGGCGCGCAAGCAGCGCGCTGACCGCCGCCACCAGCCCAACACCCGCCACCAGGATCGGCGCCAGCAGTCCCGCCGCGAAGGCCTGCCCCTGTACCAGGACGACCGCAGTCCACACCACCCCGATGACAGTGGCGAGCGCGCCGCCCCACCAGGCCAGCTCGATGACCGGGGTGCGATGCCGGGGCAGCTGCACACTGCCCACCGCCTCCGCGGTCTGGGCCGCCAGCGTCTCGGGAGCGGCCACGGCGTTCTCCACGCTGCGCAGCCAGGCGCCGGGCAGGCCCTCCGTCGTGCGTCGCAGCCAAGTCGTCTGGATCGCCGCAACGGCATCCCTGGCGGGCGGCGCCGGCCGGGCCAGCGCGCGCGGGAAGGTGCGGGCCAGGCCCGTGCGCACCGAGTCCTCCACCGCCTGCGCGCCGCACGCGTGTACAAGCGTGGTCACGGCGGTGTCGGCGAGCTCGGGGCGGGTGGCCACGTTCTGCGCGGCGGCCGCGGGGCGCAGCCGCATGGCGATCGCGTCGAGCTGGGCGGATGCGGTCCGGGCGGCGTTGGACTCCCGCGAGACCCGCTCCAGGAACAGCTCGCGCACGGCGGCGAGGTTGTCGCCGCGCACCGCGGACACGGGCAGCACCTTCACGTCGTGCAGCCCGTCGGCGGCGAGCAGCGCGCGCACATCCTCCAGCAGCGCATCGGTGCCGCCGGCGGGCAGCGTGTCCACCTGGTTTACCAGGACCAGCATGTCCTCCTGCCGGGCCCCAAGTCCCCGCAGGTACCCCTCGTGCAGGACCGCATCGGCGTATTTCTGCGGGTCCACCACCCACACCAGGATGTCGGCCAGGGGCACCAGCCGGTCCACCTGGAGCGCGTGCTCGGTGCTTACCGAGTCGTAGTCGGGAACGTCCAGCAGCACCAGCCCCGCGAAGGCGTCCTGATCGGTGGCGTCCAGCAGGGACTCACGGCGGATACGGCGGTCGTCGGCGACCTCCAGGAAGTCCAGCAGGGCCTCGGCGTCATCGCCCCAGGTGCAGGCGGTGGCGCGGGAGGTGGTGGGGCGGCGGGCGCCGACGTCGGCGAACTGCAGGCTGGTGAGGGCGTTGAACAGGGAGGACTTGCCGGATCCGGTGCCGCCGAACAGCGCCACCACCGTGTGGTCGACCCCGAGGGCGAGCCGCTCGGCGACCTCATCCAGGTGCTCCCTGGCGGGGATCGACAAGGATGCGGGAATCTCCGTGGGGCAGTCGTCCAGGACGTCACGCAGGCGCTCCAGCCGCGCCTCCAGGTGGGCGGCGTCGAGCACGTGGCTCCCGTTGGCAGTGGCGGTCGGGTCAGCGGTCATGCGGAGGCTCCAGGGCGGGTGAACGGTGCGAGTTCGCCGGCACGTAGCCGCAGCGCGGCGGCCAGGGCCGGGTCGGGGGCGAGGGCGCGGGCGGCGCCGACGGGGACGGCGGCGTCGAGTACGTCGGTCAGCGTCCGCACCAGGGAGTCCCGGGCCTGGCTGGTGGCCGGCCCCAGCCCCATCCGCTCGGCGGCGGCCCGCGAGCCGTCGATCCCGGCGGCGGCCGCGGCCACCAGGTCGGCGGCTCCCTGCGGATCCAGGCCCTTGGGCGGGGCGGTGACGTGTGCGGCCAGGCTCACCGCCCACGCGTCGACGACGGCGGTCGCGTCGGCGACGCCGGGCAGCAGCTCCCGGCTGCGCGCGCCCGCACCGACGCCCTCCCAGGTGCGGGTGGCGTCGTCGTGCACGGAGACGAGGGCGGCCTCCAGGCGGGAGGCGATCGACTCGCGCGCGTCGGCGGCGAGCGTCGCCAGGGCGGCTGCGCGCGCCTTGCGGGTGCGGCCGAACCAGCCGGAGCGGAGCTTGCCGCCCTGTGCGAGCGGGGCGAGCGGGCCGCCGGAGGAGGCGAGGGTCACCCACCGCGTAGTGGGCGCGCCCTGCCCGCAGCTGCCGCGCTCGACGTCGGCGCGCAGGTCCGCTCCCGGCGCGTCCAGGAGCTTGCGGGAGGCGGTCTCCAGGCGGGTGGCGGCGTCGTCCTGCGCGTCGACGCCGTCGGCGAGCGTGATCAGGTCGGCGCGCAGGCCGGTCCACAGGCCACGACCCGTGCGCCGCATCAGGCCGGCGGCACGGTGGCGCCCGGCCAGCAGCCGCAACCAGTCGCGCAGCTCGTTCACGGAGGCCTCGGGCAGCAGGCCCTCGTGGGGTCCGGCGTCGGGTACCACGAAGAACGGGGACTCGGCCAGGCCGAGCGTGTCCAGCCGCTCGATCAGGTCACGGCGCACTTCGGACATGACCGTGGCCGGAACCCGGTTCAGGACGACGCCGATGGGGGTCTCCCGGGCGGCCGCCTCCTCCAGGGAGGTCCAGGGGGTGTGGTCGCCGTAGCGGGCGGCGGTGGTGATGAACAGCCACAGGTCCGCGGCCTCCAGCAACCGGGTCGCGAGCACCCGGTTGCTCTCCTGCACGGAGTCCAGGTCTGAGGCGTCCACCAGGGCGAGCCCGGCGGGGACCGCCGCAGAGGTGACGGTCCGGCAGACCTTGGCGATCGGGTGATCGCTGAGCGCCTCCCCGTCCTCGGGGTTGACTACCAGCACCGGGGTGCGGGTGGTGGGACGCAGGACCCCGGCATCGGAGACCTCCTCGCCCAGCACCGAGTTCACCAGCGTGGACTTGCCCGCGCCGGTCGAGCCGCCGACGACGACGATCGCGGGGATGTCGGCGTCGGCGAGCCTGGGCAGGACGTGGTCGCGGATCTGCGCGATGAGGCTGGAACGCAGGCGGCGCGCTTCCTCGACGCCGTCGGCGGCCAGGCTGAGGTCGAGTTTGTCCAGGTCCCCCACGGTGTCGGTGAGGACGTCGATTAGCTGCGCGCGGCTGAGCGCAGAGACGGGGACGTCTTCACCGGCGGTCAGCGGGGAAGCAGATGAGGCCATGGTCCAACCTTAGGCGGAAGGCGGGTCGCAGACGGTACCGACCCGCCATTGCGCCCTCGCGGCCCAACCCGGGCCCGGCGGTCGGCCGGAGCGACCGCCGCCCCCACGGGCAGCGGCGGTCGCGGCCGCCTAGGTCAGCGGCGGTCGCGGCGGGCGAGGCCGATGTAGCAGGCCACGAAGCAGACCAGGCCGATGGCGGAGAGCAGGCCGAGGTCGACCGCCCACTGGGAGGCGGTGTGGTCCCACAGGTCTTCGGCGCGGTAGGGCAGGATCTCGTTCATGTTGACCGTTGATGCGGCCATGGCGTAGCCCCAGCGGGCGGGGATGAACCAGGCCAGCTGCTCGAACACGGCCCTGCCCGCGATGGGGATGACGCCGCCGGCCAGCACCAGCTGCGCCATGATGGTGACCACCAGCACGGGCATGACCTGCTCGGAGGAGGACACGAAGGCGGAGACGGTCAGGCCCAACAGACCGGAGACGAAGGCGATCGCCCAGCAGCACGCGGCCAGCTCCAGGCCCGGGGAGCCCAGCAGGACGGCGTCGCTGGGGGCCTTGTTCAGTGCCAGGGCGATCCCAACCATGACGGCGGTCTGCACCGTGACGATCAGGGCGAGCACGAGCGCCTTGGCCACCAGGTAGGAGCCCGCCCGCAGGCCCACCGCCTTCTCCCGCAGGTACACGTCGCGCTCCCCCACCAGCTCACGGATGGTGGCGGCCATCCCGGAGAAGGCGGCGCCGGTGATGAGAATGACCAGTAGCTCGAGCGCCTGGGTGGAGTAGGTGACGCAGGGCTGCTCCGGCGTCGGATCCGGCAGGTCGGGGACGGCGAAGCCGTTGGAGCCGGCGATGGCCTTGGTGAGCAGGCCGATGATCACCGGCAGGGCCAGCATGAACACCAGGTAGGAGGGATCGGCGGCGATGATGCGCAGGTGGCGCCGTACCAGGGTGGAGACCTGCCGCAGGGCCGTCTGCTGGGGGGCCTGGCGGGTGTCGGCGTCGGTGGAAGTGGTCAGCTTGCGGCCGTCGCCGCGGCGGGTGGACGGGACGGTCGCCTCCAGGTGGGCGCGCAGCTCGGCGGCGTGGTTGCGGATCAGGGCGTACACGTCGGCGAAGCCGTCAATCGACACCGGGTCCGCGAAGCCGCCTCGGGGCGGATTCACAACCAGCCGCCCCGCCTGCCCGAACTCCGCCAGGCGGGTACGGAAGTACCCGATCACCTCGCGCGGAGCCCCGAAGTAGACGGGCGTGCCGCCGGCGGCGAGGATGAGGACCTTGTCGGCCCGGTCGATGTGGTTCTCATTGTGGGTGACCACGACCACGGTGCGTCCGGTGTCGCCGGGGCGAGTGCCGTGGGCGAGGGAGGCCAGCAGGTCCATCACGTCCCGGTCCAGCTGCGGGTCCAGGCCGGAAGTGGGCTCATCCAGGAACAGCAGGGACGGGCGGGTCAGCAGCTCGATGGCGGTGGACACGCGCTTGCGCTGACCGCCGGAGAGCTGCTTGACCTTCTTGTCCACGTGCTCGGACAGGTCCAGGTCCTCCAGGACCTCGTCGATCCGGGCGCGCCGCTCGGCCTTGGACACGTCCTTGGCGAACCGCAGCTCGGAGGCGTACTCCAGGGTCTGGCGCACGGTCAGGGCGGAGTGGACCACGTCGTTCTGCGGCACCACCCCGATCTTGTTGCGCATGACCGGGTAGTGCTCGTACACGTCCAGGCCATCGAACAGGACCTGCCCCTGCTGGGCCTTCTGCTCCCCGGTCAGGGCCTTGAGCAGGGTGGACTTGCCCGCGCCCGAGGGCCCCACCACCGCCAGCAGCTCATTGCCGGGCAGGGCGAAGGAGACGCCGTCGAGCAGGGTCAGCTTGCCGTCGTTGACGGAGAAGGTCAGGTCGCGGCCCACCAGCTCCCCCGCGGCGGCGGCCACCTGCACCTCGCAGGTGCCGTCCGGGCTGATGACCACGAAGGTGGAGCCCATGCCGAAGGTGGTCGGCTCGGTCACCCGGTAGCTCTGCACCCGCTGCTGGCCCACGAACACGCCATTGGTGGACCGCAGGTCCGTCACCACGATTCCCTGCGGGGTCAGGTCCACCCGCGCGTGGTGGCCGGACACGCGCGGGTCATCCAGGCGCAAATTGGCGTCGGGGGCCCGCCCGATGGTGCCGGAGGAGGTGATGGTCACCTTGGCGATGGTTCGACGGCGTCCGGTCGGGAAGCCGCCGGTGCTGCCAGACGCCGCCGAGCGAGGCGAGCCGGAGGAGCCGGCGATGGTTACCGACGACGCGGCGGGATCGACGAAGGTGGCGGCCGCCGAGGCGGACTCGGCGGAGGGCCCGTAGCCGGTCGGCGCCGAGTCGGCGGAGGGCCCGTAGCCGACGGGGGTGGACGCCGGGGCCTGCCGCGCCGGGGCCTGCTGCCCGTAAGACGACGGGGCGGGAGCCGGCGTCGGGGCGGGCGGCGCCGTCGGGCCCGGGCGGGGGGCGGCGGGAACTGCGGCGCCTGCCCCCGGGACGGAGCAGCCGGCGCGGGGGCGGGGGCCGCAGACGGGACTGATGCGGGCAGGGGCGCAGATGCGGGCGGGGCACCGGCCGGCGCCGTCGGCACCAGGTCGATGCCCGGCCCGGAGCTGTTGGCGAGGTAGACGCGGGTGGGTCCGGTGACCAGTGCGCGACGGGTGTCCTGGCCGGCCACCAGCATCCCGTTGGTGCGTGAGACGCACTCCACCAGCCAGCCCTCCGGCGTCGGCGTAATGCGCAGGTGCTCGCCGGAGACCACATTGGATGTGGACACGACGACGTCGCAGGTGGGACGCCGACCAACAGTGAAGGCGGCGGTGAAGATGCGCGGCTGTTCGTATGCGGGAGCGTTGGTCAGGCGCACGGCAAGCGCTGTGGGTGGCACGTGGGTCCTTCCGGGATCTTGGGAGCGGGAGTTCACCAGCTTGGCCGAAACGATACCTTCATCGTCCAGGAGCGCGAGGCAGTTCCCCCTCCTCCGAGTGGGAACTTCTGCCCATTGTGACGTACGCTGAGCCGGCAAGCCTCCGTAGCTCAATGGATAGAGCATCGGCCTTCTAATCCGCAGGTTCCCGGTTCGAGTCCGGGCGGGGGCACCACCGAAAAGTCCATATCGCGCGGGAAACCGCCCCTCCCCCACCAACGCTAGAGCCCGCTATTTCGTCTATTTCAGCTATGGTATGGCTGCACCTGGGGCTGCACCGATGGAGGGCTGGCATGGCGGGTAGGGGCAAGGGCGAGGGGTCCATCTACAAGGAGGCGTCCGGACTGTGGGCGGCGGTGATCCCGCTGCCGCCGGACCCGGTCACTGGCAAGCGGCGACGCAAGTATGTGCGCGCCAAGTCCAAGGCCGAGGCGGTCCGGAAGATGCGCGCCGCCCAGCTGGAGCTGGCTCGCACAGGTGACATCTCCACCGGCCGGGGGCTGACCCTCGCGGAGTGGCTGGACCGGTGGATCGAGCAGGACGTGGCGCCCCGACGTAAGCCGGCCACCACCGCCGACTACAAGTCGGTCATCCGTGTGCACATCAACCCGGCGATCGGCTCCCGCCGCGTCGACCAGCTCACCGCCGCCGACGTCCGCGCCCTCCACGCCCGCATCGCCGCCGCCGGCGCCTCCACCTCCACAGCCGCGAAGGTGCACCGTGTGCTGCGGGCGGCGCTCGCGGTGGCGGAGCGTGAGGAGATAGCCCCTCGTAATATCGCCCGCCTGGTCAAGGCCCCGCCCGCACCCATCAGGGCACCCCGTGCCATGACCGCCGACGAGGCCCGCCACTTCCTGGCCGCACGCACCACGGACCGTGCCCGGTGGATGGTCTCCCTGATGCTCGGCGTCCGCCAGGGCGAGGCCCTGGGCATGACCCTCACCAACCTGCACCTCGACGTCGCCGACGGCGGCACGCCGTGGGTGGATCTCGCCTGGGAGCTGCGCCGGGTCACCTGGGCGCACGGCTGCGGCCCCCACACCGACGGCGGCGGCTGGCCGTGCAGGCGGAAGCGCGGCTCCGACTGCCCCGACCGCACCGCCCCCATTCCCGACGGCATGGAGGCCGAGCAGGCCCACGGCGGCCTCTGGCTACTACGCCCCAAAACCGTCGGCTCCAACCGTCGCGTGGCCCTCCCAACCGTGCTCGCGGACGCGCTCGCGGAGCACATCGAAGCGGCTCGGCCGACTCGGTTCGTGTTCGAATCGTCGCCCGGGCTGCCGATCGATCCGCGGCGCGACTACGGCGCCTGGAAGGCTGCGCTCGCGGAGGAGGGGCTGCCGGAGATGTCGCTGCACTCGGCCCGCCACACGTGCGCGACGCTGCTGTTGGAGGCGGGGGTGCCGCTGCGGACGGCGCAGGAGATCCTGGGCCAGACGCAGGCGCTTACGACGGCGCGGTATCAGCACCCCAGTCTCGGGGTGCAGGCGCAGGCGCTCGACGCCGTCGCCGGGGCGCTCACCTGACCCTCAGCATGTCCTGATAGGCAGCGACGACCCAGCGCGCGACGTCAAGTTCTACGGCCAGCGCGCCCGGGTGCGGACCCACCGCAACCTCGGCGCGACGGTAGCTCTCGGGGGTGACGAGACGGCAGGCCACAGCCCGGTTGATGTGCGCCTCGACCGCGCCACCCTGGTGGCCGTCGTCCCCGCGGCGTGCGTGCTCCAGCTCGTGCATCAGCGTGGGGACGGCGAGGCGGTCGGGCATCCCCTCCCGCAGGAGGATCATGCGCGTGGCCAGGTGGTAGGCACCTCTCAGCCCGGCCGGCATGCGAGTTACCCAATGCACGAGGATGCCCTGCTCGGCAGCATTGTCGAGCAGGGCATCCATCGTTGGTCTCATGAGCGGGGATGCTAACCCTGACCTCAGACACGAATATCGACCGCACTTGTAGCACCTCACTTACAAGCAGGGTCGCGGTGCGCTCGCCGCCAACTCAGAGCGACTCGTCCTCCCCGTAGGGGATGTCCTGGGACTCCTCGCCAAGGTCGTCGCGCCATCCGGTCGTCTCCGCCAGCTCCTCGTCGGCTCCCGGCTCGACCTGGGCGGCAAGCTCCTCCAGAGGAGGCAACCCCTCCGGCCAATCAGCACGCCGCTCCCCCAGCTCGACAACCTTTGCACGCTCGCGCTCGCGGACCATCTCCTGCGCCTCACGCAGCACCTCCACCGGGTCTAGACCGAGCGACTCCGCGATGGCCTCCAGCTCACCTACTGTCATCGCTCGACCGCGGCGGAGCACGTCACCGAGACGAGTCAGCCGCACACCAGACCTTCGCGAGAGCTCACGCAGGCTCATCCCGCTGCCCTCAAGCGCGTCTCCAAGCGCCTCAGACACCCTCGCATCGGCCGGGTGCTGCTCAATCGACCTGCTACCCATATCGTGATGTTCTCACATGCGAACACGCAAGGCAATCCCTCTTGACAACGTTCGCGATTGCGAGCACTCTTCTCTCAGGCGTTCGCAATCGCGAACGGAAGGAGGAATGATGTCGGTCGCGTCCGAGATCCGAGCTGAGATGGCACGCCGCGGCGTCACGGGCACCGCGCTCGCCGACGAGGTGTCGCTCAAACGCCCGTACCTGTCCCTGCGGCTGAACGAACATGCTGACCTTAAGGTAGGCGAGCTCGTGGCTATCGGCGACGCCCTCGGCGTGCCCGGGTGGGAGCTACTGCGCCGCAGCAGGCGTCCCCAACCCGGGACTACCTCGGAGTCATCCCCCGCCGTCGTCGAACCCGAGCCAGGGGTGCAGGCACGCGGCATCGCCGCCGTCGAGCACGTGGGTGCTGCGCTCGCGGGTGTGCCGGCGGAGGACCTGCTGGCCCATGAGCAGGCGTGTGACTCGTGCTGGTCGCTGGACGACGCGGCCCGGCACCTGTCCGGTGACGAGGACCCAGCCACGCACCGCTCCTCCGACGAGGAGGTGGCGTGATGCAACGCCCTGTACTTGCCCTGCGGACGCCTGATGGCGCCATGTTGGCCACGGTCCCTGATGAGCCGGTGGAGATCATCATCGAGCCCCAGAGCCCTGTTGCAGTCGTGCGCGTCAGTCTCTTCGTGGAGGCGATCGAGGGAGCGCTATGGCTGCTTCCTTCCTCCCAGGGTCGGGAAGAGAAGGCCACCTCCTCGGTGAGTGGTGATGGGGATGAGGCCACCGAGGAGGTGCACCCCGCCGCCGGCCGGTTCGACTCCTGCCGGTCGTGCGGCGGGTGCGGGGCGGGGCTGGCGTCTCGTAGCTGCGCCGGCCCCGCCCACCCCACCACCAGTGACATCCCGGATGGGGGTGAGGCGTGATGGCCGCCGCGACGCTGGAGGCGATCGCGGAGCGCCTGGACCGGATCGAGCGGGCCCTGACCGCCGGCGCCGTCCCGGAGGTGCGGTCCCTGTCGGTGGCGGATGTGTGCCGCCTGACCGGTATCCCCCGCCCGGCCGTGCTGGCCGCGATCCGTACCGGGGATCTCCCGGCGATCGAGATCGGGGAGCGGACTCGGGTGGTGCGCCCCACCGACCTGGATGCGTGGCTCACTGCCCGTGAGCTCCGCGTCTGAACCCAGCCCAGACAAAGAAGTGGCCGCCAGCAATGTGCCTGCCGGCGGCCGGTGAGCCACAGAAAGGACAAACCAATGGCTCGAACCAAATCTTACAAGCCCCGTCACCTCGCCCCGCGGAAGCGTCTGGTCGATGTCATCCGGGACGCCGCCCACACCGCTGAGCACGGGCTGGCCGACTGGCTGCTCGCCGAAGACGGCGTCGCCGAGGGCACGACCGCCTACCTGAACTCGCTCACCGACAACACCATGGAGGAGGTGCCGGCCCGATGACTGCTCGTGTGTCTGGCCTGTCTCGCGCCGCCCGCGCGACTATCGCCGCTGAGGGGATCACCGTGCGCCAGTACGTCGACTACCACGTCGGCCCCGACACTGCCCGGTGGCCGGGTGACCGGTGCGGCTGCACCGATGACCGCTGCGACGGCTACCACCACATGGCCGGCGAGCCGTGCCCGTGCGTGGAGGTCCTGTCCCGCAACGCCGCAGCCACCTCCCGCGAGGAGGCGATGGTGCGATGAGTACGGAGAAGCGGATCATGGCTGGTGCGTGCCTGCTGTGTGTGGGTGTGCTAGTGGGCTGTGTGCAGGTGTGGCTGGCCGTGGCGGGCCGGGCGCCGGCGATGTCGGGGCTGTCGCTGCTGTCCCTGGGCCTGGGTGGCCTGGGCGCCGGCCTGATGATCGTGGCCGGTGATGGTGGACCCGCCCCTGCGGGTGTGGGCGCTGCGCCGGCCCGGCATGGTCCGGCCGGTGCTAGCGGTGCCGGCGGTGCTGCGGCGTCGGCGTCGACCCCTGACACCGACGACGTCGACGACGATGCCGGTGCTGAGGAGGTGCTGGCGGCCGCAGCGCGGATCGTGGACGGCGCGGTCGCGGATGAGGCGGACGCTGCCGTGGCCCGTATCCATGGTGTGCCGCACTCGCATCTGCGGATGGTGCTGTCCCCTGGTGGGCAGGTCACCACGGGCGCGGGCGCCACCGGAGACGGCGACGTCGAGGGTGACGACGTCGGGGTGCCGGGGGTGGTGTGCGAGCTGGTGGCCCCGTCCGGGTGGATGGGTGCGGGCCTGATAAGTCTGGCTGAGACGCTGATGAGCCACAGGCGGATGCAGGAGCTGCTGGGCCAGCTCGCGGCCGACGGCGACGCCTCCGCGATCGCTGCGGCCGAGTACCTGCGCATCGACATCCCTGATGGGAGGGAGCAGTGATGGGCCGGCCGGTTAAGGATTCGCCGACGATGGACCTGGTGCTGGCGGCAGTAGCCGACGGCAACCACGCCTACCCTGCCCTGGAGCGGGCCACGGGACGCACCCGTAAGCGGATCTCGACCATCCTGTCGCGCCTGCGCGGCAAGGGCCTGATCACAGGTACTGCGTCGGACGGCTCGGTGCGGGTCACCGACGCGGGCCGGCGGATGCTGGCCGGAGACCGGTCGGCTATCGGCCAGCTGGGCCGCTGCCCGACCACGGCACACCTGGTGCTGTCCACTCTCGCGGCGGCGGGCCCGTGCCCGCTGGGGGTGCTGGTGGACGCCACCGGCGTGCGCAAGTCCGCGGTGCGCGCCTGCCTCGCCAAGCTCCGCCAGCGCGGCCGCCTGTCCTACACGGGAGGCGCCTACGCCCTGACCGGCCAGGGACGCGCCCTGGAGGCCGAGTACACGGCCGCCTACGGCACCCCGCCCGGCCTGCCCACCAACGAGCAGGTCTCCGCGGCGTGGCGGGCCGAGCAGGACCGGCGGGAGGAGCGCGCCGGGCAGCTACGAGCCGCCCGGGCCGAGCAGGAGCGCCGGCGCGCCACCCGCAAAGCCGCCAAGCCCAAGCGCCGGCGTGCAAAGGCCGCCAAGCCGAGGACGGTTAAGCGCGCCACCAAACCAGCCGCCGCACCCGCTGCTGTGGCGTCGTCGGGGCCGGTGCGGCTCGGCCCCATCAGGGCCCAGCGGCGTCGTCCGCTGCCCACCGAAGGGTGGGTGCGCTGATGCCTCCTGCGAACAACATCTCGGCCGGGCCGCGCCGCAAGACGTGGATGGCCATGACGGACCACCAGCAGCGTCAGGCCCTGCGCCTGACCCTCAACACCCTGTCCGCCGCCGCGACCGGCAGCCCTGCCGGGGTCGCCCAGACCCTTGCCGAGGCCGCCGCCATTGCACCGGCGGTGGAGGACCACGTGGCGTGGGCGGCCGCCTACCTGACCGCGACGCTGCGCCTGACCGTCGACCCGACCGGCCAGGTCAGCCGCCACCTCACCACCGGCAGACAGCTGCGCGCCCAGACCGCGCCCGCCCAGGAAGGACTCTTCACATGACCACCACGACACTGGACATAACCCCACCCGCCGCGCTCGCGGACCGCGTGGTGATCGACGCCGATGACGACCAGGCGCGGCTGGTGGCTGAGCATCTGCTGGCCGCTGCCGCCGGGGGTGAGGAGACGGTGTGCGTCTCGCAGGCGACCCTCGCGGCGACGACGGGCCTGTCGGCGCGGACGCTGCGGCGGGTGCTGGACCGGCTGCTGGAGGCCGGCTGGATCACCGTCACGGTGGCGGCGACGCCGAATATGCCGGCCACCTACGACCTGTCCCGGCTGCGTGAGCTCGGGGTCATGCCGGCCTCGCAGCCCGCCTCGCCCGTCGGCGCGCCTGCTGGTGGTGTGCGCGTACTGACGGAGGCCGAGGCCCGCTCCCCGCTGGGGAATGTGGTGCCCGGTGAGCGAATCATGGTCGAGCCGGCTCTGTTGGAGGCGGGGTCGAACATCCGCCGGGCTTTGCGGGTGGATGAGCGCTTCACGGCCACGATCGCTGAGATGGGGGTGCTGCGCGATCTGCACGTGTATCCGACGCTGACGGGCCTGGTGGTGCTGGACGGGCACCGGCGCCTGGCCGCCGCCCTGGAGGCGGGCCTGGGGCTGGTGCCGGCGCTGATCGTTGAGCCCGCCGACGACGCCGACCGGATCAGTCAGCAGCTGGTGGAGAACGACGAGCACGCCCACACCCTGCCCACCGAGCGGGCCGACGCGGTCCGGCAGCTGATGCTGCTGGGCATGCCCAAGAGGGACCTGCGCAGGCGGGGCGTTGGGCCGGATGAGATCGACGCCGCCAAGGCGGTCACCGCGGCAGCGGAGCCGGTGCGTGAGCTCGGGCGTCGCGTGACGGGCCTCGACCTGGTGGCGCTGGGCAAGGTCGCTGACATCTCAGGGCAGATCGGCTCCCCGGAGGAGGTGGAGGAGATCGTCCAGGAGGTTCAGGCCCACCCGGAGCAGGTGGATCACATCGTGGAGCGCGCCCGGCGCGCCGTGCTGGCGCGGGACGCATACCAGCGGGTCGTGGACGAGCAGGCCGCCAATGGCGTGCGGGCGATCTCCTACGAACAGTTCCTCCACGAGGATCGATCCCGCTCCCGCATCCTGTCGGATCTGGTCGACGGCCGTGGCGAGCCGATCGACGAGGTCTCGCACGCCTCCTGTCCCGGTCACGTCGCCGTCGTGGACGTCGACTTCACGGTGTCGAGGGAACAGCGGGAGAAGGAGGGGCCCTCGTACCGGGTCCGCTGGTACGCGTGCATGGACTGGGCGGCCCACGGGCACCGCAACCGGTTCGCTGGCCCATCGTCGGGTGCGACGTCGGGGCCGCAGGACGAGCAGGTGCGTGCGGCGCGTGCCCGGGTGCGCCGGCGCAACGAGGACATGGACTCCGCTAACCGGGTGCGGCGGGCGTGGATCCGCGAGCAGCTGCTGCCCCGCCGGGTGCTGCCCACCGACGCCCTGGGCTACGTCCTCGCCGTGGTCCGCTACGCGCACTCCTACGTCACCGGCATGGCTAAGGACAAGGGCCTGGAGCACCTCGGGCTGTCTCCTGCCGGCCTGGACCAGGACGCCACCGGGTCACCGCGGGAGGCGAAGCGGGGGCTGCTGGCCTGGGCGCTGGCTCTGATGGAGGGGACCATCGTCCGCGATTCCTGGCGCCAGGACGACCCCGGCCACATGTACGACCGGATGCTCGCCACCCACCTGGACACCCTGGCCCGCTGGGGGTACGCCCCCGCCCCGATCGAGCAAGAGCTCATTGACGGGCTCGACACCACCGCTAACCACGACGACGAGGACGGTGTCGGCGAGGACGCCGGCACTGAGGAACACGAGAAGGGGGAGGACTGATGAGCGCTGTTGTGCGTTTGACTGTGCGGACCGCGTCGCTGCTGGGTGCGTTGCAGGGGCTGGTGCCGCACCTGCCGTCCCGGCAGCGGGATGAGGACCGGCCGGTCGGGGTCGGGGTGGCGCGCCTGACTGTCGCCGGCGACTACCTGCTGTGCCTGGCCGTCGCGAAGGACCGGGCCCGCTACGTGTGTACCCGGGCCCTGGTGGTCGACGTCGACGACGACGGCATGCCGGTGCCGGACGTGTGGGCCACCCGCCCGGTGCTGGCGGACCTGATCGGCATGCTGGCCCACGCCGACGCCCAGGACGTCGAGCTCACCATCGACGAGCGCAACCTGGCACTGACGGTGCGTGAGGTCGGGGTGCTGTGGGGCGGCCGCCAGGTCACCGTGCGCACGGACCCCCCGCCCCTGGACCCCGAGCGGGCCGACGTGGCCGCCATGCTGGTGCAGGCCTCCCAGGCCCGCCTGGCGTCCTGCGGGCACGTGGCCCTGTGGGCAAAGGACGCCACCGCCATGGGCCGCACCGCCGCGATGGTCGGTGACTCCCTGTCGTGCCGGCTCGGGGTCATGGGCGGGGATCAGACGGTCCTGGTGTGGGGGTACTCCGCTCGCCGCCGCACCGACGCCAACGACCTGGAGGAGGTGGTGCCGGGGTCCACCTACCTGGGCCTCACCATGGGCTCCCAGGACTCACACACGCTGCCTGTGTTTGAGGACGTGTCCTGCTACGCGGGGGACCTGCTGGACCCGCTGCTGGACGCCGTCCTGCCCGACCTCGACGGCGATGACGCCGACGCCGAGGTCTCCAGCATGGATGTGGAGGGCGCGTTCGTCCGCGCTATCGACGGCTACCTGGCCGGCCAGGACCCCGACGGCCCCGATGACACCGTCGGCGGCTCGCCGTGGGGTGGTGATGCGGCATGAGAGTGATCGTGCGTATCGAGCGGGACCTTGCCGGCCCGATCGAGGTCATCGAGGAGGTCCCCGCCGAGGTCGTGGATGAGTCGTCCGGGTCTGAGGTGGTGGCGGCCATCCGCCGTGAGGCGGCCCGGGTGGAGCGCCTGCTGTCCTGGGCCACCTCGCGGGCCCGCAGCCGCATCAACGCCACCACGGATCGGGAGGCGTGATGGGTACCCACGACCCCCGCGCCCCCCTGGTTCGACCTCTACACCAAGGACCACTGCCCGCGCTGCGACCAGGTGATCCGGCACCTGGAGCAGCTGGGCGCCCAGTACCGGGCCCGCCCGCTGGTCGATCACCCCGAGGCCCGGCGCCTGGCCGCCGACCAGCACATCACCAGCGCGCCCGTAGTGGTGGCAATGACCCCCGTGGGGCTTGTGGCCGGCGTGTGGGGCGGCTTCCGCCCCGACAAGGTCCGCCAGCACATCGACAACTACACGCCCAGCGTCTGGGACGAGCAGGAGGCCGGAGCATGACCACCAACACGACCCCCACCGATCTTGGGGTGCTGGTGTGGGACGCGGAGATGCGCCTGGCGGCCGCCGACGTCCTGACCGGCAACGGCCGGGACGGCCGGCGGGAAAAGATCCGCAAGACGCGGGCGATCCGGACCGTGGCTGAGGCGACCGCCCGCTACCGGCGCGCTCCTCGCCTTCACCGGGCGCGGATCGTCATCGACGTCGACTACCCCGACCGCCGCCGCCGGGACATCCACAACCTGCACTGGACCGTCAAGCCCCTGGTCGACGGCCTCACCAGGGCCGGCCTGCTCCCGGATGACGACGACCGCCACCTGGACTGCATCACCCTCCAGCCCTCCGGTCGGCTCTCGCCCAAGATCCTCGGCCAGCGCACCTACACCTTCCACATCCACGTCTACCAGGAGCCCACACCATGACCGACACACTCACCATCCGACCCACCCCCGCCGCCGAGCTGGAGCGTGGAATGCTCATCCGCCACCATGGTGAGACCCGGCAGATCGTGAGGGTGTGCGACTACGGCACGCAGCACGTCGTCATCTATTGCCACGACGGCACCAGTACATACCGTTCCGACGCGACACTCGACGTCGTCGTGCCGCCTGAGTCCGACCCTGAGCCCGAGGCCGAGTCCTGGCCGACGGAGCCGATCATCCGCATCCTCGACGGCCACCAGGGCCACCGCGACATCGGCGGCATGGTCGCCCTGCGCAGCAGCATGTACGCCTACCGCCTGCTCTCAGACGGCGACGAGGCCGCCCTCGTCCTCCGAGACCAGCCCGACGCGGAGATCGAGGACTGGGAGGGCCTGTCCGTCGTGCCGACCGAGGCCGTGCGGACGCTCAGCAGGCGGCTCTCTGAGCTTGGCATCGCCTCGCCGCTCCGCCGCGACGCCGCCATGGCCCGCGTCGTCGACGCCGCCGAGGGCCTCGTCCAGGTCGCTGACACCGGTCAGGACGCGGACTGATGACCAGTGGCATGAAGATCACCGGGACGGATCTGGCGGGCCTGATCCCTGCTGGCTCCTCGTCCGCGCCGGTACCCAACTCGGTGGCCTACGCCCTGCTGGAGCGCCTTGCCGACGCCGGCGGCCCCGACACCTGCGCCCATGGCCACGAATGGACGATCGCCACCGCCCGGGTCCGGGTACGTGACCGCCGCCGCTCCGGCAGAGGCATCGTCATCGAGCGTGACTGCCGCATCTGCAAGCACGAGGCGTACCGCGAGGCCCGCCGCCACACCCGCCACCAGATGAAGGGCGGGCGCCTCACATGACCACCACCCGTCACCTGGACGCCAAGCAGTCCCGGCAGGAGGAGATCGCTCTGGCCTACCAGGCCGCCTGCGAGGCCCGACGCGGCAAGCGGCATGGCGTCGTCGTCACTCCCGTGGAGGTAGTGGACCACCAGGTCCGCGCCGTGCTCCAGCTGGCGCAGGACCAGCACGGCCCCGGCAGGGACACGCTCGTGCGTATCCGCGCCCTGGACCCGTTCGGCGGGACCGGCATCTACCTCGCTCGCATGCTCCAGCTGGTGCCACTGTGCCCGGACGACAAGATCGTCCTCGCCTCCCAGGCGGTGATGGTCGAGATCGACCCTGACGCCTGCCAGGCCGCCGTCACCAATCTCAGAGCGGTGATGGCCGAGGAGACCGGCCAGGACCAGATCATGCCGCTGGTGTGCCAGGCCGACACCTACACCACCGGTGACGAGGTGTGGGACATGACCTGGCGGCTGGCCCACCTGTACCGGCGCACCCGAGCTGCCTGTGAGGAGGCGTCCGCGTGAGGACCGCCGCCGACTACGACTCCATGTGGAGCATCGCCACCCGCCAGGGTATACACCCCGGCCGCTGGAAGAACCTGCTCGACGGGCGCGAGAGCCTCGCCCACGTGTGCCGCATGGTCGCCTCTGACGCCATGGGTGCCGGCCTGCTGGTCTCCAAGCGGCGCGCGCTGCGCCCCGCCTACGCGCCCGGCATCGCCGAGTACACCAGCCGCATCACCGCTCTCGGCGCGATCCTGTACGCCAGGGACCTGCCCACCGTGGCAGCCCGACGCCTGGCGGCCCAGGCCCGGATCACGCAGGTTGCCGCCGTCATCGACCAGTGGCGAACCCTGGACGCCAACCGTGAGGCCGAGGCCGCCCTCGACGCCGTCGGCGGCCCGGGCACCGGCTCAGACATCTGGTGGTCCCGCCTACTCGACCACCACGCCCGCCCCTGCTGGGTCCCCGCCGACACCCACGACGACGACCTACCCCACGCCGCCCTGGTCATGACCGCCGCCACCGCCCTGTGCTGGCTCACGAACCTGTACACCGACCACCGCGTCACCGAAGATCCCCGCACCCTCGGATTCATCACCTACCCCGAACTATCCGCCTGGAAACGCGACCGCCACCACCAGACAGCCAACTAACCGACCAACCAGCAAAGGACCACAGCCATGACAGCACTACAACCACCGCCCGAGCCCAACAACCAGGGACCCGCCTACGTGATCGGCAAAATCATCGGCGGTCTGATCCTCGCCAGCCTAGGCGCCGCCGTCGTCTCCGCGCTCGCGGCCCTGACCATCATCATCTGGCGGTGGGCACTATGACCGCCACCAAACCCGGTCGGTACATCAACCGCCCAGTCGCCACCGAAGCCATCCAATGGGACGGCAGCGAGGAGTGCCTTGGGGCCATCGCGCGATGGGCTGAGGATGCCCTGGTGACCGTCTCTGTGGAGGGCCAGCTAGGCATCGACTCGCCGGAGAGTGCCATGCTTGCCTGCCCCGGGGACTGGATCATCCGCGGCGTGCCAGGCGAGTACTACCCCCGGAGGCCCAACACCTTCAACTCCGCCTTCCGGCCCGCCCCGCAAGGCGGCGCTGCGGGACCGACGGGTTCCGACGCCGACTACCTGTACCGCATCGCAGATCTTCTGCCAGGCAAGCACCGCGACCGCGCCCGCAACATCACCTCGGATGTCGAGCTGTTGCTCACCCATGTGGAGGACGCAATCTGGGTGATCGACCACGCCACCACCTCGCCCGAGCGGCGTCTCGCCGAGGTTCGTGAGTTGCTCGCCCAGCACCTGGTCACCGAGGACACCCGAGCGGAGATCGAAACCGAGGACGGCAGCCCGCCGACGGCGGACCGGATGCAGGCCCTGGCTGCCTTCCAGGTCGCTGTCGCTGCCTGCACTCTCGGCCTCGACGGCGACGCTCTGTCCGCTGTGCTGTCGCAGGCGCTGCAGGCGGCAGAGAGAACTGCCAGCTCTCAGCGGTCCCTCCGGGGGTAACCCCCGATGACGCTTGCTTGTTCTCGTGGCCCGCCCGCGCTCGCGGGCGCTATGGCCCTTGTTGTTCTTGTTTCCCCCATTGTTAGGAGCCTTGTATGACTTGGCAGCGGTCTGGTGACACTGCGGCGGATGATCCCCGTGTGCTCGCGGTGCTGTCTCAGCCTGAGGCTGATGGTCGGCTCCTGAACGAGGTACGCGGGTTCATCTGGGCGCTGTCGCTGGAGAGCGCGAAGTACAAGACGGACTACGCGGTCAACCTGGGTGTGACGGTCAAGTGCGCGGGCGGTGACTTCGAGCGCGCCAAGCTCCTGACCGACCTGTGCGTCCGCACCGGGCTCCTGGAGCGGGTGGAGATCAACGGCCTGCCTGGGGTGAAGCTGATTGAGGATCCGGACTTCATTCACCTGATCAAGAAGGCCGAGAGCGACTGGGACCGTCAGCGCAAACGCGACTGCTCGGACCCGAACCTGAAGTGGCCGGTAATCCTTCGCGATGGGGACCACTGCCGGTACTGCCACCACGAGGTGCACTGGACCGGCAAGATGTCCAACCGCAAGGCCACGCTGGACCATCGCGTCCCCGGTCAGCCGGGGACTGTGGACACCCTTGTGGTGGCGTGCGCGCGTTGCAACAGCGCGCGTCGTGACGACGAGGACGGGACCTGGGACCAGGAGCACCCGCTCCTACCTGTCCCGGCCCGCCCCTACTACGGCAACTGGTCCCGCAAGCACCTGGTCGAGCGCGGGCTGTTAGTGGCCGACGCCCCGGTGGGGGCGGACTCCGACAATATTCGGCAGGTGGACGCCTCCGGCCCTGATCAAGCCGGCCAGGTGGTCCCCGCCCTGGGAACGCCCCCGGCGTCGTCGCAGCCAGCGACGGCGCGTCCGCAGGGGCTCCAGGTCGGCAACCCCGGCACCGCAGATCTCGGTGCGCCCGCGGGTTCCTCGCCAGCGTCGGAGACTGCTCCCGCCCCGGTGTCGGCCGGCCAGCAGCCCCCGCCGCCCAGGCGCATGCGCTGGGGACCGCCACGCCGCAGCCCCAGGCCCGACCCGCAGGCGGGCCCGCCACCACCACACCCACGCCGTGACCGGGAGTTCACCGTGAGTTCACCGGGAGTTCACCATGAGTTCGGAACTGACTTCGAACTCAGTTCGAACTCCCAGCCTCCGGAGTACGTACTCCCCGGGTCGGGACGGGACGGACTCGGGAAGGGTCCGGGAAGGGACGGGCCTGGGTCGGGCACGGGTCGGGTCCGGGCTCGGGACGGCGCCGGGTCCGGGCCTGGGTCGGGTCTGGGTCGGGACGGGAGCGCTTGCCTGCCTCGGTCCCGCAGAAGGAGGAAACGGCGATGAGCGCATGTGTCCGTGGCTGCACGGTCCGTGGCATGCACGCCCCGGACTGTGACGGCACCAGCACCGACCCAAGCGGCCAGGTAGTTGAGTGCCTGGGGTGTCTGCCCAGGCCGGTGGTGGAGGGCGTGCTGTGTGGCCGGTGTTGGGGGCGCTTGCAGTCTGCTGTGCGCACGCTGCCGTCGTTGGTGGAGCACCTGTGTGCGGTGGCGGCGCCGTCGGTGTCGTCCCCGTCCGGTCACACTGGTGGTGGGGCCTCGCCGCCTGGGCCCAGGGTGCTGTATTCGCAGGCGCTCGGGGCTGCGGATGATCTGGTGGGGATGCTGGCTGCCTGGTGTGATCAGGTGGCCGACGACCGTGGGCTCGCTGTCCCGCGGCCGCCGGGGCTGTGGCTTACCGGTGACGGCGAGGCGGTTGCCGGGGTGCGCTCGTCTGGAGCCGCCCGGGACCTGGCTGACTGGCTGGGGCCGCATCTGTCGTGGTGCGCGGCCCAGTCGTGGGCTGGGGACATGGTGGAGGACCTGGGCCCGGCTGTGGCTCGGGCGTCGGCCGCGTGGCCGGTGGAGGAGCCGGACCGTCGGATCACGACGGTGAGGTGCCCCAGGTGCGGGCGACGGTCGCTGGTGCTGCACCCGCCGCGTGTGGAGCGCGGCTCCCTACAGGTGTCCTGCTCGGCGCCTTCGTGCGGCGCGGTGCTGTCGGAGGAGGACTGGGCACGCGCCCGCTCCTGGGCAGTAGCCGTGGCCCGCATGGCCGCCGGCCCCGACGACACCACGGAGGCTGGGGCGTGATCGTCGACGGCGAGCAGTGGGAGCGGCTGGCCGACGTGCCCCGGCTGCTCGGGTCCCGGCCGGCCGCCACCATCCGGGCGTGGGTCCGGTCGGGCCGGGTACGGGCCATCCGCCTGGGCGACGGCGGCCACCGCGAGGTATACGTGGCGATCACCGACGTGCTCGCCGCCGACGCCTCCACGCCCCGCCGCCGAGCCCGCCATCGGCGTGTCACCTAGCCAGTGCTTGCCGCCGCCCGCCTGGCGCTTATAACATGCCTGCCAGCGGGACAGCTGCGCCCGCCGTCCGAGCCCCGACCCAATACGGCCGGGGCTTCTCAGTCTCCGTGAGCCTCGATCTGGGCGCGGAGCGCGCGGATCTCCTCGCGCAGGGACTCGACCTGAGCTCGGGTGGCTGCCTCCTGTTCGGCGCTCTCCTCGGTGACGAGTGAGACGATCCAGGATGCCAGGGTTGCTGTGACGACGCCGATGAGTGCGACCCCGCCGATCATGAGCAGGATCGCGGCGCCTCTTCCGAGCGGAGTCACGGGTGCCAGGTCGCCGTAGCCAACCGTGGTGATGGTGACCAGTGCCCACCACAGAGCATCGCCGAAGGACGTAATGGACGCCCCGGGCACATGCCTCTCGGCGTCGAGCACGGCGAGTGCTGCGATGAGAGATAGCAGCATGACGGAGCCGACGGTGTAGATGGTGATCTTGCCGCGGAGCGCGGTGCCGGCGCTGCGCTGTAGGACGCCGAGGAGCGTGACGAGGCGCAATAGCCGCAAAGGCCGGAGCATCGGCAGGACCACAGCGGCGAGGTCAAGCAGGTGGTGTGCGAGCCATTGCCCCCGGTCGGGAGCTAGCACGAGCCGCACGCCGAAGTCGATGGCGAAGGCCATCCAGATGCCGTTGAGTATCAGCTCGGCGGTGGATCTCTGGCCTCCATGGAGATCCGCGATGACTTCCCATGCGTAGACGGCGAGAAACAGTAAAGCTGCAACTGTCAGCGGCGGTTCTGTGCAATGCTCCCAGGAGCGGAGCCGCCTGGTGTCGGTGCTGGCGTCGGGCATGCCCCTGATCGTAGGCACCCCCCAGGGTTCGGCCCCCTCCCCCTGTGAGGCCCCCCATCGTGAAGCACCCCCCCCGGGTGTGATACCCCGCCCCCCCTCGACATCCCCCTCCCCGGAGGTGACCATGGTGCAGTCTCGTGGGCACCGTCGGCTGCGGCGGCTGCGGGAGGAGATGCGGGCCGCCCGCCCCCAGCCCTGCCGCCGGTGTGGGCAGCCGATCGACTATGACGCTCCGCCTGGCGACCCCCGCTCGTTCCAGCTTGGGCACCGTCTGTCGTGGCGGGATCATCCTGACGAGCGCCTTGATCCAGCGAATCTGTGGCCAGAGCACGAGCTGTGCAATAAGCAGGCTGGTGCCACGGATGCTGGAGCGCAGCTCGGTCTTCGCTCGCGCGATTGGTGAGCGGGGAGGGGGTCGGAAATCTCTGTGGCGGGATTGGCGGCGCAGTCCGCCGGCAGTGCTCCCTCTCCCCACTGGGATTCGGGGCGGGTATCCCCCTCATTTCCCGGAATGGCAACGAAAAGTGGCGTCTCAATGTATGACCGCGCAGCGATTCGGGCGATGGCCGCCCAAGGCAAAACCGTGGAGGAGATCGCCGCAACGCTCGGCGCGACCATCACCACTGTGCGCCGGGCGCTGGATCTCTCCCGGCCGGCCACCTACCAGCGCGATGCGTTCGCGGACGGTCCAGTCGGCGATCAGATCCGAGCGGTACTCGCCCAGTACCCGCAGATGAAGGCAACCGGCATCGCGTACCGGATCGGTTGGTCGGGATCCATGCGAACGCTCCGCCACGTCGTCGCACAAATCCGGACCGAGCATGAGGAGGCGCGTTCTGGTGGCTGACATCGAACCACCTCAGCATGTAACCGGCGGTGCCGCGCAGGTGTGGCGCGACGTCGTCGCCGCTCACCCGAAGCCCGGCACGCTCGACTCACGCAGGCTTGAGGCTTACTGCTACGCCGTCGATCATCTACGCCGGGCGCACCAGGCGGTCGCCGAGGAGGGGCTCACCGTCGAGGACGCCCGGGGGCAGGTTGTGAAGAACCCGGCGCTCGCGGCCGCGAAGGAAGCTCAGGAGCAGATCCGCCGCTGGGGCGCGGAGTTCACTCCTCCGCATCCTCCGAGACGGCGTCGGGGCACTATGTATGACGCGACGACGGCGTCGATCACCGCGGCAGACCACCTGAGTGATGGGAAGTACCGCGGCGCGTGTGAGGCGGTCAAGACGCTGGCGTGGCTGATCGACGAGGCACAGCGGGCGGGCATTGAGGCACTGCAGAAGACCGCGTTCGGCGCTATCCCCGCCTATCTGAAGGGGTGCGCTGATTTACAGATTACGCCGGCGGCGCTCCCCGAGGATGCTGCCCGTCCGAAGCGACGTGGAGAAGGCCGACTGAAGGCTCTGCGAGGAGGTTTGGCGAGTGCGTCTGGGCAGTGAGACGCCGAGGATCTTCACGCCGCCGCTTCGCCCGCTCACTCCCGAGACTTCATGGGGTTTCGCCGCTGTGGAGTTCGCCGAGCTGCTCGGTATCCATCTGCTGCCGTGGCAACGGTGGCTATGCATCCACATGCTGGAGCTGCTACCTGATGGGCGTCTCCGATTCCGCATCGTCGTTACCCTCGTCGCTCGCCAGAATGGCAAGAGCACTGTCGCGATGGTTGTGCTCCTGTTCCTGATGTACGTCAGGGGATGGTCGGTGCTGGGCACCGCGCAGGACTTGGAAACATCGGAAGCGCTGTGGGCTGAGGCAGTCGAGCTTGTCGACCCTGCGGAGCATGAGGACGATCCCGACTTCGTGGACGAGCTTGGTGATGAGGTCCGCCGGATCTCGCTTGGGTCCGGGATGAAAGCCCTGCAGTTGTGGAACGGCGCGACCTACAAGGTGAAGGCCACGTCACGGCGGGCGGGCCGTGGCAAGCACGTGCAGCTGGTCGTGTTCGACGAGCTGCGGGAGCACCAGGACTGGTCCTCGTGGTCCGCCGTCTCGAAGACCACGATGGCTCAGGACTCCGGGCTGGTGCTGGCGCTGTCAAACGCCGGCGACCACGCCAGCGTCGTCCTGCGTCATATGCGGCGCCTAGGGCACATAGCCCTCGGAGACCCAGACGGCATCTGGGCTGACGCTCCGGACGACACAACCAACGGGCTGGACGACGACGGCGAGACCGACGCCCTCACGCAGTCCCTGGGCCTGTTCGAGTGGTCGACACCGCCCGGCGCGTCCCGGTGGGACCGCGCCTCCTGGGCACAGTCCAACCCCTCCATGAACCACCGCCGGGCGGATGGATCAATCGGTATCCGCGAGGAGACGATCGCGGCATCCGCCGCTACTGACCCGCCGGGCGAGTTCATGACCGAGGTCCAGTGCCAGTGGCTCTCCTCCTCCGCCAGGCCACCATTCGTGGAGGGCGCCTGGGAGGCCGGCCTCCGCACTGACACGTTCATCCCCGCAGAGAACACGGTCGTCTACGGCCTCGACGTCTCCTGGGACCGCAGCGCCTCATACGTCGCTGCGGCCGGAAACAACCGTGGCGTCCCCCAGGTCGAGATCGCCGCCCGGCTACCACGCACCGACTTCACCGCCGACTGGTTCCGCGCACGAGCCAACCCCCGACGCCCCGATCACGGTCATCGCCCAGGGCAAGGGCGCTCCTGTATCCACTTTGCTCCCGGACCTGGAGGAGATCGACGGCGTGAACGTCATCCGCTGGCAAGGAGACGACCTCGGCGCATGGTTCGGCCGCATGTGGGACCTCGTCACCGCATCGCTCCCGGCGCAGAACTCAGTAGTCGTCGGGGGCATCAACCATTTGCCGCAGCCCGTCCTCGACGTCGCCGCCGGCACCGCACTCTGGCGCAACGTCGGCGACACCCGAGTCATCGACCGCAAGGGCTCCCCAGAGGACGCCGCCCCACTGATCGCGGCCACCGCCGCCGTCGGCTACCTCACCACTCCACACGACGAGCCCAGGTCTGCCTACGACGACACCGACGGCGTCATGTACGTCTAGAAAGGACGACAGCGTGCGCACCTACCGCCATCTCATCGCCGCCAACATCGTCGTCAACCTCAAGACCGGTACCGCGCTTGCGGGCGCGCTGGTGAAGCAGTCGGGGCCGCTCCTGTTTCTGCGGAATGTAACGGTCTACGCAGAGGGTCGGGAGCCTCAGCCGGCGGATGGGGAGATCGTCGTTGAGCGCGGCGAGATCGAGTTCATTCAGAAGCCGATAGCGGGGTGACAACGTGACGTTCGTTGTTTCAGCGTCCGCCGTCCAGCAACTCGCTCGCCCTATCTCGGCGCCGTCTCTGACACTGTCGGTGACAGACGACTGGCGAGTGGACTATGAGGACATCTGGCGCACTCAGGATGCCGTGCGCACGGTTGTGGACTTCCTCGCCCGCTCAATCGCCAGCCTGTCCCCGCACGTGTTCGAGCGCGTCTCCGATACCGATCGTGTCCGGGTCACGGATCATTCTCTGGCGCGTCTGCTGTCGGCTCCGAATCCGCGGACGACCCGCTACCGGCTGCTGAATGACCTGGTCCATGACATCGCCATCTTTGACACTGCCTACTGGCTCAAGATCCGCATCGGTGATGCCTTCGGCCTAGTACGCGTACCGCCCAGGATGGTTACTCCGCGCGGCGGGTCGTGGATCTCCCCGGAGTACTACGAGCTCCGCGGTGATCGGGGCTCTCGTAAGGTCCCGCCGGACCAGCTGGTGCACTTCCGTGGCTACAGCCCGGACGGTGACCTGACCGGCACGCCTCCTATGGAGGCTCTCCGGCAGGCGCTGGCCGAGGGCTTCGAGGCTGGCCGGATGCGCTCGCAGGTGCTCCGTAACGGCGCCCGCGCCTCCGGCTACCTGCAGCGTCCTAAGGACGCGGCCAGGTGGAGTGAGGAGGCGCGGGAGAAGTTCGCTCGCTCGTGGGCGTCGCAGTACACGGGCGCTAATGCGTCGTCGGGCGGTGGCACGCCGATCCTGGAAGACGGGATGACTTTCGTCAAGGTCGCCCAGACTGCCGATGAGCTGCAGTACGTGGAGGTTCGCAAGCTCACCCGCGAGGAGGTGGCGGCGGCCTTCCACGTGCCGGCCCCCATGGTCGGCATCCTCGACCACGCGACGTTCAGCAATATCCGGGAGCAGCACAAGCAGCTGTACCAGGACACGCTCGGCCCGTGGCTGGACATGATCGAGCAGGAGATCGCCTTGCAGCTGATCCCCGATGTCGAGCCCACACGCCGCTTGTACGTCGAGTTCGATATCCAGGCGAAGCTGCGCGGGTCGCTGGACGAGGAGGCGCAGTCGCTCTATCAGGCTGCCGGTGGCCCGTACATGACCCGCAACGAGGTACGTGCACGCCGCAATCTGCCGGCGCTGCCTGGCGGAGACGAGCTGATCACGCCGCTGTCGGTCACCACGACCGGCGGGGACGCAGCGCCAACGACTACTGGTGATACGGCGTCGGAGGACCCGCCGGACGACGACGGCGATGAGGAAGCCAAGTCGGCCCCGCTGTCTGTGAAAGCGGGCGCGCGCCGGGCTGCCCCGACTGCCGAGCAGATCCGCCAGGCCCGCGATTCGGCCGAGCAGACCCTGACCAGGTTCTTCCGGCGGCAGCGGGACTCCGTGCTGTCAGTACTCGGAGCTAAGGCCGCCGACTGGTGGGACAGCCGGAGGTGGGACAAGGAGCTCTCCGACGACCTCGAAACCCTTGCCCTGGACATCACCGCCAAGGTCGGGGCCGCCGCAGCGGAGGCGCTCGGCTTCACCGCCGACGTCTACGACGTCGCCAGAACCCACAAGTTTCTGCGCGCAGTCGCTGAGTCCCGTGCCGGAGCCATCAACTCCACTACCAGGGACGCGATCGCTGCTGCCCTCGACCACGACGACGAGGAAGACGGGCCGTCTCCGGCTGACGTGTTCGATGCCGCGACCGGCGACCGCGGCCGTACCGCGGCCGTCACCCTCGCGACCACGCTGACGACCTTCGCGGCGACCGAAGCCGCCCGCCAGGCCGCCCCCGCCACCGCGTTGAAGATGTGGACCGTCACCTCCGGGAATCCGCGCGCCTCGCACGCGGCGATGGACGGCGAGACCGTCCCCGTCGACGACCTGTTCAGCAACGGCATGAGCTGGCCGGGCGACCCTGTGGGCGGCGCAGACGAGGTCGCCGGCTGCACCTGCACCGTCACCACCATCATCCCCTGACCAATCCGAGGAAGGACCGTCATGGAGTTCAAGACCGCGCCCGTCCGGATCAAGGCCGGCCCCGAGGACAACCTCGCCGAGGGCGAGTTCCTCGTCTATCCGTCCACCTTCACGCGTACCCCCGACTCCTACGGCGACGTCGTCGCCCCCGGCGCCTTCACCAACACCATCAAGGAGTGGAAGGAGTCGGGAAACCTCCTGCCGGGACTCTACGGGCACCGCATGGACGACCCCGACTACGCCGTCGCTTACGCCCTCGACATGGGCGAGGACGACCACGGCTGGTGGGTACATGGCGCCTTTGACCTCGACTCCCCCAAGGGCCATCAGGTCTACCGGCTCGTCAAGGGCCGCCGCCTCACCCAGCTGTCCTTCGCCTTCGACGTCCTGTCCTCCGGCGCCGTCACCCTCGACGACGGCACCAAGGCCAACGAGCTCCGCGAACTCAAGGTGTACGAATTCAGCTTCGTGCCCGTGGGCGCGAATCAGGACACGTCCGTGGTCGCCGTCAAGGACGCCACGATCGCCCTCACCCGCAGCCTCAAATCCGGGCGCGTCCTCGCCCAGAAGCACATCGACTCCCTCCGCACCGCGTGGGAGGCCATCGGCGGCGTCCTCGACGCCGCCGAAGCCTCCCCCAACCCCAACGACCAGGAGAAAGCCAGCACCACCCCGCAGGCCAAGCCCGAGGACCCCACACGGGGCAAGAGCGAGGACCAGCAGACCCCGGTGTCCGCAAGAGCCCTGGCAGCCAGAGCCGCGCTCGCGGCCATCCACACCATCTGATCCCAGGGAAGGGACACACATCATCATGGATAAGCTCACCATGCTCAAGGATGCGGCCGCCAAGGCCGCTCAGGACGCCCAGGACATCGCGCAGAAGGCCGTCGACGAGCGCCGGGACCTCACCGACGCCGAGCAGAACGACTACAAGGCCTCCATGGCCAAGGCCGCCGAGCTGCTGGAACAGGCGAAGGCCGTCAAGAAGGACAACGATCTCCTAGCCGAGGTCAAGGCGTTCGCCAGCGAGCTCGGGGGTGTCAAGACTGAGGACATTGACCTGACCGGGACGGTCTCCAACACGCTCTCCCAGCGGGAGAACATCGGTGCCACGTTCGTCAAGTCCGACGCCTACCAGGCTCTCATCAAGACGTTCGGGTCCCGCATCCCCGAGCGTGCGCAGATCCAGACCCCGCCGGTCGCGGTCAAGTCTCTGTTCACCGGCGCCGGCGACACGTCAGCGGGGGCATTCGTCGTTCCGGAGGACTCCGGCATCATCGAGATGCTCGGCCGTCGGCCGCTCACGCTCCGGGACGTCATCTCCCGTCGGCGCACCAGCTCCGATGTCGTCGAGTACGTCCGCCAGACCGCCCACACCAACGCGGCTGCCCCTGTGCCCGAGGCGACTACCGCCGAGGCTCCGACTGCGGACATCGTTGCCGGCGGCTACAAGCCCGAGGGCTCCTGGGCGTTCGAGCGAGTCTCCACCGCGGTCAAGACCATCGCTGAGTGGGTGCCGGCCACCAACCGGGCTCTGGCGGATGCCAAGCAGTTGGAGGACCTGATCAACGCCGAGCTGGCAGCCGACCTGGCTGAGACCGAGGAGACGCAGATGCTCTCCGGTGACGGGGCTGGTGAGAACCTGACCGGCATCCTGTCTACCTCCGGCATCCAGCAGCAGGCCTACGACACGGACATCTTCACCTCCGTTCGCCGCGCCATTACCAAGGCCCGCACCGTCGGCCGCGTCGCCCCGAACGCCATCATGCTCTCCCCCGTCGACGTCGAGACCATCGACCTCGCCCGGGAGAACGGCAGCACGGGCAAGTTCCTCGGGGCCGGCCCCTTCGCGATGGGTCCCCGCACCCTGTGGGGCCTGCCCATCCTGGAGTCCGAGGCGATCGCTGAGGGCACTGGCCTGGTCGGTGACTTCACGAAGGCCGTGCTGTGGGATCGTGAGCAGACCACGATCGCCGTGTCAAACTCCCACGCGGACTTCTTCATTCGCAACCTCGTCGCCATCCTCGCCGAGGAACGCCTCGCGTTCGGGGTCACCCGCCCCGCCGCGTTCGTCCGGACCGCTGTCCAGGCCTGACCCGCTGGTGGCCGCCCCGGAGACGATGCGGGGCGGCCACCAGACCCCTACCGAGGAGGTACCACCCCATGGGGAAGCACTCCGCACCTGTGGAAGGAGCCAAGATGGAACTCAGGCCCTACACCGTGACTGTCAACGGCACCCGCACAACCCTGCTGCTGACTGACCGTGATGCCGCCGCACGCGGGCTCCTGCTGGCCCCGGAGCCCGAGGTGGAGGTCAAGCCCGCCCCGACGCCGGCGAACAAGTCGCGTAGGCCGTCCCGTAAGGCGGTGACCAGCCGTGGCCCTGCCTCCGCTAGCTGAACCACAGCAGCTCGCCAACTACACGGCCGGCGCAATCGCCGTCTCCGACCCGCGCGCCAAGACGCTCCTGGAGGCAGCATCTGAGGCCGCCCGCCGCTACTGCGGCTGGCACATCGCACCAGTGGTCACCGAGACCCTGGTCTTGGACGGCTCCGGCTTCCACATCATCGAGCTACCAACCATGCGCGTGAAAACCATCAACGCGCTCATCGAACGCCTCCCCGGGCGCAACGGTCGCACCCACAAGTGGACTCCCGATGAGCTCGCCGACCTCGAATGGTCACGGCTGGGCACGCTCCGCCGCCGCCACGGCATCTGGACCGACCGGTACCAGGGCATCACCATCACCCTCAGCCACGGCTACGACGCTGCCCCGGACGTAGCCCAGACCGTCTGCCAGATCGCAGCCATGGCGCTTGCCTCCCCTACCGGCGCCACTCACGAGCAGGCCGGCGGAGTCTCCATCTCCTACGGCACGACCGCCTCCGGTGTCGCCGGCGGCCTCACGCTCCTAGACCGTGATCGTCTAGCCCTCGACCCCTACGTCATCCGGAGGCCCTGATGCCACTGCCTGCCTGGGCGGCCGACACGGTCACCATCATTACGCCCTCCTGGCGCACCGAGCGGGGCAAGCAGATCCCCGACTACGACAATCCCTCCACGATCACCGAGATCACCGGGTGCAGCATCCAGCCCGCCGGCACCGCCGAGACCCTCGCCGCACGCCAAGCCACCACCGTCCGGCTGACCGTCTACCTCCCCGCCGGCACCGTCATCGACGCTCACGACGCCGTCGTGGTCGCAGGTACCCGCTACCACGCCGACGGCGCCGGCCAGCAGTGGCGGTCCCCCACCGGCGCGCTCAACCACACGATCGTCAACCTCGTCGACTGGGAAGGATGACCGACTGTGGCAACTGCAATCCGCTTCGAGTGGAACCACGAAGAGTTCCAGCGCGTCCTCAACTCCTCACAGATCCGAGACCGCATCAACGCCATGGGCCGCGCTGTCGCCTCCGCCGCAGGCGAAGGATTCGAGGTCGAGGAGTACACCGCCAACTACGGCGGCTCGCCACGCCCCATGGCCGTCGTACGCGCGGCCACCTACGAGGCCCGCCTAGCAGAAGCGCGGGACAAGGCCCTCACCAGGGCGCTCGGCGCAGCCTCTGGAGCCCGCTGATGGAGCTCATCCGCACGATCGACGTCGCCGACGCGATCAGGGCACATATCGCCGAGGCGCTCGCGGTGGAGTGCACGGCCGGCACAACCCCGACCGAGTTCGCGCGTCGGTCGGTGCACGTGACGAGAGTCGGCGGGCACCGGCGGGATCTGGTCACCGACGTCGCGACTCTGTCGATCGACAGCCGGCACCTGACTTCAGAAGTCGGGGCGGATGAGCTCGCACGTGATGTCGACGCGGTCGTGCACGCTGCCGAGGGCACCATGCTCGGCGAGACGTCCTGCTACGACGTCACCACGCTGGCGGGCCCGTACCAGAACCCTGACCCTACGAATCCTGCCCTGTACCGAGTCTCCGCCTCCTACCAGGTGGCGGCCCGTATGACCACCTGACGAAAGAGAAAGAAGGAACCCCCATGCCAGTCTCAGCAGCAAACGTGATGGTCGGCGCCGCCGACCAGGAAACCACCGGCGCGATCCTGAACCACGATGTCGGCCAGAAGAGGCCCATGAACGCCCTGGACAATTTATCCGGGTACAAGGACTCTGGCTACATCTCCCCGGACGGTCTGACGCTGACGCCCGAGTACAACACCACCGATATCACCGAGTGGAACGGCGCCCTCGTCCGCCGCATCCTTGAGTCCTTCAACGGCACACTCTCCTGGGCGCACCTGGAAACCGACGCGGAATCCCTGCGCACCTGGGCCGGAGACGTCGACGTTGAGGAGGCGACTGAGGAGGTCGGGAAGACTATTGTGGCCGCTCTCGGTGCTCACGAACACCCGCACCGGACATGGGCGTTCCGTATCAAGGATGGAAAGCGGCGAATCCTGATCTGGGTGCCGGACGGGCAGGTCACCGACGCCGGCGAAGTCACCTTCACCAAGGCCGGTGCGATCACCTGGCCGGTGACGCTCTCCACCTACCCCGACTCGAAGGGGAACTGCATCTACATCATCCTCACCGACGGTAAGACCACCACCGCCATCGGCGGCTGACCCTAGGAAGGAATCACAATGCCGTTTAAGGTCCCCGCCGCGAAGGCGTCAATCAGACAGAACCTGTTTGAGTTCACGATTCCGGGGTCGAAGAAGGTCTATTCGCTACCGCTGATGCAGTACATCTCCGCGGATTTCTCCGAAAGATTGGCCTCACTTGCCTCGCGAGTCAAGACCGCTGAGCAGCATGAGGACAAAGACGCCGTACCGCTTGCCATGGCTGAGACCACGTCCTTGCAGCGGGAGATAATCGAGCATTACTGTCCCGGCCTATATGCGCGTCTGTCCAATGACCAGATCGGGGCGCTCATGGATGCCTGGCGGCAGGAATCGAGTGTGGGCCTGGGGGAATCCTCGCCGTCTGCCAAGAACTGAGTACCTACGGCGAGGCGATTGAGGCCGACCTGCTGAGGTCTGGCCTCCGGCTCTCTGATCTTGGCACGGAGCGCCTGTCCTGGCGGGACCTGTGGGTATTCATCACCTACTCGCCGCGGGACAGCTCCTATGCGCGCGCGGTCCTGGGCGAGGAGGCCCTGTGGGGGCTCACCGAGCACTTGCTGGCAGCCGCCGTCGACGCCCTCAACATAGCGAATTGGCAGCGCGCCAACGCCGGCAAGAAGTCCCCCAGCCCTCGGCCGAAACCGATCCCACGGCCGGGGGTCAAGACAGAGGAGAAGCGCTTCGGGCAGGGCGCTATCCCCATCCGGGATTTCAACTCCTGGTGGGAGAACGGATAGCGTCATTTGAGGTGAGTGGGTATGGCTGGTGAGGCGTCCATCGCGCAGGTGTATCTGTCGATCCTGCCGTCCATGGCGGGCTCCCAGGGCAAGATTGCGTCCGAGATGACCGCCGCCCTGTCCGGCACTGGGTCGGTCGCAGACAAGGCCGGGCAGGCGGCCGGAGCGTCACTCGGTGGCGGGCTTCTGGCGTCCGCGAAGCGGATGCTCGCCCCTGCGGCAGTCGCGGCAGCGGTCGCGGGTGTCGGCACGGGCCTGTACAACATTGGGAAGACCTTCGACGACATGACCGAGACCATCCGTGTCGGTACCGGCGCGTCCGGCGAGAGCCTGGATGGGCTGGTCGACGTCGCGAAGAAGGTCGGCTCCCAGGTGCCCGTGTCGTTCGAGTCGATCGGCCCTGTGGTCGCTGACCTGAATACCAGGCTCGGTCTGTCCGGTGACACGTTGACGACGGTCGCCTCCCAGTATTTGGAAGCGGGCCGCATTCTCGGCCAGGACGTCGACATCCAGACCACGACCGCCGCGTTCACCGCGTTCGGCATCGAGGGCGCCAATGTCGAGAAGGCGATGGACTCCCTGTTCCAGACGTCGCAGGCCACCGGCGTGGGCATGAACGAACTCGCCTCCGCAGCCCAGTCATCGGCGCCCGCGATGCAGAACCTCGGCTTCAGCTTCGAGGAGACCATCGCCCTCGTCGGGTCTCTCGACAAGGCAGGCCTGAACTCCACGCAGACCCTCTCCGCCATGTCCAAGGGACTGGTCACCCTCGCCAAGGACGGGGAGGAACCGCAGGAGGCATTCCGGCGCGTAACCGGCGAGATCCAGGACCTAATCACCGCCGGGGACACCGCCGGCGCGATCGACCTCGCATCCGGAATCTTCGGCACCAAGGCCGCCTCACAGTTCGTTGGCGCCGTCCAGTCCGGCACCCTCGCACTCGACGACCTCGTCGGCGCCACCGGCGCCACGAGCGACACCATCCTCGGGCTCGGCGGCGACACCATGGACTTCGCCGAGCAGTGGCAACTGGTCAAGAACAACGCCCAGCTCGCACTAGAACCCCTTGGCTCCGCCGTGTTCAGCATGCTCGGTGACGCGCTCGCGGGGATGGTCGAGCCCATGCAGGCGGTCGCAACCTGGATGCAGGAGAACCCGGCGTTGACGAAGGCCCTGGTCGTAGCGCTTGGAGCGCTCGCCGTCGGGCTGGGCGTAGCGGCGGCGGCCCAGTGGGTGATGAACTCCGCGCTGCTCGCCAGCCCCATCACCTGGATCATCGTCGGCATCACCGCGCTGATCGCAGCGATCGTCGCCGTCGTCGCCAACTGGGACAGCGTCACCGCATGGATTCAGTCCACGGGGTCTGCGTTCCTGGACTGGTGGAATGGCCTGTGGGACTCCATAGGCGCATGGATCTCCCAGACCTGGGACAACATCAAGACCTGGGTGGGCCAGAAGTGGCAGGCCGCCATCGACAAGGTCAAGGGCATCGGCCAGGCATTCAGCACCTGGTGGAGCAGCCTTTGGAAGACCGTATCCACGTTCCTGTCCAATGCCTGGAACGGAATCATCAACTGGGTCAAGGGAATCCCCGGCAGGTTCATCGCGGCCATCGCCAGCCTCGCCGGCTCCCTGCGCAGCACGATGACCAACGCGACCAACGGCGCGAAGAACGCCGTCACAAGCGGGTTCAACGCCGTCGTCTCCTGGGTCCGCGGCATCCCCTCACGGATCGTGAGCGCCCTCGGAAACACGGGCCAGCTGCTCGTGAACGCCGGCAAGAACATCATCAATGGCTTCCTCAACGGCCTCAAGAATGCGTTCAACGGGGTCAAGAACTTCGTCTCCGGCATCGGCTCCTGGATCAAGTCTCACAAAGGCCCCGAGTCCTACGACCGCCGCCTCCTTGTCCCCGCTGGCGGATGGATCATGGCCGGCCTCGAACAGGGCCTGCGCGCCGAGATTCCATCCCTGCGCCGCACCATGGACGACATCACCGATGAGATTCAGGTCGGAGCCCAGATCTCCGTGTCCAGTACCGCCAACAACACGCGAGCCCTCGGCACGAGCAACTACGCCAAGGGCGGCAGCGGCCCGACCGTAGTGCTCAACCAGTACAACCCCGTCGCTGCACCCGACTCCAAGATCCGCGACGACGTCGCCGCCGGCATCCGACTCGCAGCCATAATCTAAGGAGGCCACGGGTGAGCGAGTACCAGCTCGACGGTCAGGACCTCGACGACCCCCAGGGCCGCTGGCGCCTCACCAACACCACCACCCTGCCCAACTGGGGAGCACCCCGCCTCATCAACATCGAGGTACCCGGCCGCACCGGATTCCTCCCCACCGTGCCCACCTCTGCCGACCCAATCACCATCACCCTCGGCCTGCTCGTCACCGACTCCGACCACGGACGCTCGGGACTGGACGCCAACCTGCAAGCGCTTGCTGCCATAGTTCGGCGGCATGATCGGCTGCTGACACTTACGCACACACTGGAAGACGGGGCTGTCAGGGAGACACTGGTGCGATTGTCTGGCGCGATCGAGCCTGAGTTCTACCCTGCCGGTTCTGCTGCGGTCCTGACGGTGGTGCTGGAGGCTCCGTCAGGGCTGTGGTGGGACGTGGAGGAGACCGTGGCGCCCAGCACTGACCTGTCACCGCTCGACGGCGGGGCAATGCCGATCCCGGACGCAGTCCTGCGGGTACGGCCGTCCGCGCAGCGGGTCATCATCCAGGACGTGGCGAGCGGCGACACGCTCACCTGGGAAGGGTCGCTCGTCAGCAACGGCACCCTCACCATTGAGCCCGCCAAGTTCGCGGCAACCTGGTCCAACGGTACGGACACCACCAAGGGACTATCCCTGCCCGCCCACGGCTTCCACCTGACACCCGACTCGACCGGCCGCCATGCCCTGACCGTGCAGGGAGGCGTCGTCGAGGTGACCGCGCGGAGGTGCTTCTGATGGCCGCCGTCGACGTGCAGTGGCCCAGCGGCTGGGGCAGGGGCGCAGGATTCACCACCAGCGGCAGCACCGTCACCTACGACGGCAACCCCGCCAGCAATGCCCGCCGCCTTACCTCCCCCGTCCTCCGCCTGGACGAGGGGAGCTACATCGTCAGCTTCCAGTACACGGCCGAGGCGGACTGCTACCTGGAGTGCTACGCCTACTTCTACGAGGGCGACACGTACGTGCGCAGCGCCTGGTCCACGCGCGAGCGCATTTACGTGACAGCCACGTCAACCCCGACGACCGTCGAGTGGCAGGTGCCAGTCGCCTACCAGGGCTCCGAGACGGGCATGAAGATCATCATCCAGGCAATGGCCGGGGGCGTGAAGGGCACGATCCGTGCAGTCACTGCCCGCGAGGCGCCCGCCTGGGAGACGCCCTGGCGGTTCGCGTGGTGGCTGGACGGGGCCGGGTGGGTGCGGGACTCCGCCACCCAGGTCACCTACGACGGCACCGACTACGCGACTGCGGGTGCCGCCCAGCGGCGCCTCTACCCGCAGGTGATGCTGCCCGTCCCGGAGGGCCGGTACATCCTGACCATGGAGGTCAAGACCACCTCCGTGGAGAAGCCGTCGGCGACGGCCTACTACTTCAGCGCTGGCACGTACGCCATGACCCGCACGGCCAATGTCGCGCAGGTGCCGCCCCTGCCCGGCGGCGACACCTGGACCCGCTGGGATATCCCCTACGAAGTCGCCTACGCGTCCGGCGAGGGGTATGCCCGCCCGCTAGTGGTCCTCCCGGCCGGGGCAGTAGTCAGCATCCGGGCCGTGCGCATCCTCCGCACCGACATCCAGGACCCGCAGATCGCACTCGCCTGGACCGGTAACTGGTGGGTGAACGCGGAGACCACGAAGACTGCCTCCACCATCTCGTCGTCAACCGCGCAGACGACCGGCACCTACGGCCGGTGGGGCAGCAACACTAAGCCGTGGCCGGGGGGCCGCACCTACAGGTTCAGCGTGGTCGTGGAGGCGGATGCGGACGCCCCCGTGTCCATGTCCATGGGCGCCTACATCCTGACTACTGGCGGCGCCTACGCCCGGTCGATCTGGCCAGCAGGCAACAATAAGTCGGTGGAGCCCGGCCGCCGCCAGGTCCACAGCGTGGACGTAGTGGTGGACTATCGCCAGGGGGAGGGCAACCTCCAGCTCATCTCCTATCTCCGCCCGGGCGGCAGCACGCTCATCGTCCACCAGGCCATCGTCCAGGACATCACCGACCTTGCCGCGCCGACCGCACCGGCTGGCGTCCGGCGCCCGCAGATGCGGGCTGTCGCCTACAGCATCCTGGGGGACCGGATCGGGCAGCTGCCGGACGTGCTGTCGATGACGGCGACCCTGCCGCGCAACGACACGCCGACGCTGAGCCTCTCCTACGCGCCGGAGCCTGCCGCACGGGGCGACCTGGTGGAGCGGGACATCGAGATCGGTGTGGAGGTGTCCTGGGACGGCTATGCCTGGTTCGAGCCGCCGGGCTGTCGCTTCATCACCCTGTCCTCCAGCGGTAACCTCCTGGGGGACGGCACGGAGGCCCGCAACCTGGACGCCGTGCACATCTCCCACATGCTGGACGAGGCCCTGGTATGGGAGGCTCCCGCAGCGGCTCAGGATGCGGACGGCAAGTACAACTTCCTGTCCGTCTCGGCTGGGACCATCTTGCGCACGGTCTGGGACGCCGCCGTACGGCGCGGGTGGGGGCGGGGGCTCACTCTCGACTGCACCACCGCACGAGACAGTGCGGGGGCTGCTTGGACGACGGTGACCACCTTAGCGTTCGAGGTGTCCACGACTATCGGCTCCGTGCTGGGGGCTCTGACTGATCTCGGCATGTGTGATTGGCGGTGGGAAGGCCGAACGCTCCGCGTCTTCAATGCGGACACCGTGTTGGCCGGCGAGAGAGCCATCGTGTGGCCTCTGGCCGTGGGCACAACGTCGGCGCCGGAGTCTCGGTCGTGGCAGGATCTCGCCACCGATGTGATCGTCAAGGGAGAGGGCCACGCGTCCTGGACCTATCACAACGACGAGGCTCCTACGTCTCTGCGTCGTATTGAGCGTGTGGTAGAGGCTGGCGGCGTCGAGCTGGAGTCCACAGCCCGTCTCTCCGCCCAGGCCACGCTAAGAGCCGGGGCGACCACCGCAGAGGAGATCACGCGGGAGTGGAGCGCATTCGACGCGAAGTGGCTGCCGTTCGCCGACTACACGGTGGGCGACTGGATCCAGGTACAGCGTGCCAGTGGCAACGACAGGCTGCAGGTCGCCCAGGTGTCTCTCACCTGGGACGGTAATGGGCTAAGTGGTCACACGACGTTCGGCACCGTCCTGGCGGACAGCCTGTCCCGTCTGGCGAAGCGGGCAAAAGGCATCGTCGGGCTGGCGTCCACGGGCGGGAACTCGACCCGGCCGGCGGCGACCGCCGCGAAGCGCACCCCGGCAGTACCCGCCGGGCTGGTAGCTCGCACCACGGCCTGGACGACCTCGTACGGGTCCACGGTCGCCACGATGGACGCCACCTGGACTGCGGTCACCACCGACACGCGCGGTGTGGCGCTGGAGGGCATCGAGTACCAGCTGCGTGTTGCCCAGGTAAGCGGGCCGCCGCGTATTTGGTCTGTCGGATCGTCAACGGCGGGCTCCGTGGAGGGCCTGACGGCAGGTGAGCAGTACACGGTAGAGGTACGTGCCGTCGCCACCCAGGAGGGCACGTACTCGGCATGGTCGAGCCCCTACGGGTTCATCACTTCCACGGATGACACCCCGCCAGAGAGGCCCTCCAAGCCAGCAGCACGCAACTCCTTGTCAGTCCTGGTCGTCACGTGGGACGGGCGGGACTACAAGGGCGGCAACATGCCCGTCGATTTCTCCCACCTGGAGGTGTCCGTAGTCGCACCCGGCGCGACACCCCGGGCCACCTCCCGCACCTACATGCCGGAGGATCGGGAGGTGCGGATCACAGGCCTGGACTACAGCACGTGGGAGGTGCGGCTGAGGGCGTTCGACTTCGCGGGTAACGCCTCTGCGTGGTCCGACCCGGTGCAGGCGGAGCTTGAGCCCCTGGTGGATGCTGACGCGATTCAGGCGCAGCTGGACGCCATGCTGCCTGGTCTGGAGGAGAGGTCCGCGATCTACCAGCGGGCCGCCGCACTGGTGGCCTCCGGCACCGCCGTTGCCGACCGGCTGCCCCCGGACGAGGGCGTGCCCGGGGAGACGCTGTGGATCGCACCAGACGGCAAAGTTTGGCGCATGAAGACCCATTACTGATGACAGGAACGGAGAAACCATGGCGTTCACCGCGAAGACCTGGAAGGACTACCCGGCGGGCAAGACACCCATCACGGCCGGCGAATTGAACCGGATCGAGCAGGGCATCAAGACGGCCGACACGACCGCGAGCAACGCGGCCACGAAGGCGCAGCTGACCACCCTCCAGAACAGTCTGAACACCACGAACAGCTCCATTTCGGCGCTCAACGAGACGATTCTGGCAGGGAAGCCCGTCCTCGCGAAGTGGGATCTGACCGCCACCACCCTAGGCGCGAACTCGACGACCATCATCCCTGCTGGCGCGCCCGCTGCGCCCTGCACGCTGTCCGGTACGGGGTTTGTTGTGCCCGCCTCCGCCATGTTCGCGATCTGTACCGCATACGTGTACATCGGCACCGGCAACTCGGCGCGGGCATTCGTTGAGATCGTCAACTCCAGGAGCGACAACTACACGCTGGGCTCCAGCCAGATTCTGGCCCGCGCGACGGCATACGCCGAGGACCGCGCAACCCTCACCTGGATTGGCCTCCCCGATAGCGTCTACCAGGTACGCGCGTTCCGAACTACCGCCGGGTCCGCACTCGGCCAGATTCGAGTCCTGGTGTTCCCGTGACCGAGCAGTACATTCACTGGCCATCGTCGGCCCAGTACCCGGCCACGTCGGGGGCCGGGAACCAGCTGCACCCGACCTCCGACTATGCGGTCGCGGACACGGCGACCACCGTCCACTCGCTGAAGGGGTCCACCTGGGAGCGGGTGTCCGACGAGACGATGACCGCTATCGGCCAGGCGGTGGCAACCGTCATTGACTCCACGAACGTAGCCGCCGCCAGCGGCGACTTCGAGGTGTCCCTGGACCGCATTGCCCCGTCCGCCGAGTACACGCAGGCGAAGACGGAGGTCCTCCAGGAGGTCTGGGTCCAGGATTGTCACCGCCGAGCGGGGTACGTTCCTCCAGGTCACAACGGACATGCTGGAGGCCAACTCGATCACGGGTGACAAGTTCGCGGGCGGGGCGTTTGACGGCCAGGTCATGACCGGTGCGGTCGTCCGCACGGCCGCGTCCGGGGCGCGCGTCCAGCTTGACTCGACCGGCCTGCGGGCCTGGAACTCTGCCGGGGAGTTGACCGCCCAGATCCGGGGGCAGGCCGCAGAGATCATCGGCGGCACCATCACCGGCGCGACGATCCGCACGTCTGCGGGAGCCGAACCGCACGGAGATGACCCAGGAGAACGGCCTGCGCGTCATCCAGAGCTCCCGCGTCGTTGCGCAGCTAGCCTCCAGCGTCTCTAACGGGCTTGCCGTGTACAACTCCGCCGCTGGCAAGCTTGTGTCCGTCGCGAACTCAATATTCGGCGCCCAGTACAAGGAGCAGGAGTTCCCGGCTAATACGAACCCAACCTCTAGCGGGGCGTATACGTGGAACGTCACGTTCAATGCGGTGCCGTCCGGCAGGGGAATCTTTGTCGTCACCGGCGACATGCTCATGGGGGCGCAGTCCCCCGCTTGGGCGGGCCTGAACCTGTACAAGACGGATGACACGCGCATCGGCGGCAACTCGCTGATCTACAACGCCGCCGGATGGGGCGGGGCGTCGTTCTGCATCACTGCCATCGGAAGTGGGTTCGCGACAACGGGGACGTTCACCGTCAAGGCGCAGCTGCGTGCCGCAACGCCAGGACGCGGTGTCGCATTTACGCATTGGGCCCCACAGAAGATGGGCGTTCTGTTCATTCCCGCATAAGGAGGCCCTATGGAATCTCTGGTCAAGGCATACGCGGCTGAGCTCGCCGCGATGACTCACCGTGCGCTGTCTGCTGAGGCACGCGTGCAGGAGCTGGAGCGGCAGCTGGCAGAGCTGTCCACCGCTGGCGACACAGAGTCTGCGCAACCCCAGTAGCAGCCCCTCCCACAGTTTTCTCTTGGCTCCGACCGAAAGGGCGGAGCTTTTCTCATGCCCAGAACTCAACAGAGACAGGAGATGAGCTATGGCTCTGACCGGAATGGATATCGCCTCCTACCAGGCGTCCCTCAACCTGGCGAACGTCGGAGGCGATTTTGTCATCATCAAGGCGACCGAGGGGACGCGATACGTCAATCCTTACTGCGATAAGCACTATCAGCAGGCCAAGGCCGCCAACAAATTGCGGGGCGTCTACCATTTCGCCCGCAATCGCAGCAACAGCGCCGCTGCCGAGGCTCGGCACTTCGTCTCCAACATCAAGGGCTACATCCGTGATGCGGTGCTGGTATTGGACTGGGAGGACGGCTCCGGCGTAGCCGATGTCGCCTGGGCGAAGGCGTGGCTGGACACGGTCACGCAGCTGACCGGCGTGCGGCCACTGATCTACATGTCCGCCTCCCCGGCGTCCCAGTACGCCTGGGAGACGGTCGCCAAGGATTACGGCCTGTGGATTGCCGGGTACCCCACCTCCAAGGCCCGCGGCCTGGAAGCCCCCGACTGCCCCTACCGGCCCGGCCACAACTGGAAAGTCGCGATGTGGCAGTACACATCCTCCGGGCGTGTCAGCGGCTACGGCGGCAATCTGGACCTCAACGTCTTCTACGGCGACAAGGCGGCCTGGCTCAAGTACGCAGGTGCCACCGCCACTACGACCGCTGCTACGGCCTCGACGTCGACGGCTGCCGCCAAGCCGGCCGTCGCCAAAACCACTGCGGCCGCCGTGGACATAACCGGCATCCAGCGGGCGGTGCACACGACCGTAGACAACATCGTCGGCAAGCAGACGCGCACCGCCGTGTCCCTGGTCGCCCAGGCAAGCCGCTGGGGCGGCACCAAATTCCCGAACGGAGTCGCCGCCACACAGCGCGCCGTCGGCGCCACCCCGGACGGCATCTGGGGCCCCGCCTCCAAAACCGCCCACGACAACACCGTCAAGGCCATCCAGACGGCGCTCGGCAAGCTCGGCTACCGGCTCGACGTCGACGGCATCTGGGGGCCGGCCACCGAGAAGGCCGTCACCGACGCCCTCAACCGCGGCCGCCAGGCCTAACACCCCCAGGAGGAGAATCATCATGCTCGCCCTGCTCGACGGCACCCAACAGCTGACCGCATCCGCAATCGCCGGCCTGCTCTGGCCTCTCATCCAGGCGGTCCTCTACCGCGTGGAGTGGACCCCGCTGCGCTCGCGGCTGGTCGCGATCGGTGCGGCCGCGGTCTTGTCCGTGGTCATCTGGTGGGCCGGCGCCTACCCGGCCACATGGGAGATGCTCACCGCTCAGGCCGCGGTCGCTCTCGGCTGCATCCAGACCAGCTTCACCCTGCTGAAGCAGTGGGGTGTGCTGGATTGGCTCGGCGCGGTCACCCCCGGCGGGGAGAGCCGCGAGGCCTACCAGGCTCGGCACCGCGCCGACAACACGGGCACCGCCGGGGAGTGACCTACGATGCCTACGCCACTCGCCGTCCGGTCGGTGTGGGGCTCGCTCACTCCGCCGCGGGTGATATCCCTGCTCGCGGCCGCCACCTACGTGTGCCTGGGCGCCGCCGGGGCAGCGGTCCTGGCCCGCCCCGGCCCCACGCCGGCGGACGTGGGCATAGGGGCTGTCCTGATGATCCTGGGGGCGCTCGCGGCCGCGCCGGCGGCCTGGCGGGGCTGGTGGGGCGTGGAGGCTCCCGCCGCCGCACTCACGGTCCTCGGGATGGGGGCGGTCACCGCCCTGGGCCTCACCAGATCTCTCGTGGACGAGCGGTGGCCGTCATGGCACCTGTGGATCGCGCTCACGGTCGCCCTGCTCATCGGTCAGCGGGTCTTGCGGATCTGGGGCAGGTGGTGGGAGCCCGGCTGTGAGCCGCACACGCGCCTGCGCAGGGAGGAGACCCGCCTGTTGGCAGCCCGCACCATCGGCGCGGATATCCTCGCCGCCTACGACGACGTCGACGCGCCAGAGCGGGAGGAGTCCTCCCATGACCATCCGGCCTGACCTGATCGTCTCCGTCCTGGTCGCCGCCCTCGGATCCCCGCTGCTGCTGTCCCTGGCCCAGGCCGTGCGCAGGTCGTGGATGCAGCGCCGCGATATCGAGACCGAGGTTCAGCGCTGGCGTCGCCAGGCCGCCGCCTGGGAGACCACGTGCTGGGCCACCAGGGCGCTCGCCGTCCAGGCCGGGGTGCCTATCGACCGGCTTCCCCGCGGCCCGGGCGAGACATCAGCGACCGCCGCACACGATCCCCCGCCCGACCCGGGCGCCGGTTGACGCAGCACACCACGAGGGGCCGACCACCGCGTATTCGGTGGTCGGCCCCTCGTCTTCGTGTCTCAGCGGGCGAGCGCCCGGGCGGGGATGACCCACTCCCGCCCGATCTTCCGCCCCGGCAGCGTGCCCGCGCCCAGGCGCTCGCGGACTGCCTGGGGTGTCACGCCGAGTCTGCTGGCGGCCTCGGTGACGCCCACCAGGTCATCGTCTGAGCGGACGTCCTGGTCCGCGCGCCGGTCCCAGGCCGTGGTCGGTACGACCTCCAGGCCGATCATGCCGCCCAGGTGCTCCCCGAGCGCCCGGGCGGTGGTCAGAGCCTGCCCCAGCGTCTCCGCGCTGAGGGTGATCACGGCGTCCCAGGCGCCCTCCGCGAGGAGGGACGGGGATACGGCGGGGTGGTAGTCGCGCAGCGCTTCAACCAGGGCGTCGTCGACGTCGTCGCCCTTTGCGCGGATGGTGAGGGTCGCGTTGTACTCCATGCTCGGCTCCTGTCCTGGTGGGTGAGATGATGTGGGGACCTGGGGAGGTCGGAGGCACCACATCTGCCTCCGACCTCCCCAGCTCGTCAGCGGCGGGGCGGCCACTGGAAGCCATCGCGCTTGAGCGGGGCGAGCCCGTTGGCGAGGCTCCGGCGGTCCGAGGCCGTCCCCGAGAACGTGGTCAGGAGGCGACCGTCCTTGCCGACTCGGATGTGTCCGCGACGGGTCTCCTCGACGCTGTACCCGGCGGCCTTGAGCGCCTTGACGAGCTTCTTGAGGTCCTTGTCCATCATCTACCACCCCCTTTCGGTATGGCAAGAGCATAGCACCCTACCTTGCGCTAACGCAAGGTAAGGTGCTGCAGGGAGGAGGTGCACTGCCTCACCCCCGTCCGACGCACGCAGGCGACATTCGCAGCGGCTGCACCTATGGCTGCACCGAGGGCTGCACAAGGGGTCGCGTCACCCTCGTATTTCGGCACTATTGCGGCAACTACTCAGGTAGTATCGACACCCTCAGACACATTCTCAACGGCCTTCTAATCCGCAGGTTCCCGGTTCGAGTCCGGGCGGGGGCACCACCGGTGCGTGCGGCCCGGCCCCTACGTGCGCCGCATTGCCGTGCCGTACGTGCCGGTACCGGGCCCCAGGGCGAACGCAGCGCCACTGAACGCACGGTCGGACCCGCTCACCCTCATCGGGTGCCCTGGGAAAGGCCGACGACGCAGTTGAGCCGAGGCCACGGCTCACCGCGGGTTCACCGTCCCGCGAGCTACTCCTCGCCGTAGGCCTCCGCCTGGGCGATCGCGTCATTCAACTGGCGTTCCAGTTTCTTCAAGCGCCGCAGGTGTACAACCCAGCCACCCACGAGACAGGCAGTCAGGAGGAGGTTCACCACAGCCAGTGCCGCCGTCATGACGCCCGAACGGGCCAGCACCACCATCACGAGGGCCCAGATAACAACCAGTCCCCGCCACAACCTGTCGGCGCCTCGCTCGCGCTCGGCTTGATAGGCCAGCTTGTCCAACATCTCCGCAGTAACGCGCTGAACTGCCATGGGCCATGAGATACGCCAGCGCCCGAGCCACCGTTCGAACCGGGTCTAGACTCGGCGACCGTGAGTCGACAGATAACTACCGCCGATCCCCTGGTTTGGATCGACTGCGAGATGACGGGCCTGAACCTGGAGACGGACGCGCTGATCGAGGTGGCCGTGATCGTCACCGACTACGAGCTCAAGCCCCTGGGCAAGGGCATCGACGTCCTCATCAAGCCCCCGGCGGCCGCCCTGGAGCAGATGGGCGACTACGTGCGCGAGATGCACACCAGCTCCGGCCTGCTGGAGGAGCTCAAGGAGGGGCTGACGCTTCAAGAGGCCGGCCGCACGGTCCTGGACTATGTGAAGTCCCTGGTTCCGGAGGCCCGCACCGCGCAGCTCGCCGGCAACTCGGTGGGAACCGACAAGTCCTTCCTGGCCCGCGACATGCCCGAGCTCATCGACTACCTGCACTACCGGATCGTGGACGTCTCCTCCATCAAGGAGGTCGCCAAGCGCTGGTTCCCGCGCACCTTCTTCCACGCCCCGGACAAGCACGGCGGTCACCGCGCGCTGGCGGACATCCTGGAGTCGATCGACGAGCTGCGCTACTACCGGGCGGTGCTGTTCCCCAAGGGCGAGGGCCCCACGAGCGAGGAGTGCCAGGCGGCCGCGGCCGAGATCGTTGCGCACCCGACGGCGCAGCTGCTCTGACGACGTCGGCTCCCGGCTTCTCCGCCCGGCGGGCCGCGGCGCCCCGCACCATCAGGGCCAGCGCCCCGACGACGGCGCCCGCCCCCGACGCCTGCACTCACCGCCCTGCCCCGGCGCCTGCACTCACCGCCCTGCCCCGGCGCCTGCACTCACCGCCCTGCCCCGGCGCCCGCCCTCACTGCCCTGCCCCGGCGCCCGCCCTCACCGCCCTGCCCCGAGGGTGACGCAGTACACGGCGCACGGATTGGTGTAGCCGCAGGTGAGCCGATAAAGTACCGACTCGGTGCGACGCCGTCGCCCAATGGTGGCTGTAGCTCAGTCGGTAGAGCGCCTGGTTGTGGTCCAGGAGGTCGCGGGTTCAAGCCCCGTCAGCCACCCCATCAGTCTCCCCCCAGAGTTCCAACGGATGCGGGGGCCGATAGGTTCAGTGACGGTTCCACGGCACGTGCTCGGCCGCTATCCGCCATCGAAGTGCGACGATCATCCCATCGAAGGCACGCTCAGGCACTAGGGCGTTTTGTGCCAGTGGGTGTGATGGTCGGCGTGGTGTGTGGGATGGGGTGAGGCCTTTGGGGTATTACGCGTGGTGTGAGAACAGAGCGTGACACCACCTAAGGCCTGGGCTGATGAGTGTAGATGCTTGCGCCCGCCATGACCTGGCCGATGCCCAGTGGGGGCTGCCCACGCCTCGTTGGACCGCTCACGCCCCGATGGACCGCTGTAACCAGCGGCTACGGCGGTCCAACGGGGGCACAGGGGTCCAACCGGGGGACAGCGGTCCAACCGGCGGGGTCGACGGCCACGCACGCACACACCCAACCGCCCACCGCCACCCAAGCGCTAACACAACACGACCTAGGGCGTTACGCTGATAACAGCCGATTTGCCTAGGTCGTGGATGATCACCACAGCGGAGCTTGGAGGTAATCGTGACCGGACGTCTTGTCGGATGGGGGTACCAGGGAAGGACCCTGGACGATCTGGTGTCTGCGATGTGCAAGTACGTACGGGTCTACGCGCATGGTTGGCGTCCGCCTCACTCCTGTATCCCGCGTGAAGGGCTTCTCCAAGTCGAGGTTGCGCGATCGGCTCGAGGCCGAGGGCTTCGTCTATGAGCACCGGCCGGAACCTGGTAACCCGAAGGACAACCGACCCGGCTACGCCAACCCCGGCACGGATGAGGCCAACCGCACTCACTTACGCTACTTCGAGCAAGTCCTCGACTCGGCCAAGGGGACGGCGGCGATTGACTACTTGGCGACGCTCGTCGATGCGGGCGAGACCGTCTTCATCTTGTGCTTCGAGCACGACCAGCGCTGCTGCCACCGTGCCCAGGTCATCGACGCCGCACACCAGACATGTACGCCAACCACCAGCACACCGCACCCCCAGACGCGAAGAACTACTGAAGACCACCGAACTGCAGTCGGCAGGACGGCCGCCGCCGCATCTCCATCCCACGGATGAGGACAGGCCGTCCGGCGCCATGCAGCATTGGCTCAGCACGCGCCGTCGCCTGGAAAGGACCATCCGTGCACCGTAGAGAGTTCATGCTCATGCTCGCCGCGGGCACCGCCAGCGCCCTCGCCTCCTGCTCCGCTGGCTCGGGTACCGCGAGCACGCCGACGGGCGCATCCGCCATACCAACCGAGACGACGCCGACGCCCTCCCCTCCCACAACGCCGTCTCCGTCCCCCACCCCCTCGCGCAGCCCCCTGTGGCTCCAGGACGGTCCCCCGGCTCTGCCCGAGCCTCAAGCACCCGGCCCACTCATCACCGGCCTGCCCGACAGCGTCGGCAATGTCGTGGCGATCACCGTCGACGACGGTGCGGACGCCTCGGTGATCGACGCCTACCTCGACTTCGCCACCGACTCCGGAGTCCGACTCACCTTCTTCGTCACCGGCTCCTACCCGGGCTGGTCCGACTGCCGGGACAAGATGCTGCCGCTGGTTGAATCCGGCCAGGTGCAGCTGGGAAACCACACGTGGACGCATCCGGGACTGACCGAGCTCACAGAGTCGGGCATCATCTCCGAGTTGTCGCAGTGCGAGTCTCTGCTGAACACCAGCTTCGGCGTCACCGGCGCCCCGTTCATCCGGCCTCCGTTCGGCTACCGCAATGGCTGGACGGACTCGGTGTGCACGCAGTTGGGCTACTCCACGCAGGTCATGTGGTACGGCTCCTTCGGCGACTCGGGCCTGCTGACCCAGGAGGTGCTGTTGGGCGAGGCGCGCAAATGGCTGCTGGCCGAGCACATCGTGCTGGGCCACGCCAACGCACCCACGGTCACCCAGCTGTACGGCGAGATCATCGAGATCCTGCGCGAGCGGTCATTGCAGACCGTCACCCTTGATGACATCTACTTCGGCCCGGGCCACGACCGCCACGTGTGACCCGGCGCCCGGAGCCGTCCCAACCGGTCCCGGCGCCCGCCAACCGCTACCGCGGCTCGACGCCCCGGCGCAGCAGGCCGACGATGTGCCCGTCGATCAGCGCCTCCCAGGAGGCCTCCACCACGTCCGTGCCCACCCCGACCGTCGACCAGGTCTGCTCCCCGTCGGTGATGTCGATGAGTACGCGCACCACCGAGCGGGTGCCGCGCTCGGTGTCCAGGATGCGCACCTTATAGTCGGTCAGCTCGAAGTCGGCGGTCTCCGGGTAGACCTGCTCCAGCGCCGCGCACAGCGCGTGGTCCAGGGCGTTGACGGGACCGTTGCCCTCCCCCAGGACCGCGTATCGTCGTCCGCCGGCCCACAGCCGCACGGTCGCCTCCGTCTCAGTGACGGTGTCGCCCTCGGTGGACAGCAGCCGCTGCCCGGGCAGGGGGCGGGCCTGGATGGAGGCGCGCCAGGACTCGATGCGGAAGTACTCGGGCAGGTCGCCGCGGGCGCTGCGCAGTAGCAGCTCGAAGGAGCCGTCGGCGGCGTCGTAGGTGTAGCCGACGGCCTCGCGGGCCTTGACGGTCTCGGTGACCCGGGTGAGCAGTTCCCGGTCGCCGGCGGTGTCGATGCCGAACTCGCGGGCCTTGAGCTCGATGGAGGCGCGCCCGGCCATTTCCGAGACCAGCATGGTCATGGTGTTGCCCACGCGCTCGGGGTCGATGTGCTGGTACAGGTTCGGGTCCACGCGGATCGCGGAGGCGTGCAGGCCGGCCTTGTGCGCGAAGGCCTTCGCACCCACGTAGGGCAGACGCCCCGACGGCGGCCGGTTGACGATCTCGCCGACGTGCCGGGCGACCGCGGACAGCTCCGCCAGCCGCCGGGCGCGCTCGTCGGCGTCGCCGGGCAGCACCGTCCAGTCGGTCTTGAGCTCCAGGTCGGCGATCAGGGTGAGCAGGTTGGCATTGCCGGTGCGCTCGCCCAGCCCGTTGACACAGCCCTGCACCTGCCGGGCGCCGGCCTCGACCGCGGCCAGGGCCCCGGCGACGGCGACCCCCGAGTCATCGTGGGTGTGGATGCCGACGGTGCAGTCCCCGTGTCCGGCCCGCTCCAGGATCTCCCGCAGCCGGGCGACCCGTCGGCCGATCACGCCGGGCAGGGTGCCGCCGTTGGTGTCACAGGGAATGACGGCACTGGCGCCGGCCTGCGCCGCGGCCAGGGCGACGGCGAGCGGGTAGGGCAGGTCTGCTTTAGCGGCTGCCGGGCCGACGACGTCCGCGGCGTCACTGGCAAGCGCACCTGCCGCGGCCTGCCCGACCACGGCGGCCCCACCGGCCGCGCGCGCCTCGGCGTGGTCGACGCCGTCGAAGAAGTGCTCCAGGTCCACCATCACCTCACGGCCGGCGCCGACCAGCACCGCCACCGTGTCTCGCACCATGCGCAGGTTCTCCTCCAGGCTGGTGCGCAGCGCGCGCTCCACATGCACCGGATCGGACTTGGCGACGATGGTCACCACCGGCGCCCCCGCCTCCAGCAGCGCCCCCACCTGCGGGTCCTCCTCGGCGGCCACGCCCGCCTTGCAGGTGGAGCCGAAGGCCACCAGCCTGGCCGTGCCCAGCTTCAACTCGGTGCGGGCACGGGCGAAGAACTCGGTGTCCTTGGGGATGGCGCCGGGCCAGCCGGCCTCGATGTAGGCGACGCCGAGCTCGTCCAACAGGCGGGCGACGGCGAGCTTGTCCGCGACGGTGAAGGCGACGGACTGCTGCTGGGCGCCGTCACGCAGGGTGGTGTCATAGGCGGCGACGGCGTTGGGCGTGCCTGCGGGCATGTGGGGGTCCCCTTCTCCGGTGGCTGTTCACCGGAGAGTCTGTCACACACTGACACGGTGTCTGCTCCCTTGGCCGCCGCACTCTGAGAAGGTGCTCACCCGGCGGCGCCATTGCGTGGCGTGTACGGGAAGAGCCCGGTAGCGTCTAGGCACTGGTCCCGCCTGCCCGCTGACATGGAAGAAGAGCCGATGAGCGCCGTCCACGCTGCACGCACCGTCTCCGTGTTCGGCTCGTGCGTAAGCAGGGACACGGTTGAGGTGCTGCGCCGGCAGGGCTGGCGGGTCGGCGCGTACGTGGCGCGCCAGTCCCTGCTGTCGGCGGGATCACGCATTCCGGAGGGCACCCTCGACCTGAACAGGTTCGACTCCGCCTTCGTCAGGCGCGTGCATGCCGAGGACCTGGCCGGTGACCGCAGCTCTCGGCTTGCGGCCACGGCGGCGCGCACGGACGTGCTGCTGTGGGACATCGTTGATGAGCGCCTGGGGGTGCTGGAACTGCCCGACGGCAAGGTGCTCACCCGCACCACCGAGGGTCTGACCGCAGGACTGTATGACTCGTTGGCCGGCGCCCGCCTGCTGGAGTTCGGCTCGGATGAGCACTTCGAGCGGTGGGAGGCGACGCTGCCGGCGTGGCGGGCGGAGCTGGCCGAGCTGGGCCTGCTCGACCGGACGCTGCTGCTGCAGACGGCGTGGGCGATCGTGGATGAGGACGGGGAGAAGACCCCGACGTCGTGGGGCGTGGGCGCGCTGGAGGCGAACTGGTTCGCCCAGCGTTACTACCAGGCCGCAGCCAGGGCAACGGGGATACGCGTGCTGCACCTGCCGGACGAGCTGACCCTCGCGGGCACCCACCACACCTGGGGGCCGGCACCGTTCCACTACCAGGACGCGGCCTACACGTGGCTGGCGGACCGGATCAACCGCTTCGCGGCAGAGGTCTGCGCACCGAGCGGAGCCTGACGCCTTTCCCCGAGCCCGGCCCACCGCCTTGGTAACGTTCCGGCAGCGCGAGTAGATACGGTGCGGTAGAGGTTAGACCACACGCTATCCTTTGAAACGACTTTGTCAGAGAGTCCCCTCTCTGGCAGCAGAGTTCCCACTAGGAGTACCCGTGCCGAAGAACGTCATGGTCGTTTACGGCACACGTCCCGAGGCGATCAAACTGGCGCCGGTCATCCGGGGGCTGCGCGAGCACGCGCGACTGAATCCAGTCCTCGTCTCCACCGGACAGCACCGGGAGATGCTGGAGCAGGTCAGTGAGATCTTCGGGCTCGCCCCGGACCATGACATCGACGTCTTCGAGGCCGGGCAGAACCTGAACACGCTCAGCGCGAAGATCTTCGCCCGGCTGGACCCCGTGCTCGAACACGTCAGCCCGGACGCGGTCCTGGTGCAGGGTGATACGACGACAGTCGCCGCCGCCGCGCTGGCGGCCTTCTACCGGCGCGTGCCGGTGGTGCACCTGGAGGCGGGGCTGCGCTCCGGCGACCTCGCCTCCCCCTTCCCCGAGGAGGCCAACCGGCGGGTCACCACGCAGCTGACCGCGCTGCACCTGGCACCGACGCCGCGCTCGCGGGCGCACCTGCTGCGCGAGGGCGTGGACCCGGAAACCGTTGTGGTCACCGGAAACACGGTGATCGATGCGCTGCTGCGCGCCCGGAGCCGGAACACGCCTCCCGTCGACGCCCGCCTGCGCGAGGCCGTCGCCCAGCACCGCCCGCTCATACTGGTCACTGCCCACCGGCGTGAGAACTGGGGCGAGGCCATGGTGGAGGTCGGGCGCGCGCTGGCCCGCCTGGCCACCCGCTATCCGGAGCACCTGATCGTGCTGCCGGCGCACCGCAATCCGCTGGTGCGCGAGGCGCTGGAGCAGCATGCGGCGGGGGCGGACAACGTGCTGTTCACGGAGCCGTTGTCCTATGGGGAGTTCACGACCGTCATGGGGGCGGCGCAGATCGTGCTGACGGACTCCGGCGGCGTGCAGGAGGAGGCCCCGAGCCTCGGCAAGCCGGTGCTGGTGATGCGGGAGAACACTGAGCGCCCCGAAGGCGTGGACGCCGGCACCGTCCGCCTGGTCGGCACGGCTGAGGACCGCCTGGTGGCGGAGGTATCCGCCTTGCTCGACTCCCCCGACCTGTATCAGCAGATGGCTCACGCCGCCAACCCCTACGGCGACGGCCATGCCTCCGAGCGCGCGGTGGCGGCGATCGCCGCGCTGCTGGGAGTTGGCGAGCGCCTACCAGACTTCCGTCCCGTCGTATCACGTCCCACCGATCACCTGAGGTCAGTATCACTGTGAACGCCCTGAACTCGTCCCCCTCCTCGTCAGGATCGCAGCCGGAGGCCGTCTCCGCGGCCGGCGCCCAGCCCGATGCCGCCGCCCAGCCCGATGCCGGCGCCCAGCCCGATGCCGGCGCCCAGCCCGATGCCGCCGCCCCGCCAGATCTGCGTGAGTCCTGGCCGACGACGGACATCGGCGGCTCGCGCCTGCACCTGCCCCAGGGGTCGATCCCGGCCCTCGACTGCGCCATGTGGGTGCTGGCGATTGCACTGGTCGTGTCCCTGAACGTCGCCCCCGGCTCCCGGGAGCCGGGCAGCGCCGCCGTCGGCTTCATGATCCTGCTCCCGGTGGTGCTGCAACTGCTGGCATGGGTGCTGTTCCTGCGTGGCCGAGCCCGGTTCGCGACCAGCGACGAGATCCCGCAGATCCTGATCACCGACGTGCTGGTTGCGGCGGTCCTGGTGGCGGTGTCCGCCCTGTCCCAGGGGGCGCTGCTGCCGCTCGACGCGGCGGCGGTCTCCGGAGCGGTGGCGCTCACCCTGCACCTGGCGGCGCGGTGGCTCTTCCAGCGCTTCGTGGCGTGGCGGCACCGCCCGCAGGCGCACCGCACCCGGCGCACGATCGTGCTCGGTGCCGGCTACGGCGGGGTGCAGGCGATAAGCCTGATGCAGCAGGATCAGGAGGGTGTCTTCACGCCGGTGGGCATCTTGGACGACGACCCGTCCAAGCGCCACCTGCGCATCAGCGGCGTGCGCGTGCTCGGGCCGTGGGAGGCGCTCGGGCAAGTGGCCAACGAGACCCGCGCGGACCAGGTCCTGCTGGCGGTTCCCTCCGCCGGCCCGGACAAGGTCGACGAGGTCGTGGAGATGGCGCAGTCCCTCGGGCTGGAGATCCGCATCATGCCCTCCGTGACGGAGCTGGTCGACCGGGCGCCCTCATACCGCCCGGACGCCTCCCAGCTGCACTCGACCAATGTGTTCCGGCCCCCGCAGATCGCGGACCTGCTCGGGCGCCGCGAGATCGACACCGACGTCGATGCGATCGGCGCCTACCTCAGTGGCGAGCGGGTCCTGGTGACGGGTGCCGGCGGGTCGATCGGCTCCCAGCTGTGCCACGCCATTGCCCGCTACGAGCCGGACCGGCTGATCATGGTGGACCGGGACGACTCGGCCCTGCACGCGGTGCAGCTGTCGCTGGACGGCCAGGCCATGCTCGACTCCCCCGACCTGATTCTCGGCGACCTGCGCACCCCGGGGTTCATTCCGGCGCTGTTCGACGAGAACAGGCCGACCATCGTCTTCCACGCCGCCGCCCTCAAGCACGTGACCCTGACGGAGCGCTTCCCGGAGGAGGCGTTCCTGACGAATGTGGCCGCCACCCACGATCTGCTGATGGCGGCGGCGAGCCACGACGTGCGGCGCTTCATCAACATCTCCACGGACAAGGCCGCCGACCCGCAGTGCGTGCTCGGCTACTCCAAGCGGGTGGCGGAGCGGCTGACGGCGACGATCGGCCGCAGCCTGGCACCCGAGCGCCGCTTCATGTCGGTCCGCTTCGGGAATGTGCTGGGGTCGCGCGGTTCGGCGCTGCTGACATTCGCCTCTCAGCTGGAGCGCGGACTGCCGCTGACGATCACGGACCCGAGCATGGAGCGCTTCTTCATGAGTGTGGATGAGGCCTGCCAGCTGGTTCTGCAAGCGGGTGTGCTCGGCCGCTCGGGCGAGGTCCTGGTGCTGGACATGGGCAAGCCCCACAACATTGAGGAGATCGCGCGGCGCTTCGCCACCCTGATGGGGCACCCCGACGCCCAGGTCACCTACACGCGCGTGCGTCCGGGAGAGAAGCTCACCGAGGAGCTGTTCGGCCGGGGCGAGGAGGATGTGCGCCCCAATCACCCGCTGATCTCGCAGACCTCCGTTCCGCCGTTCCCGATGGAGAAGCTGGACGCGATCGCAGACCTGAGCGAACGCGCCCGTTGGGGTCAGCACGGTGCCCTGGTACGCCGCTGGATGGAAGCGGAGAGCGGGGCATGACACTTGCCCTCGTCCTCGGCTTCCTGGCCGCCGCGGCAGCAGCGGCGCTGGCCACGCCGGCGCTCATTCCGATGCTGCGCCGCGCCCAGGTTGTCGACATCCCGGTGGGCCGCTCGCTGCATTCGGCGCCGACGCCGCGCGGCGGCGGGCTGGCGGTAGTGCTCGGCGCGGTTGTGGTGATGGGGGTGGCGCCCCTGGTCGCCTGGCACCGGGTCGGGCTGACCCACCTGTCCACCCGCTTCAGCGTGATCATGCTGGGCTTGGTGACGATTCTGGCCTTCGCGATCGTGGGTCTGCTCGAGGACCTGTTCTCGCTGTCCACCCAGTCACGCCTGTGCATGCAACTGGCGGTGGGACTGCTGCTGGGCATTGCGGCCACGGCGCAGGCGGGGGCGAACCCGTGGGTGGCGGTGCCGGTGGCAGTGTGCGCGGCCGGCGTGGTCAACGCCACCAACTTCATGGACGGCGCGAACGGGCTGGCGTCAGGGCACGCGGTGGTGACCGGCCTGTGGTTCGTGGCGGTCTCCCTCCTGCACCCGGTTCCGGGACTGGGCTTCGTAATGATCGCGGTGTCCGGTGCCGCCGCCGGCTTCCTGCCCTTCAACGCGCCTCGCGCCCGCGTGTTCCTGGGAGACTCGGGCTCGTACGCGCTGGGTGGCGCCTGGGCCTTCGCCGCGACGATGTGCCTGGCCACCGGAGTGCCGACCAGCGCCGCGGTAGCACCCTTGCTGGTGCTGGTTGCCGACACCGGCTTCACCCTGATGATGCGAGTGCGCACCGGGCAGCGCTGGTACGAGCCACACAAGCTGCACGTATATCAGCGGCTGGTGACCTTCGGCTGGCCGCACTGGGCAGTTGCCCTACTGGTTGCCGGCACGGCCGCGCTCTGCTCGGCGCTGGCGTGGGCGGGTCTGGCAGTGAGCCGGCAGTCGTTCGCCTGGGGGCTGATTCTCGCCGTGTTGACCGGATACCTGTACCTGCCGCTGGCGGTCGGCGCCGGCGACCCGTTCCGCACGCTCCGGCCGGTGAGGTGAGTGCCATGAGGATCCTGCTGCTGACCCACTACTGGGCACCGGAGACGGGGGCGCCGCAGAAGCGCTGGAGCTGGCTCGCCCGCGGCCTGGTGGAGCGGGGGCATGAGCTGGCCGTGCTCACCCCGGCCCCGCACTACCCGGCCGGGCGCCTGCTCGACGCCGACCCGCGCCACGCGCCCGGCGCGGTTCACCGGGATGCCTCGGGCGCGATGATTCACCGCACCGCATTCCGCCCCTACGACGCCGGCCTGGGGGGCAGGGGCGCGGATCAGGCGGTGGCTGCGGCCGACGCCCTGCGGCTGGGGCTGCGGCGCTTCTCCGGTTCACGCCGCCCCGACGTCGTCGTCGGCTCGGTGCCCGGCCTGCCGACGCTGCCTGCGGCCCTGGCACTGGGACGTGCACTGCGGCGCCCGGTGGTTGCCGAGCTGCGTGACGCCTGGCCCGACATCCTGGACTCCGCCTCGAGCTGGGCCGGCGGGGACCGTCCCGGGGTGCGGCGTCGGGCGGTCAGGGCGGTACGCGGGGCGGTTCCGCCGGTGATCACCCGGCTGGAGCGCGACGCCGACGCCGTGGTGACCACCACGGACTCCTTCGCCGCGGCACTGCGTGAGC